>JBEKDH010000020.1:0-35897 GCA_050014455.1 Occallatibacter sp.
AAGAACGTTCAAACAGATGGGCGATAGTACAATTCAACAGGGATGGCTTGCCGCCACGCCCTGAGTTGGCGGTATGCGCGCGTCTCAGTCTTTCCTTCCAATGCAACTGGCGCTGGCCCTTGGTCTGGGAGCGATGAGCGCCTCCTTGCCCAGCCAGGAACAGACACCCTCGCCGATCCGTTTCGAGCTCAAGAATCTTCCGTTTCGCGTGGAAAACGGCGAGACTCCGGCCAGGAACGCTCCTGAATCGATGGCCGGCGGCGTGGCCGTCTTCGATTACAACGGCGATGGCCGGCCCGACATCTTTTTTACCAACGGCGCCGATATCGCAACCCTGAAGAAATCCTCGCCCAAATACTACAACCGGCTCCTGCGCAACGACGGCAATGGAGTCTTTACCGACGTGACCGCGCAGGCCGGTCTGCTGGGGACCGGCTTCGATATTGGCGTCGCCGTGGGGGATTACGACAACGACGGCTTCCCGGATCTGTTCGTGACCGGCGTTCACGGCAACACGCTCTACCATAACAACGGCGACGGAACCTTCACGGATGTTACCAAGAAGGCCGGCCTGGATAAGTCGATCGATCCGGAATACGGCCCGCTGTGGTCGGTTGCGGCTGTCTGGGTGGACGTGAACAACGACGGGCTTCTCGATCTGTTTGTGGTCAATTACCTGCAATGGAGTTACTCCGATAAGCCGCTATGCGCCGATCAGGGGGTGCCGGACTATTGCCACCCGCGCCACTACAAGGGATCGCCCAACCAGCTCTTCCTCAATCAGGGCGATGGAACCTTCAAGGATGTCTCGAAGGAGTGGGGGATTCGCGATCATGTGGGCAAAGGCATGGGCGTGGCCATGGCCGACTACGATCTGGACGGCAAGCCTGACCTGTTTGTAACTAACGACTCGGAGTTCAACTTCCTTTTCCATAACCTGGGGAACAGGTTTGAGGAAGTGGCATTCCAAACCGATACGGCGGTTCCGGAGAATGGCGAAGTGGTGTCGGGGATGGGAGTGGATTTTCGCGACTTCGACAATGACGGCTATCCGGACATTGTGTATGTCGCGCTCAACGATCAGACATTTCCCAGCCTGAGAAACACAGGAAAGGGCGACTTCGAGGAGGTAACCGGGGCGAGCGGGATGCACGCTTTGAGCATGCCCATGGCAGGTTACGGAGCGGCGCTCTATGACTTCGACAACGACGGCTGGAAGGATCTCTTTGTTTCGCGAGGGCATTCGGCCTCGGCATATGCCCCAGGAACCAGCATCAGGCAGCCGAACACGGTCTTTCGCAATCTGGGCGTCAGCAGCAAATGGCAGGCGCTCACCGGCGAAGCAGGCTTCACCGAGGCCACTGCCGCACGCCATCGCGGCTGCGCCTTCGGCGACTTCGACGGAGATGGACGCATCGATGCCGTGGTGACCAGCCTGGACCACAATGCGGAGTTGTGGATGAACCGTAGCCCCAACCATAACCACTGGCTCGACGTTGCCCTGCGCGGGGTCAGGTCCAATCGCGACGGCATTGGAGCGCGGATCAAGGCGGTAACCCGGGCCGGCGTGCAATACAACCACCAGACTTCGAGCGTGTGTTACGCCTCGTCGAGCCTGGGCCCGGTACACTTCGGCCTGGGCGCGGAATCGAAGGCGATTCAAGTTGAGATTACCTGGCCCAGCGGAATCGTGCAGACGCTGAAAAATGTGGCTGCTGATCAGATCCTGAAAGTCACAGAAGCGGCCCCAGCGCCGGCAGCCGCAAAGCATTGATCCAGCTCTCATCAACGGAATCCGCAAAGACAGTAATTAGCGCCGGATTGGCAGGGCGGCAATCCTGCCGGACCGCGGCGAACGAAAGCGCCATAAACAAACACGCGCTCCATCTTATACAATTGCTGACGGCGAGCAAGGCTGCTCCAAGACAGCACTCAATCGTTTGAACTGGAGAGTCGCTCAAGCGGTGCAATGCAAGATTTCGATGCACTCATGCCTTAAGAGAAATGGGATTCCGCATGATCACATATGAATGGCGCACGTCGGGACCGGAGCCGGCCAAGATGACCGCCGGCTGGCGGTATGCGTGGCTGCTCCTGGTCTTTCTTCCTTTCATGGCAAATGGCCAAGCCGCCTCAGGAACTCAATCTGCCCCCGCAACGGCGGTTCCCGCCACAACGGTGAGCGCCCAGATCGATGAAGTTTCCCTCGATATGGTGGTACACGACAAGAAGCACAAGCTGGTTCTCGATCTCAAGCCGGAGGAGGTCGCGGTCGCCGACAACGGAACTCCGGTTACGCTCAGCGGATTTCATCTGGTGAACGGAGATCTCACCAATGGGCACCTGGTCACGCTGGTCTTCGATCATTTCAACGGTCCGGCGGCAAAAAGCGCACAGAACGTCGCCGGCAAGATTCTGAAGGTTCTGCCCATCAAGGGATATTCCCTCGCGCTGTTCGATTTCACAGGCCGCCTGCGTCTGCTCCAGGGATTCACGGGAGATCGGAGCGCGGTGGAGCAGGCGGCGAGAATCGTTACCGAGAAGGCCGACACCGAAAGAGCCAGCGCGGCGGCGCAGGCTGAGAAGAACCTGATTGCCATTGCCCAGACGGGTGCCGATCCGTCGGGAACCCACGTGGATATGAAGGTGCGCGCCCAGTATCGAACTCTGTTGGCGGCGCTTGCGGATGCGCAGCGAATCAGGCAGGACCAGCACACGCTGCCCACGCTGGCCGGCCTGCTGGCCCTGGTGCGTTCGCAGCAGCAGCTCGCGGAGAGAAAGTCCATTATCTATTTCACGCAAAACACGCAAATGGATACAGCCGCCAAGGCGATGGTGCATACCATTACCGGCGCGGCCAACCAGGCGGGCGTGAGCTTCTATGTCGTTGACATGAATGCTCTCGACGTGGGCGGGCAATATCAGATCGATTCGGCGATGGCCTCGGTAAACGCCAATTTCAACCCGACTCCTCAGCCGGTTCAAGGAAGCCAGGGGCACGCTACGACCTTGCCTAGCGAGGAGGCTACGCCGGGTGGATCAAATAATGTTACCGCCATTGCGACCGACTTCAACCGCCAGGGAGGCCACCCGTTCAGTGAAGTCAAGAGCCCGCTGTCGGAACTGGCAGCGAACACCGGAGGCGGATACATAGACGCTCAGAACAACCTGAAGAAGCCGCTGCAGCAAATGGTGCAGGACATGACGACGTATTACCGGGCCTCCTATTCGCCGCCTATCAAGGAGTACGACGGGAGCTTCCGCACCATTACGGTCAAGCCGCTTCGGGCGGGACTGGACGTGAAGACCAAGACGGGGTATTTTGCGCTGGCGCCAAGCGCCGAGAACGGGATCAGGCCATTCGAGGCGCCCCTGCTGAAGATTCTGAGCCAGCCGCAGCTACCCACCGAACTGCTGTTTTATCCCGCGGTCCTGCAGTTCGGGGAGTTGCCGGACGGTAATACGAGCACTGTGGCGATCGACGTGCCGGTTTCGCAACTGGAGACCACGAAGGACACCCATACCGACCTCTATTTGGCGCATGTTTCGATCGTGGCGCAGATCAAGGACGAGAGCGGTACGGTAATCGAGCACTTCGCCGAAGACATCTCGCGGCGCGGCGCCCTGGGGTCGATCGACAGGGACAAGTCGGCGGCGATCACAATGCAGCGGCACTTCTTGGCTATTCCAGGCAAATATGTGATGGAGGCCGCCGTGCTTGACCAGTTGAGCGGCAAGGCGAGCGCGGTGCGTATCCCGTTCGAGATTCCTCCGGTCAAGAGCGGACCTTCCCTGAGCCAGCTCGTTCTCGTCCGCAAGGTGGATGCCTATCACGAAGAGGACGATCCCATGGAGCCGATGCGGTATGAAAAGGGAAAGGTGACGCCCAATCTCTCTGGCCGGCTGCCCCAGGACGCTAGCTCCGTCTCGCTGTTCTTCATCTTGCATCCCGACCCCAAGATTCCTACTCCGGCCACACTTGAAATTGAAGTAGACCGGAACGGCAATCCCGGGCGTCGCACTCCGCTCCCGCTTCCAGTCCGGGATAGTGCCGCGGCAGGCGCGATTCCCTACATGGCAAACTTTCACGCCACTTCCCTCGCGCCCGGCGTCTATCAGGTGAAGGCGTTTCTAACCCAGGGGGAGACAAATGCGGAACAGGATCTCTCCTTTACAGTTCCTGGAAGCGCGGCACGGAATGCCTCAGCGAGCGCCGGGGGAGCATCGCCCGCCGATGGTAAGCTGGAGGCAATCACGGGCGATCTTCACGCGGCCACGCAGTTGGTGATCACATCGCTTACCAACCCCATGCCGGCTCCCACGCCCGAAGAGATACGGGTGATGATCGAGGACGCCAGGAAGCGTGCTGTCAGCTATGCCGACTCTTTGCCGAACTTCCTGTGTGTCGAGGTCACCGACCGATCGTTCGATCCCAGTGGCGAGGGCCGGTGGAGGCACAGAGACACTATCGCGGAACTCATGCGGTATTTCGACAAGGGCGAGACGCGTACCGTACTGGAAGTGGACGGCAAGGCGCCCAGCAGCGCCGAGCACGAGGCCTTGGCAGGGCCTCTTTCGCTGGGAGAGTTCGGCGGGGTTCTGCACGCAGTCTTCGATCCCTCGCATAAGGCCGACTTCCAGTGGAAGGAGACCGATACGCTGGGCAACGGAACCGTGCAGGTCTTCAGGTACAGCGTGGACAAGGAGAATTCGAACTTCAGTGTGCGAGGGGCGAGCGGCGAGGAGCCGATTGTTGGCTTTCACGGGCAGGTCTTCATTGACAGCGCTACTGGCGGCATTCGCCGCATCTCGATGGTGACCGAGGATCTGCCTAAGGATTTTCCCGTCCGCGCCACGAGCGTTAGCGTGGACTACGACTACGTGGTCATCAACGCGCACGATTACCTGATGCCGATCGCCGCGGAGGTCAGACTGAGGAAGAAGAACCGCGAAGAGGATCTGAACACGATCGAGTTCCGGAACTACCGGCGCTTCTCGTCGAACATGAAGATCCTCAACTTTACCCCGCTGGACAAGTAGTAGCGAGCCATCGAGCGGGCTTTGCGGGCGGCGCGGTTTGCGCCGCCCGCAAATGCTTTATCCTAGTAGCCATGCGGTTGGTCGGCTTTCTCTTTTTTGCACTTGGCGTCCAGGCAGCGGCTGGGCAAGGTCCGGCGCAGGCGCCCGTCAATGTGGATGAGTTGCTGAGCAGCGGGATTGTCGCGCAGCAACACGGCGATTACAAAACAGCGATCGAGGACTACCGGAAGGTTCTTGCCCTTCAGCCGGGCCTGGCGGATGTGCGCGCCAACCTGGGCGCCGCGCTGGCCGATGCGGGCCAGTTCGATGCGGCCATCGAAGAGGATACGCGCGCGCTGGCCGGGGCGCCCAGCAAGACAAACGTGCGCATGAACCTGGCGCTGGCCTATTACAAGAAGGGCGACTTCGCGCACGCCTATTCTGAGTTCGAGGCGGTCCATGCGGCCAGGCCCTCCGACTTATCCGCCGCGGTGCTGCTGGGTTATACCGATATAAAGCTGGGCAAGGAGGCCGAAGCCGCCAAAATGCTGGCTCCGCTCGAGGCCGGCCACGAGAGCAACATGGACCTGGAGTACGTCCTGGCTCTTGCCTTGATCCAAAGCGGAAAGGCGACCGAGGGGATTCCGCGCATGGAGAAAGTGGCGCGCGCCACCCGCTCCGCCGATGCCTACTTTGTCGCGGGTTCCGCGCACATGGGCCGGCGCGAGTTCCGCGAGGCTCGCGCCGATCTGGACGCGGCTGTGGAACTGGATCCGTCGTTTCCCGGAGTAAACACCCTGGCCGGACAGGCGCGGGACGCGCTGGGTGATACGGAAGCGGCCGCTCCGGCCTTTCAAGCCGCCCTGCGCCAGGATCCGAGAGACTTTACCGCAAACCTGTACCTGGGAACAATGCGCTTGAAGCAGCGGGATTTCGACAGCGCCAGGCCGTTGCTGGAGCTGGCCGTGGAGCTACAGCCGAAGGCTCCGCTGGCGCGCCTGCAATTGGCTAAGCTGAATGGCTTGACGGGCAAATTTGCCGAGGCCGCGGCAACACTGGAAGATCTGGAGAAGAGCGATCCCAACTGGCTCGATCCCCATGTGGAGCTGGCCGCGATCTATTACAAGCTCAAACGCCCCGAAGATGGCCAGAGAGAACGCGATATTGTGCAGCAGATAGAATCCAGCCAGCAAAAAGCGGGGCCACCCAAGCAATAGCGGCCTTGGCGGGGATCGTCCGCCCCCGCCTGCCTTGCCGGTTTCAGCCTCCAATCTATGGCACAACCAGGAGAACGATCGACTGCGCTGGGAAGGTATAGTTGGCGATGGTGCTGGCCGCGGCTCCCGTCCCTGGGGTAACCGTGACCGCCGGCTGCGGAACGATGGCAGCCAGGTTGGCGTTGCTGTAAAGGTATGCCTGCGCCGTGGTCACGCTGGACGGTAGGCCCGCGAGCGAGACTGTGCTGGTCAGGCTGCCATACGTCTTGTTGATCACCATCACGGTTACCGTGCCGCTCGCGCCTCCGGTTGTGTGGATGGCCCCGTAGACCGAGAGCTGGCCCTGGTTGCCGCTGGTCGAGGGCAAAACCGTGTCTCCAAACGTGGATTTGTTGCCGTCGTAGTTGCGGTAGATCTGGAATGCCATCATCCCTGGGATCTGCTCCGAGGGATCGGTGGTCGGCCACATCGTGCCCAGATCGAGGCCTTCCCGCCCAAAGATGCCCAGAATGTCAGCCTGCGCCAGCGCTCCGTTGATCGATTCCATTCCGCCCCAGTTGTATTCGTCGATGGCCAGCTTGGTGCCTGGATAATCGGTCGCAACCCAATTCCGCATCATCCGAATGAGTTGCGGAGCCTGCTGCGGAGGCGAGCAACTGGTGGTGTAGTTCGCGTCCGTAATGTAGTTCGGCTGCGAAAACTGGTTGCTTGAGTCCGTATAGGTTGGATCCCAAAAGGCGCGCGTCGAGTTCAGCCGGGCCTGCTGGGCCCCGGTGTCTCCCGCATTGGCAAAGGCCACGCCGTTGCCGCTGCCCGCCGGATACTCGGCGGCAAAATAGGTGTGCAGATCGACGTAATCCAGCAACCGCACGCCATACGTCGTTTGAGCGTCAGCGAATTGCTGCAAGTAGTATTCGATGAACGGGATGCCGCCGTGCGCCTTGCGATCTACCGGATCGCTCCACGGTTCGTAGCACGGTCCCCCGCCCGAACCCCATCCGGATTCCACATCCTTCTTGGAGTAAAAGTAATCCCACCAGTAGTCCATCACCGGTCCGCTCACCTGGGCGGTCGGATCGACCGTCTTGATGGCCAGTGCGGTGCCGATGCCGCCGTTCGTCACTTCGTCATAGGTGAATGGCACGGGATGCACATCGCGGCTGCCCGCATCCCACCAGCTTGGCTCGTTGTCGAGGTCGTAGACGGCCACTCCCGTGCCCGTACCGGTTGCCGGGATTCCTGGTCCGAACTTGTTCACCAGATAATTGACCCAGCCGCCGGTCCAGGTGCCTTCCGCCCACGCGAGAGTTGCCGCCGAGGCGGCGGGCGGCGCGGGAGGCGGCTCTGCAATGCTGGTAAGGGTAGGATCGTTGCCGGTTATGTTGGTCTGGTTGGTATACTCCCCGTCGCCGCAATTGCGAGCGGTGTCCACTTTGTACTGACTGGGATAGGTCGAAGTTGGGAAGCTGCACGAGGTCGAGTCCTTGGTCACCCAGCCCAGCACCGGCACCGTGCCCAGAGTCTTGATCCCGTTGCTGCTGTTGTTCTCCACCAGGTTGTCGAAGGCCTTGACCCCGCTGACCGTCGGCCATCCGTCGCCCGAGTTGCCGGTCTGGTTTTCAAAGTACCAGTCGGAGATGTCGTTGGTGACATCCAACTGGTAGTTGTAGCGCTCGGTCGAGTCTCCGCCCCAGCGGTCGATGGTGATGTTGGTTGGCGCCACCGCAGTGGCGTCAGCCGCCGTGCCGTGAAGCAAATACGCGTCCATGCCATAGATGAGGGGGCTGATGGGGTTGCCCGGAGCGCCCACATTCACGCTCAGCGCCGGGCCGGCGGCAGTGGCCGGCGGATTGAGGGTTACAGTCACGCTGCCGGTCTGCGCCGAGTTGGCGGTGCTGGTGGCCGTCACTGTTACAGTCGCCGGCGCCGGGTACGGCGTGGTGTACAGGCCGGTTGCGCTCATGGTGCCCGCACTCAACGTGCTGCCCGAAGGCGGGGCCACCGCCCAGGTCACTGCCGTGGTGGCCGTGCCCGAGATGGAAGCCGCAAACTGCACCTGGGTTCCAATGATGGCTGTATTGGGAGTGACGGTGATCGGAGGTATTGTGTAGTTGGCCGTCACGGTTGTGTTGGCGTTCACGGTCACGTTGCAGGTGACTGTGCTGGCCGTGGTGCATCCGGTCCACGAACTGAAGGTACTGGCTCCGGAGGTGGCCGGGGCGGTCAGCGTAACCGATGTTCCGGAATCGTAAGAAAGCGCAAAAGCCGTCTTCCCTCCGGTGGAGGCAAAGACGTCCGCCGGTGCGGCGGTAATCGCCACGCCGCTCGATGGGTTGACCGATTCAACCGAGAGCACGTAGACGGTTGGGGGCGGCGGATTATTGTTGCCCCCTCCGCCTCCGCCGCAAGCTGCCATTCCGGCGCTCAGCCCAATTCCGATCCATGCCGCCAGACTCCTCAGCCCAGTACCCATTTCCATGCCCCCGATCCGCTCAACTTGCGGTGTCTTCTCAAGATTGCCCTGCATACAGAACCCCCGGCGCGGCTACTGAATCCCGCGCTATCTTTCATCGCGAAGGGCCACCGGGTTCCCATGCAACCCCGGCAGTTCCTCATCGCGATTTTCAATAGAGATACAACCGGCGATTCTACTCCTGCGCGGGAACAGTGCGAAAGCGACGCGGGCGAATATCCACGACAGACGCATGAACCTCTTGGGCCGCAGTGTGCGACAGCTTTGAAAGGAGCTTTCCGGATTTCCACGTCCAAGCGATAGCCCCGCGGCCTTCCGGCTTGCTTTTTGCTCCTCCCTTTCACATCTGTTATCGTTTACATTGCTCCCGGAGGCTCGCCATTGAGGCGTCCGCGACACTGGGCCGTGGGCCGGAAGACGAAGCTGCACCCTGGTTGCAGAACCCGATCGGTCCATGCCAGCCGCCGGCTCATTGAGGAGAAAACATATGAGATTCTTCTTCGCTCCAGTCCTCGCTGCCTGTCTTTCGTTCCTCCTGATGCCAACCGGTTGCGGAAGCGGAGGAGGTTCGTCGTCCCCGCCCCCCATAACGAAGACCACTCCCACCATTACCTGGGCGACCCCGGCGTCGGTTCCGGCAGGCACCGTTCTGAGCGCCACGCAACTGGATGCGACAGCCAGCGTGGCCGGCTCCTTCGTCTATACGCCCGCCATGGGAACTGCGCTGACGACCGTGGGCAGCAATACTCTTTCCGTTACCTTCACGCCCACGGATACCACCGACTACAACAGCGCCTCGGACTCCGTCACCATCACAGTGACTGCGGTCGGCAAAACCACGCCCACCATTACCTGGGCAGCTCCGGCGGCGGTTCCCTCAGGAACAGCCTTGAGCGCCACGCAGCTCGACGCGACAGCCAGCGTGGCCGGTACATTCGTCTACACGCCCGCGGCCGGCACAACGATGTCGGTGGGCGGAACGACCATCCTCTCGGTCACCTTTACTCCCACCGATACCACCGACTATCTGAGCGTTACCAAGACCGTGCCGCTGACGGTCAACTCCTCCGCTTCGGTTGCGTACTCCTGGACCAACGTCAAGATCGTGGCTGGCGGCTACGTGAGCGGACTGTACTTCCACCCCACGCAACAGGGGCTGATGTATGCCCGCACCGATGTGGGCGGCGCTTACCGCTGGGGTCCCAATGACACCCATTGGGTGCCGCTGATGGACTGGACCACGGCCGCGAATTGGTGGCAGATCGGCGTCGAAGCCATCGGCCTGGACCCCACCAATGCCGAGAAGCTTTACATTGCGGTGGGTGAATACGCCTCGCCAACCACATCGGGCTGGGATGGGAACGGCGCCATGCTGGTTTCCTCCGATCAGGGAAACACCTTCACCACCGTTCCGCTGCCCTTCAAGAACGGCTCCAACGACAACGGGCGGAACACCGGCGAGCGGATCGCTGTGGACCCCAACCTGCCCAGTATTGTCTACTTCGGAACGCGCGTAGGCGGCTTGCAGATCTCGACCAACTCCGGCCTGGCCTGGGCGCAGTCTACCGGCCTGCCCGCCACCTCCACCGCCAACGGCAGCGGCGTGGTCTCGGTGCTCCCCATCCGGGCGAGCGGCTCCTCCGGCTCGGCCACGCCTGTGGTATACGCGGCCGTGGCGGGAACCGGCGTCGGCGCCGATCCAGTCGGCCTCTACGTCAGCACCAACGCAGGCTCTGCTACAAGCACCTGGACTCCGGTCACGGGCCAGCCTTCCTTCGCCACCGCCAGTACGCCGGAGGCGCCGCTGCACGCGGTTCTGGGACCGAATGGGGCTATTTATATCCTTTATGGCGACCAGGCCGGACCCGGCTCCATGAACGTCAGCCAGCTTTGGAAGTTTGTGCCCGCGAGCAACTGGACCTCGGGAACCTGGACTCAGATCGCCCTGCCCAACAATAGCCTGGCGATCAACAATTCAAATGGGTACGGCGGCCTGGCCGTTGACCCCAGCCACGCCGGTGTCCTGCTGCTGGGCACGCTCGACCAGTATTGGCCTACCGGCGACGTGGTCTATCGCAGCAACGACGACGGCGCAACCTGGCGCGACATTTCCTCGGTCAATAGCGAGAACGGAAGCTCAAAATCGCCCAATCTGGCTACGCACGACGCCAGCCTGTCTCCCTGGCTGGCCTTTGGCCAGACCACCCCGCTGCAAGCCAATGGAACTCCGGTCAACGTGTCGACCGGCAATTGGGCAACCTCAATCGTCATCGATCCCTTCGACGCGGACCATGCCATGTACGGAACCGGCCAGACCATCTGGACGACCACCAACCTGACCGCCGCGGACCCCAGCGCCAGCTCGACCGGAGTGGTGAACTGGACGGTGGGCGCCAACGGCCTGGAAGAGACGGTGGCTGACCTGCTGGTGGCGCCGCCCTTGGGCAAGACTTTGCTGCTGAGCGGCATGGGTGACATCTACGGCTTTGCCCACCAGAATCTGGGCGTCTCGCCCCCGCAGCAGATGTACACCAACCCGTCGGCCTCGCCCACCGCCATCGACTTCGAGCAGAACACGCCCACGACCGTGGTGCGCACCACGCAGGGCAACGCCGCCTCCAGCTCTTCTACGGCCTCGAATACTCCCTGGGGCGTGATTTCAATCGACGGCGGATTGACCTGGACGGGCTTCAGCGGATCTCCCACATGGACTTCCACTACCAACGGAGCTTCATCCGGCGGCGGCAGCATCGCTATCGCTCCGGACGGCTCCTCGATGGTGTGGGCGCCGCTGAACACTACCTCGGTCTGGTACTCGACCAACGGCGGCGCATCGTGGAGCGCTTCAACCGGCATCGCGGCGCAGGCGCAGGTGGTCAGCGATCGCGTAGTGCCGGGGGTCTACTATGGCCTCGCGGGCGGCGCGCTCACCATCAGCACCAATGCGGGCGCCACATGGACCACCCTGCAATCGGGCCTGCCCTCGGGTGGAACCCTGGTCATCCTGCCCGATGCGCAGGGCGACCTGTGGCTGGCGGGCGGCTCCAGCGCCGCTCTCTACAGCAACACCGGCACGGCGGCCGCTCCCAACCTGACCACCGTCAGCGGCGTCCAGTACGCGATTCATCTCGGCTTCGGAGCCGGGCCCAACGGATCGCTCAAGCCCGCGCTCTATCTCGACGGCCAGATCAATGGAGTGAACGGAGTCTATCGCTCCACCGATGGCGGAGTTACCTGGCTGCAGATCAACGACGCGGCTCATCAATGGGGCGGGATCAACGCCATCTGCGGCGATATGCGCACCTTCGGCACGGTCTACCTCACCCCTCCGGGCCGCGGAATCATTTGGGGAGCGAGTCCGAACTAGGGGAGGCTCTTAGGAATACCAGCGACCCGATTTCTGGCATTGGGCGGACTTTCTTCTGAACTTTGCTCCGCCCTTGTCATTCAGGGCAAAAGCACCTAAGATTTCGGCTCGGATATCTCTTGCCTCTGGAGGAGCGAATGAAATCTCGGTGGAGCGTCCTTTTAGCTCTCGCGGCATGCACCCTCGGTGCCCAATCTCCCGGTCCAGATATGCGGGGCATTCTTGACCAGGCCAATGCGGACAGGGATACTTTCGGTGTGGGCT
Source organism: Occallatibacter sp. (assembly GCA_050014455.1). Classification (GTDB taxonomy): domain Bacteria; phylum Acidobacteriota; class Terriglobia; order Terriglobales; family Acidobacteriaceae; genus Telmatobacter. The sequence continues at coordinate 12,341 of JBEKDH010000020.1, forward strand.
CACCGAATCCGAATCTGCCCACCCTCGAAGACCGGGTCCGCAAAGCGAATTCGGATCTGACCCTTGCGCAGTCGGGAATTCCCTGGCTGCCGCCGGAGGAGTCCGACCCCGCTCTCCTTGGAACCAAGGCGGGAGCCGATCTCTATCTTGCTCGAGTGCTGAAGACGAATGATGTTGCCGTAGTGGGGCGCATCACGCAAGAGACCTCCGTTTTCAATTCCAGCAAGAAGGGAATGGTTACGGATTCTCTTCTGCATGTCGAGGAGGTCATCCACGCAAAGCCCGGATTCAATCTGCAACCGGGAAGCGAGCTTTTCATCACGCGACCCGGCGGCACGATGCAAGTTGACGGCCACCAAATCAAGATTGTTGATGATGGCTTCCCTCAGTTCGTTGTCGGCTCGCGGTATCTTCTCTTTCTCGTCCTGCGCCCCACAACGGGCTCCTATTCGGCGCGCGGCGTGGACGCATTCCTTATTGACGGGGATTATGTTCACGGTCAGGGCGACAAGGCGGTTCACCCCGCTGCGGCCTACATGGACAATACGCGGGTACTCCTGGACGCTGTGCGAAACAGGGCGGCCGAGGTAGACCGATGAAAATTCCGACGGCTCGTCGATTTCTCTCCTTATGTTTTCTTCTTTCCGCATCAATACTTGCCGCGGAAATGCGCGCTCAATGCTCCAGTTCTACTCAGCCCATCTCAACGGCGCGACTGGCAGCCGGACCAATAAACATAAACATGGACGGCTTTGACGCCATTCCAACAGTACAGGGGATACCTTCTGCTTCCGACCAGGTTAAGCAGGCGGTCGCCGATCTTAATACGGCGCTTGCCGGGAATGCAGCTCTTGCCGGAGTGTATTCGTTTTCCATCAACAATGGATCGACCACAGGCAACCAAGTGTTTTAGACCGTGAACACCAATGCAGGCAGCGGCGCACCGGAATCTATCGACATGCCAAGTCCTGGCGTAAGCAGCTTCGCGGATATCGCGTTGAATTTGAACTATACGAACGCATCTGGAGGGCCTAGTTTTTCCGCGCTTGGCGCAACGGCATCGAGCCCAAATGGATGGAATACAGTATTCTACAAATTCGCGCTTCATGAGCTTCTCCACGCCCTTGGATTGGCGGATACATCCAAAACCAGTCCGCAAAACATTATGAATGGTTTTAATTCTCTGAACGACATGAACAACAGCTTGGGGGATGCGAGTAACCCTTCCAATTTACTAACCAACGGCGTACTCTCGCAAGTGCAAGCGGCATTAACATGTATCACCCAGCCCGCACCTACCACGAGTGACACAACGTCTCAGATTGTGTGGCTGGGACAACAGGAGCAGCAGCAGCCGCCCGCGTGTATCATTGGAGATGTCAACAATTGCAGTTTGTGCGTCCCTCCGCCTTGCTACGGGACAGAGGATTGGAATCCGGTTTATTGCGAGTGCTATACATACCCGTCTCCGATCGTTATAGATACCGACGGTACAGGCTTTCATTTAACCTCGGCGGCGAACGGCGTTTTGTTCGATTTCTTCGGGACGGGACATCCGATTCAGGTTGCCTGGACGGAGCAAGGTTCCACCAACGGGTGGCTGGCTCTGGACCGAAACGGCGATGGAATTATCAATAGCGCCAAGGAGTTATTCGGAAATATCACCGAGCAACCCCCGTCCCGCCACCCAAATGGGTTCCTGGCCCTAGCTGTTTTCGACGAGCCTGAGAATGGCGGTAACGGCGACGGAATTATCGATAGCCGCGACGCGGTGTGGCCAAAGCTGCTGGTGTGGATTGACTCTAACCACGACGGGATCTCGCAGCCTGACGAGCTACATCACCTGGATGACATCGGAATCCACTCCATTGCGCTCAGCTACCGCGAGTCTCGATTCAAGGATGCTTTTGGAAACCAGTTTCGGTACAGAGGAACGGTCAATCCGGACAAGGGGGACGCCGTTGGGCGCGTTATCTACGATGTGTTCCTCACCGACCTGCGTACTCAAGCGGCCTCACTAAGGCCAAAAGGGGACTTAGAACTTGTCTCACATTCGTTAGCCACACCTTCTCCAGAGTCCCCCGGCCGCGGACTGACGTTCGCGCCCGTACGCCATCAGGCCTGCGCTTCGTCGCAGCCGCCTTCGGGGCCAGATCTGGGAACGACCGGCTACGCCTCACGCTGAGGCGCGAGGGAAAGTGTCCGGCTGGGCCTGCGTTCTTGGTCTGAATCAAGGCGCCCCAGGCCTGCCGCCGCGGCGCGACCTGGGGTTCCGAGCAAGATCAGGGACGGATGCCGGCAAGTGCCAGCATGTTCAACAACTGGCGCTGGGTGCGCATGTTGATGCCCTCGGCCACCAGCTTGCCCTCGCGGTTGATGACAAAGCTCCTGGGAGTGCCGCGGTCGGTGTGGAACTGATCGGCGACCTTTGATCCCGGATCGAGAAGGATAGGCAGGTGATAGCCCATATCGTGAACGTAATCGGGGATCTTCGTCAGTTCCGACACGGAAACATCCTCGGAGTCGATGGCCAGGACGACCAGGCCTTGGGACGCCAGGTGCGTGTAAATGGCTTCGATATCGCCCATCTCGGCGGCCGTCTCCTGTTGGCAGGCTTCGCACCATTTGGACGGTACGACCCAGAAGTAGACCAGCACGACCTTTCCGCGGAATTGCGAGAAAGTGACCTTTTTCCCTTGCGTGTCCTTGAGGGTGAAATCGACCTTCTCAATATCCGCCTCGTTCTTGACCAGGGTATCGGCGGCCTTGGCAAACATCGGATCCTTGAGGGCAGCAGTGACGCCCTCGTAGCGAACCAGCCTCGCCAGATTGAAGTAAGGCCCTGCCGGCCAGTCCTTCTTGGCTGGAATCGGGGATTCGGTGAGGGCCTGCATAAGGGTGTCCGCGACGGCCTGAAGCGCATCCAGGCCGGGGTCGCCTTCGCTGGCTTTGGAAGCCAGATTGTCGGCGAGCGTGACTTTCGGCTTGCCTGCTGGGAGCGCACGGATATCGGTGGCCAGCTTGACCAGCGCCGCGGGCCGCTGCGCCTTAGAAACATTGTAGAGATTGTCGATCTGGCCTTGCAGTGCGTCTACCTGGTTCTTGGCATACAGAACAGGCGTGGCGAGAAGAATTGCCGCAACGAGAAGAGCTCGATGGACTGGGATCATGGGGCCTCGCAGGCTGAATGAATTGAAATCACTCTGGCCGGGATTGATACAACGGCAAGATTATATCTCCCCGCTGTGTACTCATGGGGAATTCTTTGGCTCCTGCGCTCGGCGGCAGAGCAGCCTACCCCTCACCCGTCCCATCGCGATACTCTTGAAGGCAGCGTGAACAGCGACGAGATTCAATTCGCGGCTTCGGCGTCTCCCCCTTCGAATTCGGCTCCGGCGGAGCTGACCCCCTTCATGCGCCAGTGGACGGCGGCCAAGCGCGAGAATCCGGATGCGCTGCTGTTCTTCAGGATGGGGGATTTTTACGAGCTATTCTACGACGACGCGGTCACGGTGAGTCGTGAGCTGCAGTTGGCGCTGACCGCGCGCGACCGGGAGCGAAACCAGCCCATGTGCGGAGTTCCCTATCACGCTGTGGAGAGCTACCTGACGCGCCTGCTGCGCAAGGGCTACCGCATCGCCATCTGCGACCAGATGGAGGATCCCAGGCTCACAAAGAAGATTGTCCGCCGCGAGGTAACGCGCGTGCTCACGCCGGGAACCGCTCTGGACGCCGCGCTGGGACAGGAGCAGAACAACTTTCTGGCGGCGCTGTTTGAGAGCGGGCCGGATTGGCGCCCCGAGAGCATTCCCGCAGGGGCTAAGGCCCGCGACAAATCTGGTGAACCGGCGTACGGGCTGAAGCCCGCACCCTTCACCGATGCCGGTTCTTCCGCGCAAGGCAAGGGCGCGAGGAAGGGCGAGCCGGTTTGCGCAATTGCGCTGCTCGACGTTTCCACGGGCGAGTTTCGCACCGCCGAGTTTCAGGGCGCGGCGGCCCGGCAGCAGGCGGTGGAAGAGATTGTCAAGGCGGCGCCGAGCGAGGTGCTGCTGGCTGAGACGGCCGAGATGCCCGCGCAGCTTGAGCGGATTCCCGCGCGGACGCGCGTTCCCGACTGGGTGTGGAGCAGGGAGTTTGCTGTACCCCTGGTGGCAAGGCAACTGAGTGTGCGCTCGCTGGAGGGGTTTGGGCTGGTCGGGCACGATGCCGCGGCGATTGCGGCCGGCGCGGTGCTCCACTACGTGCGCACCACACAGAAGATCGAGGCTCTTCACATCGACAGCCTCAAATTCGAGGAGCACTCGACGGCGCTGGAGCTGGACCAGGTGACGGTGCGCAACCTCGAACTCGTGGAACCGCTCTTCCTGGGCCAGGACAGCCGCGCCACGCTCTTCCACACGCTCGATGCGTGCCAGACGCCAATGGGAAAGCGCCTGCTCAGGAGCACCATCTTGCGCCCACTGATGGATGCCGGCGCGCTGGAGGCTCGTTACGAGGCGGTCGCGGAGGCGCATGGAGACCTGCTCAAGCGCGAGGAGATTCGAGGCGCCTTTTCTGGAATCCTCGATCTAGAGCGGCTGCTGGCCCGGCTCAGCCTGGATTCGGCGGGGCCGCGGGACGTGCGGGCGCTGGCCGCCAGCCTGAGCAGGCTGCCGGGGTTGAAGACCGCGGTTGACGCCATGCGGGCGGCGCAGTGGCGGCAGCTGGCCGCGCGTCTGGATTCGCTTGAAGACGTTACGGCGCGGATTGCCGCCACGCTGGTCGAGGAGCCCCCGCTGACCCTGGTTGACGGGGGCGCGATTGCCTCCGGCGTGGATGTGGAGCTGGACGAGTTGCGAGCGATTTCGACCTCAGGGAGGCAGGCCATCGCGGCCATCGAGGAACGGGAGCGCCAGCGGACCGGGATAGCTTCGCTGAAGGTCCGCTATAACTCGGTCTTTGGCTATTACATTGAGATCACAAAGGCTAACATGGCCCTGGCTCCCGCCGACTACGAGCGCAAGCAGACGCTGGTGAATGCCGAGCGCTTTACGACACCTGAGCTGAAGGAGTACGAGCGCAAGATACTCACTGCGCACGACCGCTGCATCGAGATCGAGAAGCGCATCTTCGTCGAGTTGCGGCGCGCGGTGCTGGCCGAGGCCGGCCGCATCCGGCGCGCTTCGGCAGCCGTGGCCGAGGCGGATCTGCTGGCTAACTTTGCGCATCTGGCCGCGCTCAGGCGCTATGCGAGGCCGGCGATCGTCGAAGAGCCGGTGATTGAAGCCGTGGCAGGCCGGCATCCGGTCATCGAGCAATGGATGGAGGAGACGCGCGAGGGGCGATTCATCGCCAACGACATCTATCTCAACGCGGCGGGCGATGGGCCAAGCTTGTTGCTTATCACCGGCCCTAACATGGGCGGTAAGAGCACTTATCTGCGCCAGGCCGCCATGTTAGTTCTGATGGCGCAGATGGGCAGCTTCGTTCCGGCAGATAGTCTGCGCTTCGGGCTGGTGGACCGCATCTATACGCGCATCGGGGCCAGCGACAATGTGGCCCGCGGCCGGTCCACCTTCATGGTGGAGATGACGGAGACGGCCACGATTCTTAACACGGCGACGAATAAGTCGCTGATCCTGCTCGACGAGATCGGGCGCGGCACGGCCACCTTCGACGGATTGAGCCTGGCCTGGGCGACGGTCGAGTATCTCCATGCCGAGACCCGCGCGCGCACCCTCTTTGCCACCCACTATCATGAGCTGACCATGCTGGCCGAGAAGCTGCCCCGCGTTCGCAATCTGCGCGTGGGAGTAAAGGAGACGGCGGGCGGAATTGTCTTTTTGCATAACATTGAGCCGGGAGCGGCCAGCAAGAGTTATGGAATCGAGGTAGCGCGCCTGGCGGGACTTCCCGCGGCGGTAATCGAGCGCGCCCGGCGGGTGCTGCGCCAGCACGAGAAGCAGGAGCGGCAAAGCGTCCAGGTGGAGACGGCCGAGCCCATCCAGTTGACCATCTTTACGCCGCTCTCGCAGCGCATCGTCGATCGCATTGAAGCCACCGACGTGAACTCTCTGACGCCGCTGCAGGCGCTCAATCTGCTCGAGGAGTTGCAGCAGGAGCTGAAGGAGAAGGGCTGAGATTGCTGCCGTTCCTTGCCGGATCGGCGGCAATCTCACTCATGCAAAAGACGCGGCTGACCGGCCGCCGCCCGAATCCGCAAAAATCGGGCGACCCGCTCCTCGGTCGATTCCCCTTCCACCTACTTCTCCACTTGAGCCACGTTTCGCACCGCGCCGCGCGCTGCGCTCGTGGTCATTGCGGCATAAGCCTGTAGCGCCTTTGAGACTTTGCGGTCGCGCGTCGCGGGCTTCCATGCGGCAGTGCCCTTGGCTTCAACACCTTTGCGCCGGTTGGCCAGTTCCGCGCCGGACAATGCCACGCGCAGCACGCGATTGGGAATGTCGATCTCAATGCTGTCGCCCTCTTCCACCAGCGCCAGCGCTCCGCCCTCTGCCGCTTCGGGAGAGATATGGCCGAGGCAAAGCCCCGCGCTGCCGCCCGAGAAGCGTCCATCGGTAACCAGAGCACAGACTTTTCCCAATCCCTTGGATTTGAGATAACTCGTTGGATAAAGCATCTCCTGCATTCCCGGACCACCCCGCGGGCCTTCGTAGCGAATCAGCACCACGTCACCGGGAACTACCTTGTCGCCCAGAATGGCTTCGACCGCCGAATCCTGGCTCTCGAAGATGCGCGCCGGACCGGCAAAGGTAAGATGCGCCGCATCCACGCCCGCTGTCTTCACAATGCAGCCGTCTTCGGCGATATTCCCGAAGAGCACCGCCAGGCCGCCGTCCTTGCTGAAGGCGTGGGCCACATCGCGTATCACGCCACTCTCGCGATTCAGGTCCAGTTCCTCATATCGCGCACTCTGGCTGAACGCTTCCGTTGTCCGCACCCCGCCGGGCGCGGCACGATAGAACTTCGCAATCGCCGGAGCTACGGCGCGCTTCACATCCAGCTTGTCGATGGCCTCGCCCAAAGTGGAAGAATGCACGGTGTGCGCCTGGCGATGGAGCAGGCCGCCGCGGTCAAGCTCGGCAAGAATGCCGAAGACTCCACCGGCGCGATGCACATCCTCAAGATGCACGGTCGGTGCGGACGGAGCCACCTTGCACAAGTTCGGTACGCGCCGCGAGAGGCGATCGATATCGGCCATGGTGAAGGGAACTTCGCCCTCCTGCGCCGCGGCCAAAAGATGCAGAACGGTGTTCGTCGAGCCGCCCATCGCAATGTCCAGCGTCATCGCATTCTCGAAGGCCTCGAAGGTGGCAATGCTGCGCGGAAGCGCGGTAACGTCGTCCTGCTCGTAATAGCGCTTGGCCAGATCGACAATCGTGCGGCCCGCCTGAAGGAATAGCTCCTTCCGGTCTGAGTGCGTCGCCAACACGGTTCCATTGCCGGGAAGCCCCAAGCCCAGGGCCTCGACCAGGCAGTTCATCGAGTTGGCCGTGAACATGCCGGAACAGGAGCCGCAGGTGGGACACGCGGAGCGTTCGTACTCTTCCACATCCGCATCGCTCACCTTGGGATCGGCCGCCAGAACCATGGCGTCGATCAGGTCCACAGTCTTCACGGTGTTCCCCTGCTTGACCTTGCCCGCTTCCATGGGACCGCCGGAGACAAAGACGACCGGAATGTTGAGCCGCAAGCATGCCATCAGCATCCCCGGCGTAATCTTGTCGCAATTCGAGATGCACACCAGCGCGTCGGCGCAATGGGCATTCGCCATGTACTCAACCGAGTCGGCAATCAGCTCGCGCGAGGGCAGGCTGTACAGCATGCCGTCGTGCCCCATCGCGATTCCGTCGTCGATGGCAATGGTGTTGAATTCCTTGGCAACGCCGCCCGCGCGCGCAATCTCTTCGGCCACCAGTTGGCCCAGATCCTTGAGGTGAACGTGACCGGGAACAAACTGGGTAAAGGAGTTGGCGACGGCGATAATGGGCTTGCCGAAATCGCCGTCCTGCATCCCGGTGGCGCGCCACAAACTGCGCGCCCCGGCCATATTCCGTCCATGTGTCGAGGTTCGTGACCGATAAGCTGGCATACCCTGTATTCTACGCGAGACCCTGGCGGCGCCGCATGGGAGCGCGGGGAGAGGCTCTTCGCGCCGACCCTTCCGTCCGGGCAATCCTCCCACCTGCGCCTTCGGGCTGATAAGCTATTCGACATCACCCCTTAGCGAGGCCGCCCCGTCATGTCCATCGAAGGCGCATTGTTCTGCCATGACAAGTTGCAGGTCCGGATCAAGATCGACGCTCCGGCAGAGTTGCGCGAGGCTGTCGGCAAAGGCCGTCTGCCTGCCGTGGTCGTTGTGCGGGCCTCGGATCTGGGTTTGTTCGGCGAATGCTCCGAACTGTTCAAGGACCGGCACCAGAAAGACGGGCGGAAAGCCTTGTCAACTTTGTTGCTGGGCCACGGCGGCCGGATTCCGTTCATCGATGCGGATTTCACCTCGGCCGGACGGCTGCAACAATCCGCCGGCAGGCTGCTTAAGAACGCAGAAAAAGCCGGCGAGCAAGGCATCTATCTTCTCGGCGTCGGCGAAAAGGTGTTCAACGCTGTTTGGGGCAGTGCTTTGTCAGAGGATGAGTCGCTGGAGCCTCTCTCCTCTGAGAATCCGCTCGCGCGCCTGCTGAGGCCGCTGCCTGGCGAGGCCCAGTTGAGCCGGCGGTTCTGGGGCCAATCCGAACCCTACCATCTGGTGCGCCAACTGATCTTGCGCGCGGCGCCTATCAAGGATCCGGTGCTGATCCTGGGTGAAACAGGCACAGGAAAGGGCGTGGTGGCCCGGGCGATCCATGACCTGGGACGGCCGAACATGCCCTATGTCGAAATCAACTGCGGCGCCATTCCGAGTGAACTTTTTGAGTCGGAGTTGTTCGGTTATGAGCCGGGTATATTTACCGATGCTCTGAAGACCGGGAAGATCGGTCAATGGGAGGCCGCGAAGGACGGTACGCTGTTTCTGGATGAAGTTGGCGATTTGAGGCTCGATCACCAGACAAAGATTCTGCATAGCTTGCAGGATGGGTATATCCGGCGTATAGGCGCAGTCACGAATACACCGGTTTCCGCGCGGGTAATTGCCGCCACCAATCGCAATCTTTGGAGCATGGTACAAGGCGGAAAGTTTCGCGAGGATCTTTATTACCGGCTGCGGCAGTTTGTGATTATTACGCCCGAGTTGCGCGACGATGCGCACAATCTGGAGTTGATTGCCCAGGAGGTGTGGCAGGACGTCACCAAGTCGAGCGCCAGCTTGCCCAAAGAGATTCTGGACGATCTATGCCGCCATCGCTGGCCGGGCAACGTCCGTGAGCTGCGCTCGGTGCTGAGCACACTCAATAACTTCTTTGGATCCGAGAATCTGAATCGCGAGCAACTGAGCGCGGTCTTCCAGCACTTCGGGCTGGTGGCGGGTTATGGCCGACGCAAAATCGAGGCTGGCGAACCTGCCTTGTTGCATGTGGAGTGCCTGCGCAAGATTCGCCGCGCCGACGATGCGATTCATGCCTGCGAGCAGGAGTTGAAAGCTCTGGCGGATGGGCTCGGGTTGAGCGCGGCTGCCCGCGACTCGCTGGCGCGGCTGCGCGTGGAGATGCAGGCCCTGATGCGGAACCGGCTGTACTTCGGGAGCCAGGATGCCTATCAATCTGTGGCGCGAGTGGAGGAGAACCTCGGCGTGCTGCTGGCCATGCCGCCGGGCGATGCGCGCAGCCTGGTTCGCTTCTGGCGAAGCACGCTGGCGCCCGATATTCAACGCTCGGTGGCCGAACTCTTCGCCGAGCTGCAGAAGCTGCGCCTGCTGCCGGGAGCAAGCGCATTGGGCGAGCCGACTTCAGGCTAGTACCGCGACCGGGTGATTTCCTAATCCCTCCCATGAGCCTGGGTGCCCCAGGTCCCGCTTTTGGGACCTGGGAAACCGCAAATCTACGCGGTCGCGGTACTGGCCCGCCACTTTTTCAACCCTCGGAGATGCGATGCGCTACTTGGCTTGAAAACGGTGACGCCTGTAGGATGTGTTCCAGCTTCAAGGGCCGGATCGCGGGCCTTTTGCGCTCTCCGCTGCCAGAGGGTTGGGGAAATGATGAAACGCATCTTAGGTTGCTCCGCTTTTTTCTGCCTCGCTGCCTTTGCCATTTGCCTCGGCGCTCAGACTTCTACCGGCATTGTCGTTTTGGATGAACCAGGCTTTCCTTTCATCGATACCGCGCCAGTCCCGGCGACCCTCCTCCACCAGGCGCTTCCCACTGCAATCTTTTCTTCGGCAGCGGAGCTGAATGCCCATTTGAGCGATCGGACCGCAGGTCTACTCATCCTGCCTTATGGCTCGGCATTTCCCCGCGATCAATGGCAGGCAATCGAAGATTTTGCAGCGCGTGGCGGGAACTTGCTGACGCTTGGAGGCCGGCCGTTTACACGCCCTGCCCGGTTTGAAAATGGCGAATGGCGGCTTCTCCCAGAGACCTATGCCTTCGCGCGAGAACTCCTGATCGCCGACTATCAGGAGACGCCCGGATCTTCGCACCTGGCTTCGGTGCTCAACGAGGATGAAGCGGCCGTCGATTTCTCGGGACTTCGATGGCAGCGCGCCTACAGCATGGTAATCCGCCTGAGTCAGCAGGAGACATCCACTCGCACTGGCGCAAGCGGAAGTGTTGACTCGCAACTGAAGACCTTGCTCTGGGGAACAAGCAACGGGAGGCGCGTGGCTGCTCCCATTGTCGAGATTGACCACTATCAGAATCGCTTCGCGGGCGGACGCTGGGTGATGTTGAATTGTGAGATCGACAAGGCATTCCTGGAAAGCAGGCGCGCAGGCGCGTTCATTGAGGGGCTTGCCAAACAAGCGGCAAGTGGCGCCGAGCTGCTGCGCGCGACTCCGGCCTACGCTCTCTTTCTGCCGGATGAGCCGTGGCAGTTTGAAATCGAGTGGAACAAGTTTCAAAAGGCGGCAGGGCCCTCGAGGGTGGAGATCGCAGTAAGTTATGAAGGCCAGCAGGAGGCAAGGCAAGACTTGGACCTCGGCGCATCCTCCAATCGCGGCTCCGCCACTGCCACATTGACATCGTCGGGCCGCCCGGGATTCCATCGCGTGGATGTGCATTTATTTTGCAGTGAGGATAAGTGTGGAAGCTACCGCACCGCATTCTGGGTGCGGGACGAAGCGTACCTCCAATCCGGACCCTTGGTTACCGTGAATAAGAACTACTTTCGCATCGACGGAAAGCCGATCGAGGTTATCGGCACAACCTATATGGCGAGCGATGCCCAGAGGCTTTATTTCCGCTATCCCAACCCATATGTGTGGGACGCGGACATGAAGCAGATTGCGGAAAACGGCATCAACATGCTGAGGACTGGGCTGTGGACCGATTGGGACCAGGTAACGGGAAATACCGGGGTGGCGAGCGAGCGGACGCGGCGAACCATGGAGGCGTTTCTTATGACTGCGCGGAAGCATCAGTTCCCGGTGCAGTTCAACCTGTTTGCCTTCATGCCGGAGGTCTTTGGCGGAGTGAACCCGTATCTCGATCAGGACGCCGTTCGCAGACAGAGTGAGTTTGTCGAGTCGATGGTTCGGCCGTTTTCGCACGTTCCATATCTCATATGGGATGTTATCAACGAGCCGAGCTTCGACAACCCGAAGAGGTTATTCGGCACACACTCGAATGGGGACGCGGCGGAGGCGGACAAATGGAATAAGTGGCTGATGCATAAGTATGGCAGCCGCGGCGCGATCGAGTCTACTTGGAGAGCTTCGTTCCCGGAGGGCCCCATTCCGCCGCCGGGCGACCGGGACATGGCCGCGCAAAGCGCGAACGAGGATGGCCGTCCGCTGGCCATCTATGACTTCAACCTGTTTGCGCAGGAGAACTTCGCGGTCTGGGCAGAGAGGATGCGCCAAACAATACGCGGCGCCGGTAGCGAGCAGCTCGTCACAATCGGCCAGGACGAGGGCGGCGCGCTGGCTTCGCCCTCGCCAGCGTTCTTCAAGAAGTCTGTTGACTTTACCACCATGCACAGTTGGTGGATGAATGACGACCTATTGTGGGACTCGCTGGCGGCCAGGCAGGCGGGTATGCCTGTACTGGTGCAGGAGACTGGGGTGATGACGGAGGTCGGCCCCGATGGCCGTCCCCGGCGCAGTCCACAGGCGGATGCCGCTTTGCTGGAGAAGAAGCTCGGCATCGCCGTTGGGACTGGCGCCGGAGCGATCGAATGGCTGTGGAATGTCAACGCTCTCATGCGATCCCAGCAGGAAGTCACCATTGGTGCTGTGCGTCCCGATGGCACGGAAAAGCCTGAGGCTCAGGTGCTGAGCGCCTACGCAACGTTTGCTCAGGCAATGCGAGGCCACCTGAGCGAACCAATTCCGGAAGAAGTAACTATTCTTACTTCGCAAGCCGCGCAGTTCTCAGTGCTGGGAGGCATGGCAGTGGATGCCCAGCATCGGGCGGTGCGCGCCATGAATTATTCGTGTCATGTTCCGGCCAGAATGGTAAGTGAGAATCGGGTTGACGATATCGAAGGAAGCAGGCTGGTCGTCCTCCCGTCCGCGCAAGTTCTGCAGGAGGCGACCTGGCAACGGCTCATGGCCTATGTAGACAACGGTGGAAACCTGCTGCTGACGGGGCCGGCGGAACGCGATGAGCATTGGGAGCTGAGAAACAGGCTTCGGCAGTTGGGGATCGACGCGACGACTGCAACTCTTGACTATCGGAACACAACCATCGACACCGGCGACGAAAGCATAGAGGCGAGCTTTGCATCGGCCGCGCAAAAGGCGCTGGAGACCTTGGTGCTTCCCGATGGGCGGTCCTACATGGAAGTCAAGCACGGAAAGGGAAAGATTTTCATAGTTGCCGCTCCGGTGGAACTGGCAGAGTCTCCCGACATTGCTGCCGCGGTGTACCGGCACGTCTTGTCCAGGATCGGCATTGCGCCTGAATTCGAAGCCGCTCATCTGGCTCCCTGCATTCTGGTGAGGGCGGAGGTATTGAAGGATTCAGTGCTGTACCTGTTTGTTTCCGAAACCTCTCGAGATGAGCATGTCGACATAACGGATAGACTGACCGGCGCCAATTTGAAACTTGCCCTGCCCGCATTGCGCACAAAGCTGATGCTTCTGGATCGGGCAACAGGCGCTGTGCTTGCGTCGTATGCGGGGCCAGATTGGCCAGCGGATTAGCTCTGCCATCCGCATCGACTTGCGAAGTACATGAGTTCGGCGGCGTTCATGGGACCGATCTTGGGGTCTTGGCTCGCCCGGATCGCCGCGGCCGCCTGTTTTCCGGCGCGGAGGTAGGTATAGTCCCAAAACTGGGCCTAACATAAGTTTTCCACAGATTCTTGTTCACAAAAACCACATTCTTGTGTATTATGTGATTGTCGGTGACCGGGATGGGCGTCGAACCTGGCCCCAGTTCCGGTCCCCGAAGCTGCATCGCAAGATGGCCGGGTGCGTTGATTGCCGAAACGCAGGTCCTTCGGCAAGCTCAGGGTGACCGAGACGCAGGTCTTTCGACTCCCTCCGCTGCGCTCCGGTCGCTCAGGATGACAGGTTGAGTGGAATGAACTGAAGAATTGCCAGACGAGGAGAAAACCATGATTCGCAAGACGCGCTTGTTTACACCCGGGCCAACGCCGCTGCTTCCGGCGGCGCAGTTTGCCATGGCGGCGGCGGATATTCACCACCGCACGCCGGAGTTCCGCGCCCTCTTTCAGAAGGTGCTGGCCCAGTTGAAGGTCTTTGTAGGCACGAAGAACGATGTGCTGCTGCTGTCGTCTTCAGGGACGGGAGCGATGGAGGCTTCGGTCTCGAATCTGACCTCGGCGGGCGACCGTGTGCTGGTGCTGACGGCGGGCAAGTTTGGCGAGCGCTGGGTGGACCTGGCGAAGGCCTACGGGCTTGTGGCCGACGTGGTGAAGGCGCCGTATGGCCAGACCTTCGACCTGGAGGCGGTGCGGGCGGCGCTGAAGCCAGAACATCGCGCCGTCTATATGCAGGCCACGGAGACCTCAACCGCGGTGCGCCACGATGTGGAGGCGGTCGCCAAGCTGATGAAGGAAGCGGCGAGCGAAGCTCTGCTGGTGGTGGACGGAATCACCGGCCTCGGCACCACGCACTTCGACGTGGACGGCTGGGGGATCGACGTGCTGATCGGCGGGTCGCAGAAGGCGGTGATGATTCCGCCGGGTCTGGCCTACCTGAGCGTGAGCGAGAAGGCGTGGGCGGCGGCGGAGAAGTCGACCAACCCGCGCTACTACTTCGACCTGCGCAAGGAGCGCAAGAACGCGGTGAAGGGTGAGAGCGCGTATACGCCGGCGGTGGCTCTGGTGGCCGGCCTGGGCGCGGCGCTGGACTACATTGCCGGGCAGGCGGGCGGAGACCTGGAAAAGGGCCGCATCGCGCTCATTGACAACGCGCAGGTGAACGCGGCGGCTACGCGGGCCGGCCTCGTGGCGCTGGGCTTCAAGCTCTTTGCGCCCACCTCGCCTGCGGCGGCGGCCACGGCGGTGGCCGTCCCGGAGGGGATGGATTCGGGCGCGGTGGTGAAGGCGCTGAAGGCGAAGTTCGCGCTGGTGACGGCCAACGGCCAGGGCGAGATGCAGGGCAAGATCTTCCGTGTGGCGCATTTGGGCTTCTTCGACTACCTGGACACGGTGGCGTTCTTGGGAGCGGCGGAGCACATCGCGAAAGATACGCTGGGGCTGCCGGTGACTTATGGGCAGGCGGTGGCGGCGGCGCAGGAAGTTTATGCTAAGGCTTCTAGCCAATAGCTGCTAGCTCGTTTGCTGTGGGTTGAGGTTCAGAGTGCCCCAGGTCCGAAAAACCGGACCTGGGACACCCGATGTGAATTCCTTCCGCAACTAAGAAGGAAAAGGGGCGCTATTCATGTCTGATTGGTATTCACTTCTAAAGCCGCAGTATGTTTTTTTGATACTTGGGGTCATTTCATTCTTCGCGGCTGTGGTTTCGACATGGACTGGAAGAACGAGGATACGCTTTGGTGATTGGGTCTACCGCGCCAATGAACCGAGAAGATTTTGGTGGATAGTCGCGATATATTGTTTCTTTGCTGTTTGCTCTATTTTGATTGTCTTGTGTGAGGTCTATAGACCTTGAGACTAAGGCGGTTGACCCAGATCCCCAGGCTGGGGGTGGTTAGGGTTAGTGGTTTGCCATTTTTTTCGTAGAAAACGCGAAAAGGATAGGCATGGAGTTTAATGAATGAGGTCGAGCTTCTAGCTAGAAGTTACGAGCTAGGAGCTAGAAGCTAGCAGCTAGGAGCTGTCTTTCATGGCCGAACTGAGTTTTGGAGAAAAGCTGCTTATCGCGCGCAAGCAGCTTGACCTCTATCAATACGAGATGGCCGAGCGGCTGGGCGTGCATCCCAACTCGATCTGGAAGTACGAGCGGGACGAGGGCAAGCCGCACGCGGCCGTGGTGCGGATGCTGGATCTGTTATGCGAGAAGCACGGCATCCGCTTTGACGAATATGAAGCCGGGCAAAAGGACAAAGGAGATAGGATGAAGATCGTTCTGGCAGAGAAGGTTTCTTCGGCAACGCTGGCCGTGTTCGCGGCCGAACCGGGATGGGAAGTCCTGACGCACGACCAGTTGCCGGATGGGTTGCCGGCCGCCCTGGCCGATGCCGACGCGCTGGTGGTGCGCAGCGCCGTGCAGGTGGACGATACGCTGATGGCGCAGGCGCCCAAGCTGCGAGTTATCGGCCGGGCCGGCGTAGGAGTGGATAACATCGACGCCGATGCGGCCACGCGCCGCGGCATTGTGGTGATGAATACCCCCGGCGCCAACGCCGTGGCCGTGGCCGAGCTGACCATAGCGCTGATGCTGGCGCTGGCCCGCAAGCTGCCCTTTGCCAATTCGACCATGCACGCCGGCCGGTGGGAGAAGAAGATTCTGCAAGGCGCGGAGTTGCGCGGCAAGACGCTGGGCATTCTGGGCCTGGGGCGCATCGGCCTTGAAGTGGCCAAGCGCGCCAAGGGCTTTGGCCTGGAGCTTATCGCCAGCGATCCGTTTGTCTCGGCCGCCGTGGCCCGCGAAAACGGCCTCAAGCTGGTTACGCTGGAGGAGCTGATTGCCGGATCGGATTACATCACACTGCACGTGGGGCTAACTCCGCAGACCGCGGGAGTGATCAACGCCAAATCCCTGGCGGCGATGAAGAAGGGTGTGCGCATCATCAACTGCGCGCGCGGCGAGCTGATCGACGATGCGGCGCTGGTGGAGGCGCTCAAGAGCGGACAGGTGGCCGGCGCGGCGCTGGATGTGTTTGCCAAAGAGCCGGCCAAGGAGACGCCATATGCGGAGTTCGACCAGGTGATTCTCACCCCCCACATCGCCGGCTCGACGGGCGAGGCGCAGGAGGCGGTGGGGATTCAGATTGCCCGCCAGGTGCGCGAGTACCTCAAGCTGGGCGTGGTGCAGAACGCCGTCAACCTGCCCTCGCTGAGTCATGAGGAGTATGTGGTGCTGGCGCCGTATATCGACTTGGCAGAGCGGGTGGGCTCGTTCCTTGCGCAGACCGGCAAGGGAGGCATTGAGGCCATCGACCTCACCTACGGCGGATCGCTGGCCGATGTCAAGACGGAACTGGTGCGCAATGCGGCCATCGAGGGGCTGCTGCGCGGCTCGGAGAACGTAAACCGCATCAACGCGGCCGCAGTGGCCGGCGAGCGCGGCATCCGCATTCACGAGGAGAAGGACGAGAGCCATCGCGGCGGCGCGGCCAGCGTGCTCACGGTCGAGCTTCATACGGCGGCAGGCTCCACAAGCGCCAGCGCCACCGTTATTCACGGCGAGCAGCCGCGCCTTTTGGCCTTTGACGGCATCGACATCGAGACCCCGCTCGAAGGCAACCTGCTGGTCTGCCGCAACCTCGACGTACCGGGAGTGATTGGCAAAATCGGCACCATCCTGGGCGAGCATGGCGTGAACATCGCCAACTTCACCCTGGGCCGCGAGCGCAGCGGCCCCAAGCCCGTAAAGGCGCTGGCCGTGGTGCAGGTGGATGCGCCGGTCCCGGACGCGGTGCTGGAAGACCTGGGCAAGATCGAAGCGTTGCTGGAGGCCAGGCCGGTGAGCTTGCCGGAGGGGAAGTTCTGATGCGGCTTGTCTCAAATAACTCGGCCAGAGAAAAAGAAAAACCACCGCCAACCAGCGGTGGTTTTTCCCATTCTCCCGAAAGACTTGTGGAACTTTGGGATTATTCGACAGGCCGGGCTTTGCCTTCTTTCAGCGCCCCGTCGATGATCGCTCTGACGGTGCGGTCGAATTGCTGCCAAGTTTTGCCTTGCTCTGCCCCAAGCATGCCCTGCTTGCCGCCGAGTTCGCCCTGCAGGCTGCCCAGCTTGCCCATCGCGCCGCCCAACGCTCCCTGACTGCTTGCAATCCCGCCCTCGATTGAACCGAGCTTCCCCTGCAAATTGCCCAGTTTGCTTTCCATCTCCGCCCATTCTTCGGCGGTCATGGCCTTTCCCTGCATGGCCTTCAACTTGGCCAACTGCTTTTCCAGTTCGGCAATCTCTTTGCTCATATCGGGGGTGTGGAAAGTAGCATCTTTCATCTTGCGCGCCAGTTCCTCCTGCTGCTTGCCAAGTTCTTTTTGTTGGCGCTCCATTTCTTTCTGTTGCTTATCAAGCTCCTCCATCGATCTGATTAGCGATTCTATCTGGGCGATAGCGGCCGGGTCGTCGAGGATGTAGGCTTTGCCCTGGTGCGTAAACCAGAGGAACTCGCCTTTGGCCTGCTTGCGAGCTGTTTCGATTTGCTGGCTGGTAAGGTCGTCCCAGGTGCCTGAGAAGGACATACCTTCGCGATTGGGCGAGATAACGGCGTAGGAATCTTGACGTTCGGACGCGGGAACCAAGCCGCTTTGGATGCGGCGATTGGCGGATTCAAGTTGATCTTGCGCCGTTTGCAACGCTTCAGCGGCAGTCGCGACGCTGCCCGGCTCGGGCGCCACCATTGAAGTTGACGGAACTGGAGTTGGCGGGACGAGCGGGGTCGGGTTCACAGACGGAACCGGGGCTGTGGACGGAGCAACGTCGGGAATGGCTGACGTTGGGATCTGAGCAGGGGATTGGGGGGCAGCCGCTTCCACGCGGATCAGCGCAGTGGAGGCGAAGATCGCTGCCGGAACCAGCATCACCGCCAGAAGGGCGCGACGGCGGCTGCCGGTAAAGGCCAGACGGAAGCTCGGTTCGTTGAGGACCCGCTCCATGCGATGGGAGATTCTGCTGCTGCGTGCCATGGCTACTCCTATCAGGGTTGAGCGCGGCAAGGCCGCGAATTCGAGCAGGATCTGAGCGTAGGAGGAGCGGCTGGCGGCCACTTCCAGGCCGGCGCGGTCGCTGACCGCCTCGCCCAGATCAGAGAGTTTGCGTTTGAGCCACCAGGCCAGGGGGCTGAACCAGAAGAGAACCGCGTGGAGGCCAGCGAGCGCCTGCAGATAAAAGTCGCCCTGGCGCAGGTGGGAGCGCTCGTGGGCCAGCACGATGCGCAGCTTTTGTCGACCCCACTGGGGATAATCGGCGGGCAGCACGATGCCTGACCCGACCGCGACCGGGGAGGCGATCCTCGAGCTCGAACGCAGACGCAGTCCCGCGGTCAGATCGTGCTCAGGCGTCAGGCAGACCGGCTCAGCCGTGGCCCACAGCCTCACCGCGGCGCCAATTCCGTAGAGCAGGCGCGCCAGAAGCACAGCTCCCACGCAGAGATAAAGCAGCCAGACGAGAGCGAGGGGCTGAAGCAGGATTCGGGTTGCCTGCGGCACGACCGCGGGCTCCAATTCGCCGGAGCGCGCAGCGGCGGGAGCAGCCGAGTTCTCCACCGGCTGCGGCGCGAACCTGAGGGTTTGGGGAGATTCAAGCGTCGTGGTGGCGGGGGGCGTTGAGCTTGCGGGCGGCGCGGCGGCCGGCCACGAATCCACAGGATGCGCCCAGTCATGCATGGGCACGCGGATGGGCGCGAAGGCCGAGAGCCACTGCCAACGCATGAGCAGCGGCATCACGAGAGCCGCTGCCAGCACCAGACACCATGCCCGCTTCTGCACAAGCACGTTGGAGACGCGCAGCAGACGCAGCCCACCTGCCACCGCGAGGGCCACAAGCAGAGTGCGCAATGCGGCTTCAATCAGCAATGAAATCATGATTTTGCCTCCTTGCCTGAATCCGCGGAAACGGGATGGGCGACGCCTTGCCGGGCGGCTGAAATGCGCTCCGCCAGCCGCTGCAACTCGGCGCGGTCCAGCACCTCGGAGTCCACCATGCCGACCAGAAGCGCTTCAACGGAGCCGTCGCAGAACCAGTCCACGATTCGTTGGACGGCGCGGCCGGCCACGCGCTGCCGGGACTCGGCGGGCTGATAGACAAAGGTGCGGTTCTCGACCGAGTGAGCCAGATAGCCCTTCTCTTCAAGACGGCGGAGCACGGTGCGGATGGTGGAGTCCTTGAGCGGCCGGCCCAGGTCCTCCCGGACCTGCTCGGCAGTGGCCTCTCCCATTCGCCAGACGATCAGGAGAATGTCGTGTTCAAGGTCGCCCAGCTCCGCGGGATCGTGACCGGATGGAGTGTTACTCGCCATAGTGTTACCGACTGTAGCACACAAGTCGGGAAAGCTGTCAAGAGGCTTTTCAAGGTTTTTTTGCACAGGGGGTCCGGGGGACGAGCAGGGCGCGAAGATCGCTGACTTCACCCCGGATCGCGAGCGCAGCGGTCCGAAGCCGGCGATGGCCGTGGTGCGGGTGGGCGCGCTTGTCTCAGGAACCAAGAACCATTGGTTCTTATTTCGTCGGATCGGTCAGGCGTCCCATGAAGAGGATGCCGCCGGAGCGATTGTCGCGGATCACGAAGACGAAGGGATGGTCGGCGCGGAACTCGGGGGGCGGCGTCGGGCCTGGCGCACGCATCGCCATCCCCACCATCACCGCCGCCGTCGCCGCCGCCGCTTCGGTTCCCACCTCGTTCACATCGATGAAGGCCTTGTGGATCACCGCCGAAAGAAACAACTCGCGGTTGCCGGTCATCCCAGAAAAGTCGGCGGCGCTCATGGCAAACGCACTCGGCATCCCCATCGCCCCCAGCGTGCTTCCAAGCTCGAGCTGTTCTGTCACCTTGAACTTCGGGAAGGTGACAATAACCCTGGGCACGGGCTGCAACTGGCTGAGCCATTGCCGGACATTGGGCGCAGTCAGCGATTGCTCAAAGGCAGGCAGACCGTCCATATCTTTGGGCAGAAAGACGATCATGGATAAATCGCGGCTTTTATAGGGCATTTCCAGGGCCTGAAACGTCCCACCGTCGAAGTAGTTGTATCCGCCCGTGCAGTGCATCAGGGGAGCTTTTACATTCTTCCGCTCATCGGACAGATAGAAATTCTCGTTCTCGGTTTGCGCTTGCTGGAACTGCGACTGCCAGTCGGCCTTGAAATAGATGGCGTCCGTAAGCACCAGCCTGGTCATAGGGTTGACCATGCCCGGCTGGAGCAGGTCTTTGATCTTGCTATCCGTCTTCTGCTCGACCCATTGGTTGATGGTCAGCCGCGCAGCCTCTGTCGCGCCTTTGAAATCAACCGGATTGAATCCCGCGCCGTAATCGCTCGCGGTCAGCTTGAGGAAATCGTCGAGAAACTTGTAATCCCGCTCGGCCCAAAGAGCGTTGGCCACGCGAAGCTGGTATGCGTCGTGCGGGGCGTTCAGGCCCGCCAGCAGCGCGCCCATGGCCGGGTGCAGCCGCTCCGGCGGCAGCGTGAAATGCAGGGTCTTGGCCATCTCCGCGGCGGTATCGCCGCGCGCGCCGGCATAGGCCATGGCCAGCGCGGTGGAAACGCTTTCGGGCGAGAAGAAGAGATTGCCACCTTGGGTGCGCAACTGGCCATAGAGCGCAAGCGCGAACTCATTGTTGCCTTCGACAACAGTCGCCTGATCGTCCAAAGCCATAGCAGATGCCTCCGCCGCACACGCTGCCACCGGCAAGACAGAACAGGCGATGAGCAGCGAGTACAGAGCTTTCACGCAAGCCTCCGGCGAGCCATTTTCAGCCGGCGATGCCAGTATGCCCCATCCAGCAGCGCAGGTACGCAACCTGGCCCAGATGATAGGACTCATGGCCGGCCAGGAAGTTGATCACTCCGCTTGCTTTGCCGTCTGCGCTCGGAATTCGTTCCGGGGAGGGTGCGGACAACGTTTCTTCCGAAGCGTCTTCCAGGGCAGCGGTGAGGCGCGCTGAAACCTCTTCCCACGCAAGCGTCAACTCTTCCGGCCTAGGGTACTCCGCGGAGTCGTCCAACTTGACTCCGCGGCCAAAGAGAGGCGCCCAAGAGTTGGTCCAGGGCGCTCCCAGGAATCCAAGCGCGACGCCCCGCGCCCAGATTACGTGACCCACAATCCACAGCAGGTGGTTCGATGAATCGCTGGGGCGGCGCAGCCAATCCTCGGTGGTCAAGCCCTCAAAACTCTTCTTGAAAAGGCCGGTGTTCAGCCCGTAGGTAAAGGCGGCGCTTGCAATCTGGCTGGGGATGGTCATTTGGACTTCCCTCCTTTACAGACCAATTAGTTCGGCTCACTTTGAAAGCCGGGCCTCACGCCCGGCTCAGGTAGGCGCCCTCGCTGGTATCCACGCGGATCTTCTCGCCCTCGTTGATGAACGCGGGCACCTGGACCACCAGGCCGGTTTCAGTCTTGGCGGGCTTGCTGACGCTGGACGCCGTGGCTGACTTGAGCCCCGGCTCGGTTTCGACGACGATGAGCTCGACCGCCGCCGGCAGGTCGATGCCCACTGCCTGGCCATCGTGGTAGCTCACCTTGATCTGCAGGTTGGGCGTCAGGTACTCGATGGCGTCGCCCAGCGTGGAGCCCTTCAGCACGGTCTGCTCGTAGTCCACGGGGTTCATAAAGTAGTAGTCGTCGCCGTCGTTGTAGAGGAACTCCATCGAGACCTCGTCCACCACCACCTTTTCAATGGCGTCGCCGGAGCGGAAGCGCTCCTCGAACATGGCACCGGTACGGATGTTGCGCAGCTTGGCCTGGATGAAGGCGCGCAGGTTGCCCGGCGTGCGGTGCTCCACCTTGAAGACCAAGTGCAGTTGGTCTCTGTGCTTGATGATCATGCCGGGACGCATTTGCGTGGCGGGAATCGCCATAAAGTTTCTAGCTCCTTGCTCTATCCGCGCGCAGCGCGCAGTGAAATCTGGCCTTGGCCCATCTATGATTGTAGCCCAGCGGCGGATGGCGGGCGCGAGCCCTCGACGCGGCTCTACGATCCCGTTCCCCCGGTCGGGCGAACTGGCTCGCATCAATTAACGTAAGATGGAGCAGGCGAATCGGAAGCAGCCGACTTTCGCCCAGGTTCTCCTGAGATCATGACCGGTTCTACCTCGCAGACTTTGTCGAAGCCCAGGCGCCGCAATCGATGGCTCATCCTGATTGCGGCCTTCAAGCTCAGCCAGGCGCTGTTGTTCATTGCCATCGGCGTGGGCGCGCTGCGCCTGGTGCACAAGGATGTCGGCGATATGCTGATCCGGCTGGCCGAACACCTGCGCTTCAACTCCGAGGTGCGCTTGGTCAACTTCATCCTCGAAAAGTCCTCGCTGGTGACCGACCGCCTGCTGCGGCGGATCGGCGAAGTGGTCTTTATCTATGCCGCTCTCGATCTGGTTGAAGGAATTGGCCTGTATCTCGAAAAAGCCTGGGCCGAGTACCTGACACTGGCCATCACCGCCTCGTTTCTGCCCTGGGAGATCTTCGAGGTGCTGCGCCGGGTAACGTGGATCCGGTGCGGCCTGCTGACGGTCAACGCCCTGGTCTTTTTTTATCTGTTGAAGATGGTTGTCGAGCGCGGACGGGACAGGCGAACCTGGGAAGCTCCTAACATCTGAGGGTGTGTTCGCTATCCATTCGCCTACAAGTATGCTCCAGAAGATCGGGAATCCGCAAGCCCGGCCCGAATGATAGGAATCAAGCAAGTAACCCCCCACTACTGGTTGGGTGGGGTTCTTAGAAAATCTCAATTACTTGTGTTCGGGCAGATCGCTCGCCTACCCCTGTTCCCGCCGCCCAAAAATTCTTTTCGGCATTCCACAGTTTCCACTGGCACGCGGCGTTATTTTGCGTGATACTGGGTCTGCATGGGCCAAAGCGGGCCAATTTGGGACATTCACCGGGTCGGTGCAAATCAAGCGGCCCGAATGAGAGCAAAACGTGAACGAGAACCCCCAAGGCAATCCGGCCGGCGAGTCAGAGACCTCTAATGAGGCTGCCGGCGGGGCCTGGGACGATCTGGAATTTGGGTTCATCGGCAATCCGACCACCAAGCTGGACGATCGGGGCCGCTTGAAAATGCCTGCTGAGTTCAAGGCATTCATCGACAGGAAGTACGGCAAGGACTTCAAGGCATTTTACATCACCAGCCGTGAAGGCAAGGACGCTGAGATTCATCCGATGCCGGAGTGGCAGCAGCACCTGGCCAAGATTTTCAAGATGCC
>JBEKDH010000021.1:0-33766 GCA_050014455.1 Occallatibacter sp.
GCCTGCTGGACACCGACGGCAACCCCATGGCCGGAGGCTCGGTCGCCCTTTACCAGGCTCTCTATGCGTGGGCCCCGCCCTGCGCCGCCCACGGCGTCTGCGCCCAGGCCCCGCTGCTGGCCGCCCAATCCTCCACGGCTACCTCGGCAATCGACGGCACTGTCGCCTTTGCTCCCGCATCGTTGCCCGGCGTAGCCACCAATCTTCTTGGCCTGGCTGTCTCCGGCAACACCGCTTCCGTCAACGTTGCCGTCGAACAGCATCCTTGAACCAACCGCCTGGGTTTCTGTGCGGGTGTATAACCTCAGCCGTTCATCGCCAAACGCACCACCGGCCGCGCCGTGGGGTGGTCTCCACCGTCGCGGCCGGGGTTTGCGAACCGAATCGCGCCTCGGGATTCTCCTACTTGCGTGTCTTGGGCGCAAAGCCGAAGGTGGCCGTGACAGAGAAGCAGCGTCCCGCCATGATTCCGGGAGTATCGGCCCCATTGATTGGGGTCGAACCGTTGGTGTTGAACTGATCGGTAAGAGTCGTCCCCGGGATCGTCAGCGTGGCTGCCGATCCGGCCAAGCTGAGACTTTGAATGTTGTGCGAGTCGAGGAGGTTGGTTGCGCTCAGCCTGATCTTGGTCCCGTCAAAGATGGAGTGGTTCCGGATGGTGTAGTTGATGTAGGAGTTGAGTGTGCTAAAGGTGGGAACGATGGCCTGGTTGTGATACTGGCCGTTGTCCACCCTTTGCTCGCCGACGCGATGATTGAAGATTCCCAGGTTGAAGCCAAAGCGGTCGTAAGTGAGGCCCTCCTCCTCGGTGTCGGTGGGGGTTTGCGCCACCCACAGGCCTGGGGGAGCGTCTTGGTAGTAGGGGGCCGCTTGGGTGCCGGCATTCAACGCTCCCTGATAATAAGCGTTGCCGGCGGTGGCGTTCAGATAAAGGTCGAGGCCTTGGGTCAGAACCGCCGTGGTCTCGAACTCCATGCCCTGGGTAATCGAACTCGGCTGCAGGTAGTAGACGGTGTCGCCCAGGTTTACGTCGCCGGGAATGTTATCGATAGTGCTGGAGTAGCTGTTTTGGAAGCGGACGCGGTAGGCGTCGGCATCGAGAGTGATCCGGTTGCCCTTGAAGACGCTTCCGATCTGGTAGGTGGTCGATTTCTGTTGCTTGGGAGGCGTTGAAAGCTGAGGAATGGCGGCGCTTGCCGAGGCCGCGGTTTGATTGTAGTCGTAGACGGCGCTGGGAGGGACGATGCTGCCGGTTGCCGCCTGCGCATAGATCGACCAGTCGGGGCGGAAACGGTAGTTAAAGTCCAAAGAGGGCAGGGTAGCGTAGAAACTGCCTGTGTTGGTCACGGTAGCCGAGCAGGGCGTTAGAACGAGGGAAGCGCTGAGGGTACCGCAGGAAAGAGGACCTACGGTTGAACCATCGTCGGCGTGGTGCAACACCTTGATGGTGTAATAGGCGAACTTGGTTCCAGCGGTGATGTTGAACTTGGGCGTTGCATGGTACTCGAACTCAGCATAGGGCTGATAGGAGTCAGTCCAGAACGACTCGTTGAACTTGGGCAGCGCCTGATCCGCCCAGCCGTTGGCCGGATCGCTGGGATACTGATGCCGGTTTGTATCCGCCCACTCATACCAGAGCCCGGTGCGGAAGACGCCTAGCTTCGAGGTCTGCGTGACCAATAGCGTCTCGCCGTACTTGCGGTAGCTGTTGTACTTGTCGATGCCGCAGGGAAGGGCATAGACGGTTTTCGCCTTGTTGGCGGCCGGTTGATTGCATCCCAAAGTGGAAATCGCCACACCGTCGTAGTATGCGACGGCCTTCGATCCGGCGCCAACAATCAATGCGCCGGGAACCAAAGAGGGGTTGGCGACCGCTTGGGCCTGGGTCACCTCGGTGATCGGGACGGCGTTCGAGTACAACTCTCCGTTGTCGTAGTTATAGGTGTAGCCCTTTCCTTCCAGGTACCAGCCCTTGCCGAACTCAGTCTTGATGCCGACATACTCGAAGTCCGTGGGTACCTGGTAGTGGTTGTACTGGTAGTCGAACCAACTGGTGGGGTCGGAGTTGTTGGTCAGCAGGAACTTGATCCCCGCGCCGGTGTACGGGTTGAGTCCGTTGGCTGTATCGGCGTTGGCGCAGCTATAGGCGCTGGTCGCGGACACACCGTAGAGCATACAGCGGGTCGAGCTGATGTTCGGCCCGTTGGAGGTAAGCTGGACCACGCCGCTGAAGCCCGTCAGCACCGTCTTGGGTGAGAACTGGTACTGGTAAAGCAGCGAGCCGGCATCGCGCCGATTGAAATTGAAGCTCTGGTAGCCGTCCGAGTTCATGTGATGCACGTCGATGAAGAGGTTCGACCTCTTGGGGCTGCCGAACAATCCGAAGCTGCCGGAGTTGAAGGCGCCATCGTAGAGCTTGGTGTTCCAGGTGCCGTAGGAGACGGTACCGCGGATGTCGAGCTCGCCGGTGAGCGGCTTGGAAAGCAGATGGATGGAGCCGCCAAAGGGGGTGGGCCCGATGGTGGCGGCCGTGCCGGGACTGCGGTCGAAGTCCACGCCGCCGATCCACTGGGCGGGGAAGAAGGCCCACGAGTGGTGGGTCGGCGTGTTGGTGTCGTAGAAAGGGATGCCGTCGAAATCGATGTTGTAATCGCCGTCGGGGAAGCCGCGGAAATAGGTCTTGCTCTGGCCCAGTCCAACGCCGTTGGCGCTGGTGGTGAAGGTGCCCGGAACGATCTGGACAACCTCGCCGAAGTCGGCAATGGGCGCGGTGAAGTTCTCGATGTAGGTATTCGATACCAGCGACTGCGGGGAACGCTCTTCGATGAAGCCGCCGCTGGGCGCCGTTTGCGCGGCGATGGAATCGATGCCGGCGTTTACCGTGATCTGCTCCGCCGCCGAACTGATGTTCAGCGTGAAGCCGACCTGCTGGGTTTGCCCCTCCGCAAGCACGACACCGGCCTTGGAGCCAAGCGCAAATCCGCTGGCGACCACATCCACCGTGTAGGTTCCGGCGGGCAGCCCGTCTGCAGAGTAGTGTCCGCTAGAGTCCGTTTTGACGGTCTTGGCTGCCCCGGTCGTGCTGTTCTTCACGGTGACCGCGGCATTCACTACGCCTTTGCCTTGCACGTCGAGAATTGTGCCATCGACCGAACCTGTTGCCTGCGCGTGCAGCGCCGCGGCGGCGAAGAGCACGAGGATCGATAGTGCCAATGCGAACAGGCGCTTCCCGGCGCTCGCGATAGAGTGTTTCAAGATGACCTCCGAAGGTTGTATGCGGATAGCGCTGGATTCTTGCGCGGGCCCAATAAGGGCGGAATGGGATTCTCTCCGCACTTCAGGCAAGGGTAGCAATCCCATGTAACAGCCGGATTAAGGGGATGTTGCGCCTGGGTTACTTGTGAGCCCGTTTCCTTTCAGATCCCGGGAACCGGCCAAGCGCCGCGGAGAACTCTCGCCCGGCGTCACATTCCTTTTGTCAGCGGGACGGGTGTGGGAATGGAACGCGAACACGATAAAGCGCAGGCAGCAGTCGTCCGGATTCGTCACCGATTCCTGGTCGCAGATCCCCGGTCCCTGATCCCTGTTCCCTGTTCTTTGTTTCCCGCAATCCACGAGACTACCGCACACACCGCCAGAATTGCGCCCATAGTGGCCAGCGAGAGGGTGATCGACACCTCGAACCACCGGGACGCAATCATCTTCAGCGCCACAAAGGCCAGCAATACCCCCAGGCCATAGTGCAGATGGCGGAAGCGATCGAGCAGCGAGGCCAGCGCAAAGTAGAGGGAGCGCAGGCCCAGAACCGCCGCTATGTTCGACGTGTACACCACGAACGGGTTGTGAGAGATGGCCAGGACGGCGGGAATCGAATCCATGGCGAAAAGCAGGTCGGTGAATTCGACGGCCAGAATCACCGGCAGAAGAGACCCGCTGGCCGGTCGCAGCCTGCGGATCCAACCCGGCGAACGGCCGCGCACCAGCCGCCAGGCCGCATAGAGCAGAATCAAGCCGAATATCCAGGTAATCCAGTCGAAGCGCCTGAGCAGCGCGATGCCCGCGCCAATGAACAGCGCGCGCAGCACCACCGCCCCGCTCACGCCCCACATCAAAGCATCGTGCTGGCGCTGCTCGGTGAGGTGAAAGCCCTGAAAGATCAACAGGAAGACAAACAGATTGTCCACGCTGAGCGAAGTTTCAATGGCATAGCCGCCCACGAATTCGAGCGCCGGCTGCCGGCCCTGGGTGACGGCGATCCACACGGCAAAACCGGCCGCTGCCAGCGCCAGCGCCGCCGTGCTCAGCCAAGCCATGGTCTCCGGACGCAGGCGGACCCGCCCAGGCTCGCCCGGCAATGTGGACGATGGGCCATCGCCGAGCGCTCCCCGCAACAGGAAATCAGCCGCCAGCAGCGCAGCCACCACCGCGTGAAAGCCCACCCACCAGAGCCACGAAACGCCCGCAATCATAGGTGGATGCTACAGCAAAGCAGGGGGGTTGGGAACAGGAACAAAAGTCGAAAGGCGCAATGCAGTCTCCGCATTGCGCCTTTCGACTTGTAGCCTGTCTGTCGCTCTTGTTACCGCTGCTTGCGGCGGATCAGGCGGCCGCTCAGCGCCAGCACTCCCGACCCCAGAAGCAGGATGCTGGCTGGTTCCGGGGTAGCGTTAGGAGTGTATTCAGTGAGCCATTCGCCGCTGAAGCCGGTCGGCGTGGCTCCATCGAAGAAGATGTTTACGAAGTAGTCTTGATCGGGAGTCAGATAGAACGAGGAATTCTGGGCAAGGAAGTCGATGCTATCCGGCCCTACCTGTGTTGCTTCCCAAATGTCATTCGACGCAGTGCAGAATGTCGTGCCGCCCCCGGTGGACCCCACGCAGCCGGCGCCGTTGCCGATTGCGATTGAGGGCGCATCGATCGCGCCGCCGCCCGTGAACGTAATCTCCATTCCATAAACATCCACGGCTTCGCCGGACGGAACCTCCCCGGCCCCAACACCGGGGCTTCCCCAGTCATTCAGGTAACTGGTCACGGCGGCGCCACCATCGTAATTGAAGCTCCAGGTCTCTGATGGCTCCGAGAGGGAGCCGCTCGATCCGCTCCCGCTGAAAGAAATATCGGCTCTGGCGGCTACGCTCAACGCGACTGCGACCAAGGCAAGTTGAAGAACGGTTCTTACGGCTCGCATTGCAAGTCTGTGCATGTGTCACCTCATCAAAATGTTTTGGTGTTGGTTTAAGGCAGGCCTGGAGCTACAAACCTATCCGCCCGTGCGACCAGCAACTCGTACGTTGAGCAGTATGCACGTCGATTGCCAACCTCGCAATTCTGAAGATTTTTAGTAAACTACTTATAATCAGATAGTTATGGATTATTACCGATGCTTCAGTGACGACGACCGAGAAAGACTGTGCAAGAACTTGCACGGGGAAAAGGTAAAACACTTCCATTTTGTGATCTAGATTACATTGCTATGCAGCCGGTTCTTGCCTCCCTCGTTTCTTGTAGGTGAACAGCATGTGCGCTCCTCCCGCTGGCCGGTTACGCCGGGGGCGCGATCGGCGTCTCGTCCTCGTAAACCTCCGCGGGGCTGACGTTTCAGTCCGTCGAACGCGCATGATCCACGTTGGCCGTCGTTGCCCCGGAAATCCCAGAATACTGCTACCGGAAAATAAGAAAGCCGCCTGACCACGGCGGCTTTCAATCGACGGCTTTTGCAGGAGACGCGCTATGCCATCAGCTTCCTGCGGAATGTGACCAGGACGCCCACAAGCCCGGTGCCGAAGAGGGCGAGGCTGGAGGGTTCGGGAGTGGGAGCAGTGGAGGACTCAGCGATGAAAGCCATGTCGCCAACGCCGACGGAGCCAACGTAATCAATGGTGATCACGTTGACACCCGAATCCAACGCGAATGTCCCCGAGCTGAATTCGGCGTTGCCGAGCGCGTCGTTGATGTCTTCACCCACATAACCGCCAGAACTCGGATCGGAGGTAAAGCTACCGCCGTCTATGTAGCCCGGCTGCCCCGGATTTTGCGGGCTCACAGTGAACGGGCTCGACGCGAGTGACATGGTGGCGCCATTGTCGAACACCTGGAACTGGTCGCCACTCGCTTCCAAGTCGGTCACGGTGAGGGTGCCAGACGTCGCGAGCGTGATCTGCCAGCTTGTTCCAGTGGGGGCAAGCACCGAGTTGGCGAAATCATTTCCGCTTGGCAGGATAGGCCCATCAACCCCAAGCTCATACTCAATAGAACCGGCTCCAAACAGCTGGCTGGGGGCATCAGAGACGAACTGCGCCGTATACCACTGATTGGCTACGATGTTGTCGTCAGCCTTCGCGGCTGGGGTCGCAAAAAACGCTGGGATCGCCGCGAGAAGCGCGATTACGAAGAGTCTCTAGAGCATGATGAAAAACCTGCTTGGTTTTCTCGGATTTTATCCGCGGATCTCAACCCATGTAGTCTGCCGACACACCTCGCTGCACGGGTCACCAACCAGTGTGCGCTGACAACAAGCCAGACGTCCATCTAGATGCGCGTCTGGTGCCAAGCATGAGCCTTTTCCAATGCAAAATAAGGCGACTGCAATCAAATACTTACGGAGTTTCCATAGGCTCTGGCAAAAAAACTGAAAGAGTTGCGCAAGGAATTGCATAGGGAAAAGGGAAAATGTTTTCCCTTGGCGATCCTGCGCGGATTGTCCTGTAGCTCCCTGAGCGGATTGTCCTGTAGCTCCTCCTGGCTGTTGTAATTCCGATGAACACGAGTGAGCCGCTGCAACAACCCTCATCGTCCATCCCCGACGGATGGCGCAGTGTCTCGGCAAGCCGCAGAACCATAGGTTGAAGAAACGCCTTCTTTTCAGGATCAAGTATCAATGCAGCTGCCAAGCGCCTGCCATGCCGCCTCAACAGTCATAAGCGCGGCAGTTTACTATTCGCTATCATTTCTAACGCACAACACCAGGAGACTGCGCGGAAAGTTGGGCGGCCAACTGCTCCAACTCAGGGCGATTGGAGATCTTGCTACCGGAATCGAGCGCTCGATGGAGTTCGCTCAAAGCTTCATGCTTTCGGCCTGTCTTTGCATAGGCGAGACCAAGGTGTGCGGCAACATCGGTGCTGGTTGGGGCGAGGGCTTTGGCTTGTTTCAGCGCAGTAACCGCCGGAACATATTCCCCACGGTGGTAGTGTACCCAGCCGAGGGTGTCATAGGCGTCCGCGTATTTGGGACGGAGCTTTACTGCGCGCTCAGAAAGACGCAGAGCCTCATCCAGGTCCTTGCCCTGCTCGGCCAGTATCCATGCAATATCGTTGCACGCCACCGCGTTGTTGGGGTCGGCTTGCAATACCGTCCTGAAATGCGCGAGCGCCGGATCGGTCTGGCCAGACCCGGCTTCGAGTATGCCGAGTCCAAGGGCGGCTTCTGTGTTGGCCCCATTTGCCGCTAATGCCGCCTGATACTGGGCGGTTGCCGAACGGATGTCCCCGGATGAGGCATAGGCAGCGCCTAAGTCAGCTAAACTAGCCGAGTCCTTGGGGGCTTTGGCGAGTGCGGCCTGCAATTGATGGATCGCTTCCTGGGGCTTGTGGTCGGAGATGTAGACGCTTGCCAGCACCCGATAGGGCGTGAGTGTATTGGGGTCGGCTGCTTTCCAGGCCTCAAGGACGCCGAGCGCATCGGCCTCTCGATGCATCATCGTCAGTGATTCGGCCTCTCCGAGATAGCCAGTGGGCATTTTTGGCGCGACCTTGATGAGCGACTTGTAGTCATCTGCCGCTCTGGAATAATTGCCACTGGTCAGAGATATTGCCGCTAAATACAGGCGCGGTGTCACGTACAGAGGCTGCAACTCGATGGCGCGCATGAATTCGTGGCGCGCGCCCTCGTTGTTTTTGCGCAACATGAGAACAACGCCCTTCATGTTGTGTGCTTCGGGAAGCGTGTCCTCGTTCTTAAGCACCGATGAGACCATCTGGTCAGCTTTGTCGAGTTGGTGCTGAGTCAACGCAATTTGCGCTCGTGCGAGCGCTGCATGGAGTTGGCCGGGATCACCTTCGATCGCCTTCTGAAAAAGCGCATCCGCTTCCTGCAGTTTGCCTTCGCCAAGGAGTTGCAGTCCCTTGCTGACATCAGGGTTCGGCTGACGGGACGGAGGAACCGCCAAAGTGCTGGCGAGAAGTTCAATGCTGCCACAGCAGAGGACAAATACCGCGAGACAGGCAATCAGGGCGCACAACTCGCTTCGATTTCTAAAATCTTTCATGGGGGCCGTCCTGTATGCCGGATTTAACTTTGTCGGGAATAGAATGTGAAATGCTAACGGCGACGGTATGGCCCGACGCCGTTAGCATGAGAGTTTGCAACTTTTACAACATTGCTTGCCGAGTCCAGCTGTGGGCCGGTTCAGGTTTAGGCGGAAAGTCTCCGCTTCTTGATATACAGGCTGATTCCCGAGATCCCAAGGCCCAGCAGAGAGAGCGTTCCCGGCTCCGGGGTCGCGCCTGTCGGGGGCGGAGGCGGAGCATTGAAACCGGCCAAACCATTGACATCGAAAGTTTCCAGGAAGATGTTGTCGTCGCCAGACGGGTTGACGGTTGTTAGGGTGACCGTGTCCCCATCCGCGGGGAGGATCAGTGAGCTGATGTTATAGAGTTCGTGGTCAGTCGAGACATCCGTATCACCAACCGTCGTAATGGGATTGGAGTACGCGGTGTCGACCGTTCCATCCGAGTTGAGGCCAAGGACTCCAGCGGTAATCAGGTCGCCGTTGGCGCAGTATGTGGGGTTTGGGGGGGTGCCCCCGTCCTGGCTTTCGTCGCAGTTACCGGCGGCCGAGGTGAGCAGGCCTCCATCGACATGGATGGTGGAAGTTTGGCCTCCAATCCCCACCTCCCCCAGATCGTAGCTGAATCCATCGCCGATCGACATGAGAACGGTGTCTCCCGCAGGGCTCGATGCGAAGTTAATCGACGAGGTATCGCCGGCGCTCGAAGAAGCGCCGTCGAGAATACCGATGGAGGTTGTCGGCAGGGACGGATTCGAATACACCGCGACCAGAACCTCACCGTCCTGGTTCGAGGTATTGGACTCTGTGACAGCGAAGTTGTAAACGCCACCCACAGCATTGTTGCCCGAGGGGTTAACTTCCGCGGCGACAATGGAGGTCACATCAGTTCTTCCCGCCTGGAGACCCGCGTAGCCTCCCACATTCGGGGGAAGGGCGGTATAGGTGACGGTACTGCCATTGAATGTGCCACCAGCATAAGAAGGGTCAGCGGGATTTCCGGCTGAAGCACCGACGGTTCCAGAGGTTGAAGTGTACAGGTAGGCTGCGATGATCTGCGAGCCCGCCGGGATATCCGCGGTGAGACCATTCGGTAAAGTTGTCTGATCCGATCCACCGGCGTCAACCGAAAGGCCGATGTTCCCGCTGAAGGACGTAAACGTGGTTAATGTAGCAAAGGCGCTGGTCGGAAGCCCCATCCCGACTGCCAGCAAGGCAACAACCATGAACATTGTGCGATTTTTCATTTGTCTCTCCAACCTCCTGGGGTTTGAACCTCAGACTTGAACTTGCCTGCTGTTCGCCGAAGCGGATGGACACAGATCGCGCGATCAGTGTGCCGACAGCAAGCCGGGCGATTCTATCTATGCACATCGATGGCCAAACATGAGTATTTTCCAATGCAAAATAACACGATTGTAATCATATACTTACGGATTTCTCACGGGCTCTTGCATGAAAACGTGGAAGGAATTGCGCAAGGAATTGCATAGGGAAAAGGGAAAATCTTTTCCCTATGCGATCCTGCGCAGATTCTCCGGTAGCTCTTCCTGGCTGTTGTAATTCCGATGAACACGAGTGAGCCGCTGCAACAACCCTCATCGTCCATCCCCGACGGATGGCGCAGCGTCTGGGCGGACCGCAACGCGCCCCTCGAAGATTCGGCCGGCGCATTCATCTCCAGAACGCACTCCGCCAGTGAACGCCGGCGCCGATCAGCGGGGCATAGCTGCCCAGGGCCGAGATGCAGATCTGAATGGGAAGGCCTTCCATCACCTTTTCCGCCGCCGGCAGAAAGAGCCGCGAGGAACGCGCGATTCCGCCGCCCAGCACAATGCAATCGGGCTGGAATGCCGTGCAGTTGTCGCGCAGCGCCTCGCCCAAATCCCTGCCAAAGTCTTCAAAGGTCTGGCGCGCCTCCGGCTCGGCGTCCGCCAGAGTCGCAATCTCGCGCACCTCGGCGCGCCGGCCGGTTCGCCGCTCATACGATCGCTGGATGGAGGCCGTCGAGATCAGATCCTCCACGATGCTGCCCCGGTAGGGAGTGTCCCATATCTCTCCGCCCTTGGGAACTCCCACACCGGAAATGACGATCTGGCCGTCGACCGCAAAAGCCGATCCGACGCCAGTGCCAAGCGTGATGCCGATGGCCCGTCGCGAGCCGGCGGCCGCTCCCTCGCTCACCTCGCCGACAAGGAAGGCGGCCGCGTCGTTGAGAAAAGAAATTCGGTCCGGCGGGCAACCCAAACAAGCCGCAAGCCGTGGAGCCAATGAAACGCCGTATAGCCCTTGAAACTTGTGCTTCATGGAACTGATGCCAAGCGCATAGTCGAACGGGCCGGGCATTGCAAAGGAGGCTCCGTCCAGGCGCGCGCCCGGGGGCAGGGCGCGTCGACCCAGCGACGCGATCATGGCCAAAAACTCCTCCAGGCTGCATGGTTCCGGGATGGGCGCCTGGTGCTCGGCGTCAACTCCGGCGTCGGAGGGTGAAAACACGCAGCAAGCGATGTGGCTCCCGCCCACATCGAACACGAGAATCTTCGGCTCTGTCGCGTTATCTGGAAAGGACATCGATCTTTCTCCTGTGCGGTTGGGGCTGGCGAGAATGCGATCTGCTCAACGGTTGCCGCCAACCAGCGGATTGGGCACGCCGCAACCTGGGTCGCGGCGGCGTCGCATCGCAACATTGGGTGGTCAAGATCATCCTAAGGGCTGCGGCTCCATTCGTCATCTTGTGTTGAAGTTGACCCGCTGGAGAGAGGAGCCGGGTGTCGATGCCGTCACTCAGGATCGATGCGGAATGGAACCGGCCGGGACCTTTCACCGTATGTTGAATTTGACAGGGGCTTCTGGAGGAGGGATCGACCATGGCATTTTTTTGCAATCGTTGCGGGACGGGGTTGCCCCAGAGCGCGCGGTTCTGCTCAAGTTGCGGCGCGGCGGTCACAGGACCGCAGTTCGCGGTGGGCAGGCCGCTCGTCCGGCCGATCGTGGGACGCCGGATCGCCGGGGTCTGCCTAGCGCTGGCGCAGGCCTATAACTGGGATGTGGCTCTGGTCCGGGTCTTCACCGTAATCGGGTTCTTCTTCTCCGGCGGACTGGTCTTCGTGGCCTACCTGGCCGGCTGGGTTGGGATTCCCTCGGAGGAGTATCCTGCTGGTATATGAAGGGCATCTACCAGGGGGACGGGGCCAGGCTGGGATTTCAGGATACCGGGGCGGGGCAGCCGCTGGTTTTTTTGCATCCCACGCCGCTTGATCGCGATTATTGGCGTCCGCTGACCGAGGATCTGGGCGGCGTGCGGGCCATTGTTCCCGATCTGCGCGGGCACGGCTCATCGGAGCTGGGCCGGAACCTGCCGGTGGGAGGCTTCGCGCTGGTTCCCGACGCGCCGGTGCTGACCATGGCGCAAATGGCCGCCGACGTTCTAGCTCTCCTCGATCATCTCCAGGCGCCGGAGGCAGTCTTTGCCGGCTGCTCGATCGGCGGCTATGTGCTGCTGGAGTTGTGGCGCGGGGCGCCCGAGCGGATGCGGGGACTGGTCTTCGTCTGCTCCAAGCCGCAAGCCGACGCGGAGGCCAATCTGGCCCGCCGCGCCGTCAACATCGCGCAGGTGCGAGCCGAAGGAACCGCAAGGCTATTCGACGGAATGGCTCAGAGCCTGATTGGAGCGACTGCGCGCGAGCGGCATCCAGAGATGGTTGCCGAGCTTCGGGCGCGCATGACGCTTACGCCGGAGGCGGCAGTGGCCGTACAGGCGGGTTTGGCCACGCGTCCCGACTCCGTGCCCACCGTGGCTACCATCGATGTGCCGGTGCTGGCCATCGCCGGGGGAGAGGATTCCGGCGTGACTGCGGCCGAGATGGAGGCCTTCCACACCGCGCCGGGCGGGTGCGAGTTCCACCTGCTGCCCGATGCGGGGCACTTTGCCGCCTATGAGCAGCCGCGCAAAGTGGCCGCGCTGCTGGCCGAGTGGCTGCGCCAGGCCGCAAGCTGATATGCCTGCCCAGAGAACCTTTGGGCAGACGCGTCCTCGCCAGCTTTGAAAGGGTGCGGCCGGGCGTCAGGAAGCCCTCTTGGTCGGGTGCCGTGCCACAAGCGGTCCGGACGGAGGCGGGGGCAACTCCTGCATAAAGCCAATAGAATCAAACCGGACTTTAGCCCCAGAAGGATTGGCGCCACGATTCTCGAACTGAACCGCTGGCGTTTACACTGGATGCCTTGATATAACGACCTCCGCCCTGCTCGCCTGCATCGCCCCGCCATCAAGCTTGAGTCCGGCGAACTCGTCCTCACCGGAACTCCTTCCGGCATAGGCATCACAAGGCTGAGGATCGAGTGGAGGTGAGCTTCCCAGGCCTCGGCGTCCTGGCTAACACGATCCATCCGGAAGATCGCTGAGGAGGAATCGTGGCGCAAGCGGCCGCGGATCTCGCTCCTGCGCCGGGCCTTCCCAAGAGTCGGCCCGGCTGGTGGGATTCCCTCTTTCACAGCTTCTACGGATGGCAGGAGAATGACTTTTCTATGACATTTCGACGGTCGGCTGCGGGCTAGAATGGCGCAAAGAGGAGGTCGATCATGTTCCTTTCTTCCCCCAACACAAGGAAGTTGGCTCTTCTCGCGGCAGTCACGGCTATGGCCGCCACTGCGCACGCCGCGGGAATTTCCGCAACCGCCACCTACAGCGACAGTCAAGTTTCGCCTGGAGTTTACGACTACTCCATCACCCTCAACAACACCGGCACCACCACCATCGGAACCTACTGGTTCGGTTGGGTGCCGGGAGCCGGATTCCTCTCCGCCGCGCCGACCGACGTCGATTCTCCTGCCGGTTGGACTGATACTGTCACAAACGGTGGCAAGGCCGTACGATGGACCACCACCACCGATCTGCTGGACCCCGGCGATTCCCTCGGCGGCTTCAGCTTTGAAAGCACTGAAACCCCTGCTCAGTTGCTGCTCGACTATGCCGGCCCAGGCACCGGCACGGGCGATCCGGTAACCACGTCCTTTGTTTACATCGCAGCGCCTCTCGCCGACCCCGGATTTCAGTTCATTTCAGATCCGACGCCTGAACCAGGCACGCTGTTCCTCACTCTTACGGGTCTGGGTATTGCCGCCGGGTCCATCAAATCACGCTTCTTCCGCAGAATCTGAGTTCCGTCGCCTCACGCTTCCAGTTCGACGGGAGCGTGGGGCGACGCAATTGCTCTCTGCTGCCGCGTCCATCTCGGTGTCCCCGGCCTCGGCGTCCCGGCCAGCACCGTCCAGCTTGAAGAGCAAAGAGCATGAGCCGTCAGTAGCCCAGGTTTGACCAACCATTGAGATTAAGTGGCCCCTCGATAAGGACGATGGTTACCCTTTGAGACTCTTGACGATCGTCGTCGGATTTCGAACCCAGGCTTCGCTCGTGATGTTCATCAGCGATTGTCGGTCGACGATGCCGATGGAGCCCCACGTGAACATCGCGTAGCAAAGTCCCGACGGCATACCCGACGGCACATTGACATTGACCCCGTGCCGCTCGAAGAGATCGACCAGCGCCGCCAACGTCCCATAGCCGCAAAGGCTCGCGCAATGATTCTCAGGCTGTCCCGCCGGCAGGCCGCAGATCGCCCAACCGCTCGTCCCAGGTGTGACCTGGCCCTGACTGCCAGAGGTGAGATTCGCCGAGGCCACGCCGATCTTCACCGGCCCGGCATTGGCGATTGCGCCGTGCAAAGCCCCCGCGTTCGTCCAGTCGACCGAATGGAACGGCCCATCCAGATAGGCCTTGCCGTCCAATTGAAACCCATGCGTTTGCAGGAACTCGGCGAAATTCGACGAACCGCATTCCCGCGCGGTGGACAGCACCACATCGGCCGCGATGAATGCCTTGGGTTCGGCGCAGGCCTTGGCAAACGCCTCTTCCGCCCAGCTCGAATTGCTCGCCTTCTCGTTCTCCCCAAAGCCGATTTCTATCGGCCAGGCGATGAAGCTTTCGGGCGCGACGCCGCCCGCTCGATACGGTTCAGCGGCTGCAAGTTCGTGATTGGGCGTCGGAAACTCGCCGCTAGGAACGAAGATTTCCGCGCCGGTCACTGGGCGATAGGGCTCCGCGGCTGCGAGATCGCTGCGAGACACGGGTATCGCGCCGCGCGGCATTTTGGGAATCATCTTCCCCTCCATCGAAAGAACGCGGCTACAAAACGTTTCCGTGGCATAATCGCGTTTCGGTTCATGCCGGCGAGGACGATCGCGATTTTTCAAAAGTAGCGGCACTCTCATGGGACTGCGCAGGGCCACGACGGTGTTCCGCCGCGACCCTGTCAGGCACTTGATTCATCCAACCGCAATGTGAACGAGGGCACCCGCAATATGTGTCCAACTCGTCCCGCTCCACTGGTAGATCTGCTGGCTGCTGTTAATTCCCCAGACCTGACCGCCTGAACCCACTGCAATGCTCACGAGTGCGCCCGGAATATGCGTCCAACTCGTCCCGGCCCACTGGTAGATCTCCTGGCTGGCGTTAATCCCCCAGACTTGACCCAGGTTTGTTGCAATGGTCACGAGGGCGCCCGCAATATGCGTCCAAGCCGTCCCATTCCACTGGTAGATCTGCTGGCTGGCGTTGATTCCCCAGACCTGACCGTCGCAACCCACTGCAATGCTCACGAGCGCGCCGGGAATCTGCGTCCATGCCGTCCCGTTCCACTTGTAGATCTCCTGGCTCTTGTTGATCCCCCACACTTGACCGGCGTTCACTGCAATGGTCACGAGGGCGCCAGCAATATGGTTCCAGGCCGTCCCATTCCACTGGTAAATCTCCTGGCTGGCATTAATCCCCCAGACCTGGCCGTCTGAACCCACTGCAATGCTCACAAGTGCGCCCGGAATATTTGTCCAACTCGTCCCGTTCCACTTGTAGATCTGCTGGCTTTTGTTAATCCCCCAGACTTGACCGCCGTTCACTGCAATGGTTACGAGTGCGCCCGGAATATTTGTCCAACTCGTCCCGTTCCAGTTGTAAATCTGCTGTCCGGCGTTGATTCCCCAGATCTGGCCCTCGCTGATGACCGTCACGGGAGTTCGAATCCAGGCCTCATAGGTCATGTTCAGCATCGACTGTTCATCGATGATCCCGATGGAGTTCCAGGTGAACATGGCATAACAGAGGCCCGTGGGCATCCCGGCCGGCACATTGACGGTGACGCCATGCTGCTTGAATAAAGCTACCAATTCCTCCAGCGTCCCGTAACCGCAAAGGCTCGTGCAGTGGTCCTCCCCTTGGTTCGTCGGGTAGTTGTACATTGCCCAACCGCTTGTCCCTGGCGTGACACTGCCATCGGGACTCGATCTTTGGAACTCCCCTGCCCCGACGCCGATCTTCACCGGCCCGTGGCTGTAGATGGCGCTCTGCAAAATCGCGGCGTTGGTCCAGTTGACCGAGTTGTAGGGAC
The DNA here is from genome assembly GCA_050014455.1 of Occallatibacter sp. Classification (GTDB taxonomy): domain Bacteria; phylum Acidobacteriota; class Terriglobia; order Terriglobales; family Acidobacteriaceae; genus Telmatobacter. The sequence goes on from JBEKDH010000021.1 coordinate 15,727, forward strand.
CGTCGTCGTACATCTTGCCGTTGAACGGGAAGCCATCCGTTTGCATCGCCGTCAGAACGCCAGTGAGGCTGGCGCCATTCAGGACGCCATGAGAGGTTGCCCAGGCAACCACCGTGTTCAGCGGAATGAATGTCTGCGGCGCGGCGGTAGCCTTGGCAAAGGCTTCCTCGGCGGTAACGCAGTCGCCGTAGACGTAGTTATTCCACGACGACATTTGTACCGGCCACATCAGGAAACTCGATGGAACCGCAATGGTTGGGTCCGGAACATGCGGCATGGCTGCTGCGAGTTCGTGGCGAGGCGAAGGGATTGCGCCGCGCGGTAGGCGTTTCGTCAAATCAGGGGTTACGTCGTTTGCCATGTTTCTCTCCTTTTCATCATTGGTTGTCGATTCTGACCTGAAACCGACCCCGCAAGGGGGAATTGCGTTTGCGATGATCTGGAGACACAAAAGAACACGCCAAGGGGAAGCCGGCTGGCAAGGCGCTATTTCGCCAACCCTTCTGACCTAGGCATTCCATGTCTCAGTTGGAGCCCTCCAAGGGGGAAGAGCCCGCCCATACTATATCGAATTCGAGAGACAATATCCTTTAATTTCTTCCCAAAACGCGCGACCAGGCGGGCGGCCGCATCTCGGAGGCCTCCTTCAAGCACAAATCCGGGTGCCCCTGGTCTCGTCCGCCGCGGCGGATGAGACCAGGGAGAGCTCAACTCTCCATCATCCGCCAGTTGGGAATCGGCCGAATCCCAGGTCTGGGAATCCAGACATGGGGCACCCATTTTCGGCGGCCGATTGAGATGTGCGCCATCCGCCGCCTGGAAGCGGGCAGCGTTTTCTACGCGCGACCAGGCGGTGGACACCCATTCAACAGCTGTGCCGGAATCGTTCAGATAAATAAGTTTGGCAATGCCGCTGAACGGTCTAGAATGAAGTGTAGTCTCGGTGCTTCTGAGTTCAAGTGAAGGCCCGGCTTATGCGCCTTTTTAACCAATGGCTGACGGCGGCAATGTGCTGCGGCGTGTACGCGCTGGCAGGATGCGCGAGCAAAGTAGCGGTTGCCCCTGGAACTTCTCCTGCTCCGATCACCCCCACTCCAATCGCCCCCGCTCCGATCACTCCCACGGCCACGGCGAAGTTTGCCTATACCGGTAATCAGGCCGCAAGTCTTTCCGGCTACTCGGTCAATACCTCGACCGGTGCGTTGACTGCGCTGAAAAGCTTTCCCCTCGCCGTCGGCGCCAACCCTACTGTGGTTGCGGTGGACCCTCAAAACCGGTTTTTGTTCGTGGGCGACATTGCGCTTGGCGCGCTGCACGTCTTCACCATCGACAGCTCGACCGGCGCATTGAGCGAAATCGGCACTTCGCCGTATGCAACGGTGAACGAGCCAGTAGCCATAGCGGTCGATCCTTCTGGCACTCACGTCTATGTGGCCAGCCAGGGCAGCAATTCCGTGGGAGGCTTTAGCCTGAGCGCGAGCGGCGCGCTTACACCCATCGCAGGTTCGCCGTTCCCGACTTCCGGCACTGAGAAGTTCTGTGACGACGTCGTCATCAACGCCGCCGGCACGTTTGTTTACGTGCAGGGTATTGTCAACGTTTATGCCTACAGCGTGACTGCGAGTTCCGGTGCCCTCACGCTTGTTCAGACCATTGCCGGACCACCATCGGGCGTGGGCGGTATCGCGCTCGATCCTCACGGGACATATCTCTACGCCGTCGGCGCCGGTAACAACTCGATCCTGGCTTACAGCATCGACGCCTCCACTGGCCTGCTGACGCCGGCGGGCTCGTCGCCCATGGTGGAGCAGAACGGCGCCTATACCATTGCGATTTCGCCCACGGGTCAGTTTGCTTACACCATCGAAAACAACAACGATCTGGTCTCCTACGTCGTGAACAACGGGGCGTTCACGCCAATCGGCAGCGTGTATGCGCAGGTCTATGGCCAAAGGATCGGCATCGATCCTTCCGGCAGTTTCGTCTATGTGCCCCAGTCATGCGACTACTGTCCGAGCGGCGTGTACAACGTGGTCAATGAGTTCTCAATCGGCAGCACCGGCGCGTTGACAAAAATCCCCGGATCGCCGGTGGCGGCTGGGACTACGCCGTGGGGCATTGCCTTCACCACGCAGTAATTAAAGCAATACCAGAGTGAACGTGCTCTAGCCTCCCGCAATCGCTCCAATAACCAGCAGCGGCTCTTTGCCCTCAGCTACCGCGCGTGGCAACGACGCATCGACCGACTCGAGTGACCAGTCCTCTGCGCAGGCGAAGAAGCGAAGGAAGGGTCGGCGCTCGCCGGTCTCATATTCGCGAATCGTGCCACGCAGCATGGGATAGGCGGCCTCCAGCGCGTCGAGCACGCGGCGGATGGTCACCGGCTCGACGACTTGCAACGCAACCTCAGCACCCACATGCGCCAGTTTGCGCAGATGGTAGGGCAGGATTACGCGGACGGTCAGCGGCGTCAGGCTTGGGAGACTCATGCCAGCGTCTGCACCTCGACGGAGAGGACCGCTGGCAGGTCGTGAACGATGGGCTGCCAGTTGTCTCCGGAGTCGGGCGAGCAGTAGACCTGGCCGCCAGTGGTGCCGAAGTAGACTCCGCACCGATCGAGCGAGTCGACGGCCATGGCGTCGCGCAGCACATTTACATAGCAGTTCTGCTGCGGCAGGCCTTTGGTCAGAGGCTCCCACTCGTGGCCTCCGGTCTTGCTGCGATAGACGCGCAGCTTGCCCTCGATGGGAAAGTGCTCGGAGTCGCTCTTGATGGGCACGACGTAGAGGGTCTCCGGCTCGTGGGCGTGCACGTCGATGGCAAAGCCGAAGTCGGTGGGCAGGTTGCCGCTGACCTCATGCCAGCTATCGCCCGCATCGTCGGAGCGCATCACGTCCCAGTGCTTCTGCATGAAGAGGACGCCGGGGCGCGAGGGATTCATGGCAATGTGGTGAACGCAGTGGCCGATCTCGGCAGTGGGGTTGGGAATCGTGTTGGAGACCAGACCTTTGTTGATCGGCTTCCAGGTGACGCCGCCATCGTCGGTGCGAAAGGCCCCGGCAGCGGAGATGGCGATATAGATGCGATCGGGATTGGCCGTATCAAGGATGATGGTGTGCAGGCACATGCCTCCAGCTCCGGGCTGCCAGGCGGGGCCGGTGCCGTGGCCGCGCAGCCCTGCCAGCTCATGCCAGTTCTTTCCGCCGTCGGTAGAGCGGAAGAGCGCGGCATCTTCGACGCCCGCATAGACCGTCTCGGCATCGCCGAGCGAGGGCTCAAGATGCCAGACGCGCTTGAATTCCCATGGATGCTGCGTGCCGTCGTACCACTGATGCGTGGTGAGCGGCTTGCCGGTTTCAGGCGAAACATCGTAGAGAAAGCGGTTGCTCTTGGCCGGCGGCCAGGCCGGAGGCCCATCGGCAGGCTTTACGCCGGGCTGCTCCCAGGTATTGCCGCCGTCGGCGGAGCACTGGATCAATTGGCCAAACCAACCGCTGGTTTGCGACGCATAGATGCGGTTGGGATCGACTTGCGACCCCTTCATGTGATAGATCTCCCAACCCGCAAAATGCGGCCCGCTCACCTTCCAATCCCTCCGCTTGCCGTCCGAGGTGAGGATGAATGCGCCTTTGCGCGTTCCCACGAGGACTCGTATATGGCTCATGGCTCTCCTGTTTTCACCGCTCCTTTTTTGATGTAAGACTGCGGCTGGCTTCCGCAACGTCCGTGACGAGATTCTTGCCCGGCGAGCAGTCAAATTGCAACCAGAATTTGTGCCTGCGGCCTGAGTACTACAGTTGTGAATCGCACGTCACGGAGGGAGCAGGGGGTTTTAACCCCCTGAAAGAAGTCGAATTGGCGTGGCCTTTAGGCCCTGGCCAGGTGCCCCTGGCGCCGGAGAAGTGAGCACAACCACTGAAACTGGGTGCCCCAGGTGCCTCGCATTTGGGCACCTGGGATAGCACAGACCTAGGCCCTCCGGATCTGTTCCTTCTCGACTGTCGGGTGCCCCAGATGCCGGGAGAAGTGAGCATAACCACCGAAACTGGGTGCCCCAGGTGCCTCGCCTTTGGGCACCTGGGATAGCACAGACCCAGGCCGTCCGGATTTGTTCTTTCTCGACGGACGAGTGACGCGCCCTGAATTCTTGAGACTGAGAGCCTATTCGCAAAGTAGCGCCGGTCTCCCGACCGGCTGTACCGGCGGCGTCCTCGCCGCCAGCATCGCAGCGTGGGCCAGGAGGCCCGCGCTACAGCCGACCGGGAGGTCGGCGCCACCTATCTACAGACAAGCTCTGAGAACCCTCCCACCAATGCGGGTGCCCCATCCTTTCCGCGTTTTTTGCGGAAAGGGTGGGAACGCGCGACTCTCGCCCCTCGGGCATTTTCCCTCGGCGGGTGGCCCCGGTCTCGGTGAGATTTCCAGACCACGCTGAGGGTGCCCCCGGTCCCTCGCCTTTGGGGACCGGGGATGGTGGCCGGCTGCCCCAGGTCTCGTCCGATGCGGCGGATTGGACCTGGGATAACACGCCGCTCGTTGATTGCGGTGCGGGCTGCCGTCAGCCGGCCTCGGCGTGCCTTGCCAACACCGTCCAGCTTGAAGAACATCGCGGCTGAACCCAAACAGTCCGGGCCTATTCATCTTTCCATTTGTATTCCGTGACGGTCTTTCCAAGCGCTTCTGCCAAGGGCGCGTGGTCCCGTGGATTGGAAGTTAGAATCGTGGCGTTGTCGGGGCAATTAAGCGCGAAATAGGCATCGCCCAGCCCCCAGCAGTTGTCATTATCGAATCTTTTGTTTGGGGTATTCTTGAGCGCGTGCAGCGCCTTCCGACGCCGAACGTCTTCGCGCCGCTTTTTACCCTTGATCGCCTGTATCAGCAAGCTCAGGTCGCTTTTCCTCTTTCGCAGCCTAGGCGCAAATGTGCAGTCCACTCTGCTCGGGCAGCCCCATTTTCCAATCGTCATGTTTCCCAGTTCTTCGTCAATATACGGCGCCTTTTCCGGAAAGCATTCCAGTTCCGCCACGACCTCAGTTGTAACTCTTCGCCGATCTCGCCAACCCTTCTGGATGATCCGCCGGAGTGACAACGCGTGCATTTCAGCCTGCATGCGATCTGTTTGGGCCGCCGTGCGGGCGTCAGAGAGATCCTCCCCCGTCATCGATTCGCTTGCTGCCTGAAGTACCTCCAGTGAGGTTGTGACCCTATTCGGCCTCCTTATGTTTGCCGCTATAGCTTCGTAAGTCCTCGCCAAGGAGCGAGTCTCAACAAGCCTGTTATAGAGCCAGATGATATTCGATAGGGCGCCCCCGCTCATTTCCTTAATTGCATAAACAGGGAGAGATGATTTTGCATAGGCCTCAACGGCTGCCCTCGCTCTTTGCCGACGAGGGCGGGTCTTGAACAGCGCCTCAACTAGGATTGTTGTATCCAAATAGCAAGAGTCAATCATCGAGTTCCGCGGTCAGAATATCCAGAGACGGTGGTTCGATATCTAGACCGGCCTCTTCCAGGTCATCCATGATTTGCATCGATGTGTCGAAATGCATGTACGGCCCATTTGTTAGCCGATCCAACGATGTTGCAATGACGTTTACTTGCCTTCTCGACGGAGATCCGGGCTTGCGATTCGCCAAGGCCCAAATGACAGCATTGACCAATGCCGCGTATCCTTCGCCAATCTCCCGATAACGAAAAGCTTTAAGGAGCAGGGCTCGCGTCTTCATGATCTCCTGGTCAAATGAGACAAAATCGTTCGATGGATCAAAGCTGAGCGCATCCTGCAGGCTTAGCCTTGCACGTTCGACCAGATTCAGCGCCCTGAGCAGCCGTGAATCATCGGTGTGATCGAGGTAGAGCTGTTGGGCGCTCAAAATCCTGCCGGTCGTCTCAGGTGGGTGCGAACTAGGAACCTCGGCGTAAAGGACAAGCAGGGTCGCGGGAACCGCTGAGTCGGTTGGGTAGGGTTGCGGGCTATCGAGAGACGTTTGGTTGTCGCGTCTCTTGTCAATGGAGACGACATTGCTATTCATTTCAATACGCCCTTCCAGTAGCGCTTGATCGTCCGGGTGGCCTGCTTCGCCCACTCCTCGATGTTTAGAGCCGCCCTCCGCGTCGTCCCTACCGTGTAGTAGTCACTATCGAAGAGCACAAGATGTTCTTTGGGCGTACCGCCGGCGACACGGTCCCTAACTTCCCATGGAACTGTAAGCTTCATCTCCCGGTCTTCTGCCCTTACTGCAGCAGACAGGCCGCTTGTCTCGCCCTCCTGTTTTACTCCAAGGTTGATGGCCTGAAACTTTGAGCCGACGAGCAAGCCTTCTGCAATCTGCTGTGGGAGGAGCGAACAGACGGCGGAAATCGCCGCCTCAGTGCTCGCAAAACTACGCGTCCTGATCTCGCGGAGACCGATTCGTTTGAACACAGCGAGCTTTAGTCGATCAGAGCACACCTGAAGCATTCTCTGCGAGACCTCAGCTACGAGCCGTTCGGCGTCGGCTCCGCGACAGGAGGCTCTAAACGCCTCCAACTCGATCACTGCGCGCGTATCAAGAGATTCAAAAACCACCTGCGACGGCCCGGCAGCCTGGACTCGCAGTTCGGGAAACTGCGCCTGGACTTCCGTCCAAACCGCTCCCGCTCTGTCCCAAAGCGCGAATTCGGGTTCGTAGCGTGCTTCGATGGTTATTGATTCCACCTGGCAGTCGCTAAAATCGAGCATCATTCTCCTCATTCCCCTCAATCACGACGGATTCCGTGCGGGAATGTCGCAGACAGTATAGCGCGTCAAGGGAGACTCCTGTAAATTGTTTGGCGGGTGGTACACCCTTCAAGAACCCGCAAAGGTGGGATGCAACGCCGTCCGTTCTCCAAGCCGAAGGCCGTTGGCCCCACCGCAGGTGGTCGAAGGGAGTTCCGGCGGTAGAAAGGTCGCCGCCGGCAATCGGCACTGCGGCTGTTATGCCCACGGGGCACATGGGCCTCACCCCACTAGCAGCTCGTTGACTGCGGTGCGGGCTGCCATCAGCCGGCCTCGGCGAACCGGCGAACGCGTTCGTGCATCGAGGCCCAGCCCTTGGGCATCTCCGCCTTGTGATCTTCGGTGAGCAGGCCGAGCGCGGTGTGCCGGAAGACGATCAAGGTTCCACCCTCGACCTCCTTCAGCCGGTATTGCACGTTGTTGACCAGCGGGAAGGAGGCGAAGATCGGGCCGGCGAACTCCAGCAGCGTGGGCCGCTTGATGGCCTGGACAACCGCCCAGAAATGCCCGTTGCCGTCGCCCAGGTCGCGGTACCACCTGCCGCCGGGCCACGCTTCTATCTTCAGATGGAGAGATTTGCCTTCATGTGTCTCATTGCCGGGCCCCAGTTGCTCCAGCAGCGCGGCAAAGGTTGTATCCAGCGGCGCCTTCACGTGGATCTCCTGATTCAGCGTAAAGGTGATGTCTTCGAGGGTCTTTTCGGTGGAAATCATGATCTCTCCTTTGGAATTAGGTTTGGGGATTTCAACTCTGCTGGGTCCTGTTGGACCATGGCTTCCGCTCGTTCCTTCGTTCGATTTAACTGGTGCTGCCAGTAACGCTCGAAGCTTTCGGCCCACTCGTGCAAGGGGCGTATTGCTTCGGCGTTGATCCGGTACATCTTCTGGCGGCCCTGGCAGCGCATCCTCACCAGCCCCACGTCGCGCAGCACGCGCAGGTGCTTCGAGACCGAAGGCTGCTCAAGACCGAGGGCCGTCACAATCTCTCCTACGGGCCGCTCGGCTCGGGCCAGATAGCTCAAAATCTCCCGCCGGCGGGGCTCGGCAACTGCGTTGAACGCATCCGAAGTGGTGCTTGCTCTTGCCATATCGGAACGTTACATTCCTATATCGGAATATGTCAAGTGTTTTTTTACGGCGAACGGCCACATCTCGGGGCCTCAATTCGGCACAGTTATGGGCGTCGGGCGCCCTACCCTAGCCGCGTACTTGCTTTTAGCGGCAAGGGCGGGCTGCAATCGCACCGGTTGAAGACCGGATCAAACAGCAGGTCCATGCTTCCAGGTCCAGACGTTGCATTCTGCTCTCCCGCGGTCAAGCAACTCAGGCGCCGGGAATCGACTCTGCCTCAAGCGGTGGGCATGCCGAAGCCGATGCGGGCCTTGGGGCAGCGCGCGCGCAGCTTTGCTTCGAGCGCTTCCAGTTCGCTCTCCCGGCCCGCGGGGACGAGAACGCGAATCCTCTCGTCCGCGCTGGGATACTTTGCAAAGGTGAAGAGCAGATACCCCGAGCCGAGACCTTCGGCGCGAGCCTCCTTCAGATAGGTGCCAGAAGAAAGCCAGGGCATGAACTCGTCCCTGGCCAATAGCCCGGCGGGACCGAGCCAGCTCTCGCCCTGCCCCGGCCCCTGCTGCCAATGCACCCAGAAATCGCACTTGAGGGCCGCAATGGCCAGGTCGGTGCGCCGGGCTTTCAGGTAGAGACCGCCCAGGATGCTGGCGCCGACCACCAGCACAAAACCAGCCATGACAAAGAGAGCATCCGCGTCCGCAGGTCCCGCCAGATTGGCCCAGACGATCAGCAGCAACAAAATGATCCCCATCACCCACAGCCAGGGATAGAGCTTGCGCCGGTGGCGATTCAACGGCTTCGTCCCCGCGGGCGGCCTGGCGGCCCTTCCGTCGGTGATGCGCACGATGGCCGCTGCCAGGCCCAGCACTACCGCCGCAATCACGACCACGCAGCACAGGACGACTACTCCGGGCGACTGGCTGGGCGTATGGTTCGCGATCTCCAGCACAAGCACGACCACCAGCGCCAGCCCCGTCACCAGGGCTACAATGGCCCCGACCACAGACTTCAGCGAATAGGCCGGGCTCTGGCGCCAGACCCTCGCCGAATAGATTGCAATCACCAGACAGAAGAGTGCCAAACCAATTTGCACGGCTCACCTCGCGGCTGCAATGCTAACATGATCGGCTCTGCTTTTCATGCCGCGCGGAACTCCTGGAAATAGTCATCTCGAAAGAGGCAATCCAGTCTGCGGAAGACAGGGTTCTTTGTCAGGGCGCGGCTTCAGCCATACCGATAAAGCCTGTAAAATCAACGGACTTGAAGGAACTCATCAGGCTTCTTGGAGCATTGCCCCGGCATGAGCCGGACTGATTGCTCTCAACTGGCTGGTAATCATTGCATGTCGATTTCCGCCGTCTTCCGCGCGCATGGCTCACGGATTTGCAACCGGCTTGTAATCGAGGATTCGCGCATTCGAACCGAAACGGCGGAAGTTGCGATATTCGATTTCATTCAGGTCCTGCTCGCGATGGCCCTTCTTGAGCAGGACTTGTGCGCCAACCGGCAGCATATAGTCGTGATTGTTGATCGCGATATAGTCGTAGTCCACGCTGACCGAGACCCCCCGGATCGGAAACTTGTCCGGTACCTCGTCCACCACCTCGGTGATGCGGCGAACAGCGCGGGTGGCGTTGTCAATGAAGACCTGGCCGTGATAGCCGACTTTCACAACATCGTTCGAGCTTGCCCGCAGATTGAAGATGGAGTTTTCGCGGGCCACGCGATAGTCGAAGATCTGCACCGACCCGTCCCCGAGCACGCCGGTTTCCTTCCATTCGAAGTCTGCCTTCGACTCAGGCCGGAACAGGCCTGAGAAAGCAGCGCCGAACTCTCCTGCCGAGATCACGCCTTTGCTGTCTCCCGTTTGGTCGTGGCTCGTCGAGCCGTTCAGCTCTTGTTCCAGCATGATCCGGTTTTCCTCATGATTGAAATACGTCAGTAATTCAGTGAACTTGTCTTTGTGCTTCCACTGCGCGGCGCCATTCAGAGAGAACGACCGGTTGGTCACCTGTTCGCACATGAGGTTGGGCAGTGAGCTTCTGTACTCCATGGCGTATTTTGTCGCATCCGCAAGGATGGATTTGAGTTCCTCCGGCGCCGGACGCTGAAGGGGGTTTGCCGGGATGGTAATGACGAGCGGACCGGCCGAGCGTGGCGATGCGGGTGGATCGTCCTCCGCCGCCCCCGGCTTCTCGCTCCCCGGCTGGACTCCCGCCAGGATGAAGGCAGCGCGAGCGTCCGCGCTCTTCCCGCTCTGGCTCAGGGTTGCCTTCACCTCGTAATAACCGTTCACGGGAGGGTCGATCGAGAAGCTGGAGAGGAACGAAGAGAATTCCTGGTTCATGGCCAGATGAGAGACCATCGGCTCGCCGCCCAGCGGTTTTCCATCCCTGAGAACCTGGAGCTGAAGGGTGGCGGCTTCCGCGGCGTGGGGGTCTGCGTGGGTGGTGAAGAAAACCGAAACTGCTTTGGAGTCGGGCGGCAGCACGCCGGAGAGATTCGGCGTTACTTTGTCGGTTCCATGGTGGAGCGGCTCCGTGGGGTCGTCTTCGGCGCGAAACGGCTCCGTTTGCCTGACAAGAACCATATCGCTCAAAGATGGGCTGCCCGATAAGCCGGTAAGCTCGAAGGGTATCCGCTGCGCGCCGGCTTTGCCGCTGTAATGGTCCAGAACCGCCGCTTCAAGAAGATACTGTCCCGCGGGATCGACAAAGTGACGCTGGAAGCTGACGGCTCCGTAATTTGCCTTTCCAGCGTTATTCAGCATTCTCCGGCGTGGGATGTCCGCGCTGAAGCGCTCGACGATCATGCCCGACTTGTCTTTGATGTCCGCAACGATTGAAAGGCTCGCCGACCTGAGGTTGGTGCTGGAGTCCTCGCGAATCTCCAGATTCGAGATCGGCACCTCGATGGCCAGGGTATAAACATGTCCATCGGGCAGATCGCCCATCCGCAAAATGGCAGCGTGGAAGCTCACATCGGCGGGCAGCTGCGATTCGCCGAGGATCTTCAGCAACGGCAACTCGAACTGCTGCGGCATGCTCTCGCTGCCGGCTCGCGGAGGCAAGGCGAGAAAACCCGTCTGCGTGCGAATCTTGAGCCCTGAACGGAGTGGCTTGACGGCCACCGGATGAAACTTGCCGTCGAATTCCTCGATGGGAAGAAGATAAGAAGCCGCGTAATAGGTGGTCATGTCCTGGATCATGAGTCCCAGCGACTTCTGCAGGTGGTTTTGCGTGATGTAACTGCCGCCCGTACCTACGGCCAGGTCTTTCAGATCGTCATGATTGGGGTCCGTATCCATGAGCGCCAGGTTCCCCAGGTTTCCCATCTGCATGAGGTTGCCGGGCTTGCCAAAGCTGGACTGCGTAAGGGCTATATCGGAGTTGCTGCCTGGGGACATACCCGTGGCCTGGGCGGTTTGCGCATTCAACTGGGTCGTATGAAGATCCGAGGAATTCAAATCGACGACATAGATGCTTTCCCCGGCTTGATTCGCCGACCCAACGATGGACTTCACGGCATCCCTGGTGCGCAAGTCAACCTGCCCTCCCAGGAAGGAAGTGAAAAAGATCAGCGCCTTTCTCTGTTTGATCTGTTGCTGGGATTGCGCCAGAGCCAGCAAGCCCGCAAGGAAGGGACGAACGTGCTGATCTTGCGCAATCCTGCCCGATTCATTGAGGGCCGAAAGCATCGCCAGTGCTTGGGCGCGATCTCTCTTGCTAACAAGCTTCCCCGACACATCGGCGCCGGTCAGCGCCGCCGCAACGAGCTGCTTCTCAGGCTCGCTGACGCTGCCGCCCATGCTTTTTACAGGCTGGGTGGCCGCGTCGATGGCCTGTGCAAGCGCTTTGCGATCCGAGGTGAATCCACTCTGCAGACGAAGCCGTCCCTCGACACTCAGCACGGCAAAAGAAAAGCCGCTCTCCGGGACCATCTTCAGAATCCTCGCCGCCGCATCGCGCGCGTTCCTCATCATCGACGGATCCGTTTGCTGGGTTGTGCCGATGACCGGGCCAGGGCGATCGAAGACCAGCGTGATCAGACGCTCGCTCTTATCTTCCCTCCCGACAAAACGAAAACTGCTGAGCTTGACCGGAGAACCGTTATCGGTGACCGTAATCTCTTCCGGCTTCAAATCGAGAACGGGCTTGCTTCTTTTATCGTGAACTACCAGATCGAGCAGGACCTCATCGGCATTTATCGACACATCCACCGCTTGATTTGCGGGTTGCTTCGGCGCTTGGCCGCATGCGCAGAAAGCCGCACAAGAAAGTGCGAGAAAGACTGACAGCCGCATCATCGAGTCGCGTCGCTCAGCCGGTTCCACGCGGGTGTGACGATATCCAAACATTACCGAAATCCTCTCAAACAACTCTCTTCGGCCGGCGGATCGAGCGACTTGCCGCGACTCTCGACTGATTGACCCGGACCACGCGTTTTGAAACTCCGCGCTCCAACCTTGCAGCTATGCCGAGCGGAGCAACTCGCGTCCTTGTTGACCGCTTAGTCGCCAAACTGGCTCGGCGCAGCAAGCTCTTTGGCTCCTCGGCATTCTCGGGCCCCAATTCAACCCTCCCCACAGACGAATCAGCCAGCCGCCCTCAAATCTGAGCACCAACTCTCCGCAGCAAGTGTCTTGAATGGGCTTCTGTGCGTAGAACGCTTGAATCGTCGCGGGCTGCCTTCGCTTGGCGAGCATCAATCGTGAGCGTTGCACCCAGTCCAATCATAGACCCTGGGTTCGCTGGCCGGCGCGCGCTGCGTGCGCATGGATCTGGGCGAGCGGGACGCAAGCGTCCGCCGCCGCCCGGTCGCGATCGGGGGATCGGAGTACATTCCGCACGCCAGCGCGGCGTCCTTGCCGGCGGCGACATCGTCACCGGCGCGCAGCGGTGATCCTGGCCATGGGCGTGCGGCGCAAGGCCGCCGCGTCGATCACCTGAGCAGCGGAGCGTCTAAAACCTCTTCCTTCTCATTTGCAGCCCCTATTGGCTGCAAACTGTGACCTTCTCAGATGTCTCACTCTTGGGGGTCAGTCCAGGCTGGATGGTCGTGCCCCACCCTCGCTGTCTTCCTGAACGGCTTGCATTTTCGCGCCTAGGTCGGGAGATCGCGATGCATCCGTTAGGGCCGGTTCTCCAACACTGCGTCCGCAATTAGCGCCGCTTCAACCGCCGGGCGGACGGCGTGGACGCGGACGATGGAAGCTCCATGGAGAATGGCCGCGACCAGGGCAGCGATGCTGGCCGTCTCGCGGGCTTCGACCGGGGCGAAGGGAACAGATTCGGCGTTCGGAGTAGTTCCTGCGTAGAGCGGCGCTAGCGTGCGGCCCAAGAAGGACTTGCGGCTAAGGCCCGCCAGCAGCGGACGGCCGAGCGAGAGCAACTCCGCCTGGCGGGCCAGCAGCGCATAGTTCTCGTCGAAGCGCTTGCCGAAGCCGTAGCCGGGATCGAGCGCGACGGACTGGGGCGCAATGCCGGCCTGGGCGGCTGCGGCCAGGCTCGCCGCCAGGCCGGCACACACCGTTGCCAGCAGTTCATCGGGAGCCAGTTGCCGCTGGGAGCGCCATTCCTCGGGCCTTCCCCGCGTGTGCATCAGCACCACGCCAGACTTGAATTCCGCGCAGACGGCTGCCATCCCGGCATCCCACTCGAAGCCGCTCACATCGTTGACGATCTCGGCGCCGGCCGCCAAAGCCGCGCGCGCCGTTGCGGACTTGTAAGTATCCACGGAGACAATCGCCTCGGGCCGGGCGGCCAGAATCCCTTCGAGGACCGGCAGCAGGCGGGCCTGCTCTTCTTCCGCGCTGACCGCCGGAGCAAACTCTGATCCGGCTGCGCTGCCCGCGCGCGAACCGGGCCGCGTGCTCTCCGCGCCCAGGTCGAGAATGTCCGCGCCTTCGTCCAGCAATCGCATTGAGCGGGCCACGGCCGGCTCAGGGCTGAGAAAGAGCCCGCCATCGCTGAAGGAGTCGGGCGTGACGTTGACAACGCCCATGATGAGCGTGCGCCGGCCCAGCTCCAGCGTGCGCGAGCGCAATCGCCAGTGGTCAATTCTCCGCACCGCATCGCTCGTCACTGTTTCACCTGCTGCCTTGTTCGCATGGTAACCGGGAACCCATCGTATTGGATCAATGCGGCTTTACGTCAGCCCCCGGCGTCGCGGAGGATTCGCGTGCGACAGGGCCGCCAACCGAACTGAACTCAGGCCCTAGCGCGGCAATGGCCTTGCGCAGGCCGGCTTCATCGCTGCTGAAATCGTAATAGACAATCTTGCCCTGAGCGTCGATCAAGGCAGCCAGAGGAATGGCATCCCCTTTGAAGGCCTTGAAAACCTCGTTGGAAGTATCGTGAAAGTTCGTCCACGCGTAGAGATGGCGGGCAAGGTACGCCGTGGCATCCTCCGGCGAGGAATCGCGGTCGATGGTGATCACCGCCAGGCCCTTGTCCTTGACCTCCGCGTAGATTCGATTGAGCCCGGGCATCGAGAGCAGGCACGGGCCGCACCATGTGGCCCAGAAATCCACCAGCAACGGCTTGCCGCGATAGGAGCTGAGCTCGACCTTCTTTCCATCCGCGGCGGTCAGGGAGACCTCGGGAGCCATCTGGCCCGCCATCGCCGCCTTCGGATGAACGGACGGCAGAGCGTCGAAGTTGGGCTCCAGGCTCGGCACTTCCTTTGCATCCGCCGGCGGCGTAAAGCGGAAGGTCTCCGCCGTAGTCTGCGGGTCGAAGTCCACTACGGGGTAGATGGTGGTCTTGTCGTAGTGGTGAGGAATATGGATGGTGGAAGTGACAAACAGGTAGCCGTCATTATGCTCCACGCGCTTGCGGAAAACGAAGGCCGTCTTGTCGATCCAGTAGGTCATGTCCGAGTGGTAGTCCTTGTCCCGTCGCTCGGAACGGTCTTCGCTCGTTACGTGAACCACATAACAGGGATAGCTTCGGCCTTCGACCACGATGGTCTCGGGGGGCAGCATGACGGCGTGCTTGTACCGGCCAGCTTCCGATTCAAGCCACATGCGCATATTCCAAGCCTCCACGACCTCATTGATTCCGCTGATCATGATCTTCGGAAGCTGCGGCCAGTCCTGCGGCAGCGGGCGCTTGACGTAGACCTTGGCTTCGATCAGGTAGACCCACTCGTAGGTTCCATCGGAGTCTTGAACATAGGAACCGAACGGCGAACGGGTTTCGATCCGGTACAGATTGCCAGGCCCCTTGATCGCGGTCTGGTAGACCTTCTGCCACTCGCGCTGGAGTTCGCCATTCTGCTCCGTCTCCGAAATCGACTCCATGCGAAACGTGTCAGCGCCCGCGGCATAGGTCTTGGCGACAGCCTGTAGCAGCGCCACGGGGTCGGTAAACTCCTGCTGAGGCACCTGAGCCGGTGCCGCCGAAACAGCGAAAAGCAGCGGAAAAGCGAAGATTGCAAGTTTCATCGAAGGCTACCTCGTCAAAAGCGGCATATTAGAGTTATAGACCGCACGTTCTGGGAAAGGTGCTTCGCGTCAGGATAAATCGCGCACTCTGCCGGATTCTCCCCGGCCGGGAAGCGGAGCAGAAGTCCAGGCCATCGACCGCATTGCCGAGGCGATTGCGGCTGCCGAGCAAGCCTGTATCATCGATAGCAGATGCGCACGCGTTTCTTTGTTGCTCCCTTGAGTGTTTTGACCGTTGCTGCCGGCCTTGCCGGAGTGCTGCCGGCGGTCGGCTGCCGCTCCCTGCCGCCCTCAAAGCCGGAGGCCCTTTGGACAGTTGAAGAGGCGCGCGGGGCACAGGTGTATCAGCAAAAGTGCGCCAAGTGCCACCACCCCACCACGACCCGCCCACTGAACGGGCCGGGGTTGCAGGCGCTGACCAAGGTGAGGGCCATGCCCTCTGGCGCGCCGCCCACCGACGAGCGGCTGACCAACGTCATTCTGCATGGGCGCAACACGATGAACCCGACGCAGTTGACCGACGCCCAGTTGAGCGATCTGCTGGCCTATCTGCATACGCTATGACGGACCCCGCTAGCAACGACGGCAAAAGCGGCCAGGCTCAACCGCCAGGGCGCGATCTTCTGCCCCTTCCCGCGCTGGCCTTCATCAGCCTTTACCTGTTTGCGCTGGCCGTGGTCATCGTTCTGGGCGTGGTTGCAGGACGGCATTATCCACCGCTGTTTCTCGTTTTTGCGGCGGGCTTCATAGCCTCCAGCGCGGGGCTGTTGCTGCTGCTGCGCTGGGCCTGGGCGCTGGCCCTGAGCGCGGTCTTCCTGCTGGCGGTTTACAACCTGTGGATCTTCGCAAGCCTGCATGAGGGGGCTGGTTTGGTGCAGGGGCTGCTGAACCTGGTCTTTTTTCTCTACCTGGTGCGGCCCGAGGTGCGGGAACGGCTGCGGTAGCGGGCTACCAGAGCACTTTGCAGGCGTTGGCATTGCGAATCCGATCGTCGTGGGTAATCAGCGTGCAGTCCATGACGATCGCAGTAGCAGCAATGATCCGGTCTATCGGGTCGCCGTGGAAGGGGGCGGGGAGTTCCGCGGCACAGACTGCGATTTCGGCTGTCAGAGGAACCAAATCCAGCTTGGCTTGTACAGCAGCTATGAAGTCTCCCGTCGTAGAGTATAGTTGCAGCCGTCTTCTGCGTGCGGCATTTGCTATCTCGTACAACGAAACCGGAGAAAGGCCTATCCTTTCACCGGCGATTCGAGCTTGCAATATCGCGTCGCGGGCACGACCGGACAACTGGTCAGGGGCAATCAATAGCCATGCGACAACGTGCGTATCGAGCAGAATCACTCTGGCGCCCCGCGCTCAAATCGATCCCATTTTTCGTTGAACATCTGGTCCCACGCCTCGTCCGTATACTCCGACGAGACGATGTCCCCAGTGATGACGCCCATATGCCGCAAGCAGCCGAAGATCGACTCGGGGCTCTCCTTTGGTGTCTGGTCCTCGACGGGCAAAACCCGCGCCAGCGGCTTACCCCGCTTTGTGACCAGAACGGGCTGGCCGGTGGAGTTCACCTCGGCCATCACGCCAAGGCACTTGGCTTTGAACTCGCCCGCCGCCATCGTCCGCATGGGAACCCTCCTGGCAGATTCAGTATACTCCTGACCATGGTCATCTGACTATGGTCAGATAGTCCTCGATGTGGAATTCATGGCAGGCAATCCAGGATTCAGAACTATTCACCGGCATCGACTCCTCAGCTTGCCAATCGGCTTGGCATGAACGGCAGATGGAAGAGACGGCAGGAGCCTTTGAACCGGTCGCGGAGTGTGCCGTCCCATGGGAGCACGGCAATCGCAGATCGGCTTGCTCGCCGACTCGGCAGGCGGAAGCAACAGAAAAAAGCGATTGGCGACTGCTGCGCTATCCCAGCGCGGAACACTGGGAGATGATCGGAGCAAGCTGCGAGACAACCAGATTCGGGCTTCCCGCTCCCGCGGTCCGCGGCTCCAGTACGAAGCGGAGATTATCGGCGACAATCGTCACCGCGGCCTTCAGTTCCTTCTCGAAGGTGGCGACGGACCTCTCCAGCCGCTGCACGTAATCGTCGCGTATCCGATCGGCGTTGCGGTTCAGCTCCGCGTCGACGCAGCCCAGCATCCGGCTGAAAATGGCTCGGCGCAGCATGGCCTTCGGCAGCACAAAGATCAGCTTGTCAAGCTGGTTCTGGAGCACCGGGTCGGTGTGATAATGCAACCGGCTCTCAACCGACAGGGAGGAGGTCAGGTTCACAGGCGAGACCGGAACATCGAACAAGCCGCCGGCGGCCCTTTGCAGGCTCTCAAGCACAGCGTTGGTTCTTTCCACAAAGCGGCGGGAGAGGGCGGCCAGCTCCAGGTGGATGCGCTCGTCTTCCTGTGCGCGCCAGTCCACAAAGACGGTTTCAATCTCGCCGAGCATGAAGTGGTCGACCAGTGCGCCAAGCTCTTCGCGCGACTGGTTCGGATTCTCGTTGGCCAGCTTGTTCAACCTCATGCGCATGCGTGGAGAGGCCGAGGCAACGTGTTCCTTCAAATCCTTCTCGATGCGGGTAACGAGGGTCGCCGTATCCTGCCGCAGCAGGTGCCGCACATCCTGCAACTCCTGATCCGCGGTAGCCAGAGCCTCCTGAAGAGCGACCCTTCTGCGGGCAATATCCTCGCCGGCCATAAACCGGGCGCGCTCCCCAACCATGGCCGCAAACCGCAGCGTGGTTGCAATGCGCAGCAG
>JBEKDH010000022.1:0-33082 GCA_050014455.1 Occallatibacter sp.
CCTGAGCGGAGCGGAGTCGAAGGACCTGTGGTTGCTTTTGCCATTCTTCGTTTCAGGTTGGGCTCGGATAAGTAGGGAGACAAAGATGGGCGACGAGGATAACGGTGGAATTGTTTACATTCTCAAGAACGAGGCCATGCCGGGCTACGTGAAGGTCGGGAGAGCTGCAAACCTCAAAGAAAGAATGAGCACTTTGGACACATCCGGGGTGCCGCTGCCTTTCGAGTGCTATTACGCACGCCGCGTGAGCGATGCTGCGTTCGTGGAGGGGCGCCTGCACTCGGCGTTCTCCGAGTATAGGGCGCGGAAGAACCGAGAGTTCTTTAAGATTCTCCCTGAACGGGTGAAAGCTGCACTGGAAATCGCATCGGGCGAAGAGGTTTCTGTGGATGAACGTACAGTAGTGGAAACTGCGGACGACATTGAATCCCTCGCGAAGGCCAAGACAAAGCGACCCGTCTTCCGCTTCCCTATGATCGATGTAAGACCCGGCACCGTCCTGGTTCACACAAACAACCCGCAAGCTACCTGCACCGTCTACGATGACAGGAATGTTATATTCGAAGGGGAAGTTATGTCCTTAGGTAAATCGGCGGGAATCGTACTCAAGCGGCTTGGGCTATCAGATTCAATAGCTGGAACAGATTATTGGACGCTGAATGGAGCAACTCTTTGGGACTTGCGCAACCAGGCTGAGGAGTCTGGCAGCGAATGAACTCCGGTCAGAGGCCCAAGGCTTGGGCGGGAGTCGGCCGAAAAGCAACCGCAGGTCCTTCGACTCCCTGCGCTGCGCTCCGGTCGCTCAGGATGACAGATTTGTGTGGGGATGTGAAGCACTTATGCAAAGCTGCATCTTCCCATTTTCGCGCCCGACGCCTGCAGACGGTACGCCCGGCTGCTGATTATGCCCGTCACGCGCCTTGCAGGCCCCTCGCAGGTTATCCTGAGTTCAGTACTTCGATCCTGCCAGAGGTGTCTTCTTCGTGCCCACCACCAAGGGTCCTCTCGTTTTGACCATCCTGGACGGATGGGGTTACCACGCCGAAGCCGCCAACAACGCTATTGTGCTGGCCAAGAAACCCAACTACGACAAGCTGCTGCGCGCGTATCCCAACACGCTCATCCAAGCCAGCGACCACTTTGTGGGCCTGCCCGACGGGCAGATGGGCAATAGCGAAGTCGGCCGCCTGAACATCGGCGCCGGCCGCATCGTGCAGATGGACATCACACCCATCGACGCGGAGATTGCGTCCGGCTTGCTTGTTCATTTAATCTGATGCTTCCACAAATCCTGCAGCCAAGAAAGAGAGTTTTGAAATGTACAAAGTCGTACTGCTTCGCCACGGAGAGAGCATCTGGAATAAGGAAAACCTGTTTACCGGTTGGACGGATGTTGACCTGTCGGAGAGGGGCCGGGAGGAGGCCAAACAGGCCGGCCTGATGATGAAGGAGCAGGGATATTCCTTCGATCTCGCCTTCACTTCGGTGCTGAAGCGCGCCATACGCACCCTGTGGATCGCGCTGGACGAAATGGATCTGATGTGGATTCCCGTCGAGCGCGACTGGCGGCTTAACGAACGGCATTATGGGGCGCTGCAAGGCCTCAACAAGGCTGAGACGGCAGCGAAGTATGGAGCGGAACAGGTGAAACTCTGGCGCCGCAGTTACGACATTCGCCCGCCCGCGCTCACCGAGACTGATCCGCGTTACCCAGGGAAGGAAAGGCGCTATCATAACATTCCGAAGGAACAGCTTCCCCTCCGCGAATGCCTCAAGGACACGGTGGACCGCTTTCTGCCGTGCTGGCACGAATTGATTGCGCCCAGCATCCGGTCGGGGAAGCAGGTGTTGATCGCGGCCCATGGCAACAGCCTGCGGGCACTGGTGAAATATCTGGAAGATGTGCCGGATCAGGAGATTGTGGATCTCAACATTCCTACCGGCGTGCCGCTGGTGGAAGAACTTGACGATAACCTGAAATCGATTCGTCATTATTATCTGGGAGACGCCGCACAAATCGAGCAGGCGGTAAGTAAGGCTGCGAGCACAGGCGGAGTGAGTCGTTAACGGGCCAATGGAACGCGTGTTCTTCACCATCTGCGCAGCCTGCGCGTGGCGCTGGTGAGGTAGGCCCGAAGGAAGCTCCGGACGGCATAGGCGGAGCTAGTTGCGGTTTCGCCTTTTCCTGCTTCGTCTATTGCTCTTCTGTTCAACTCATCAATGCAACGAGCGAAGCCTGCATCGAGAACTCCCGCATCCATTGAGCAGCCTGGAAGTGTGTGTTAGAAATGTGCTATGACTCGCAAATCCGGCAGGCCGCCCAAGGTTGTGCAAGAAAGGCTTATCGCCGCAAGTAGCGCGCTGCCAGTCGAGCCTTCGTCTCACGAGATGGCCTCGGAGCACCGGCCGGGGCTTCTTCCCGAGGAGAACTTTCTCTGGCGGGCCGGCGAGATTACGCGCCTGGAAGCCTTCAGCGATGTGGTCTTTGGGTTTGCGTTGACGCTGCTGGTGATCTCGCTGGAGGTGCCGCGCAGCTACGCGGCGCTCATGACGGACTTGCAGGGTCTTCTTCCTTTTGCCGCGTGTTTTGCTCTATTGGTTGGGGTCTGGCGGATGCACTACATCTATTCGCGCCGCTACGGGCTGGAAGATCCCTACAGCATCTTCCTGAACATGGTTCTGCTGTTTCTTGTTCTCTTCTGCGTGTATCCGCTCAAGTTCATCTTCACGCTCCTGTATTCGCACCTGATGGGCGGCGACACCCGCGACGATATCAGTTGGCACGGAGCGCTGGTACTGGTGCAGTTGTTCTTTCTTGGATTTGCGTCTCTGTTGCTGCTCTTCACTCTGATGTATGCTCACGCCTACAAATTGCGGGCAAAGCTCGGACTCAATGCGGTCGAGGCCCGGAAGACGCGGGACGCCATTGAAATCAACGGCATTGGCGCAGCAATCGGGTTTCTATCGCTCGCCCTGGCCTTCAAGAATCCCTTTTGGCCGGCAGGCGTCAGCTGCCTGTACGGGCCGCTTTCATTCATCCACGGCTCGATTGCCAAGAAGAGAATCCGGCGGCTGCTGGCAGAGAAGGCGTGACGGATGGGCGGCAGTAGGAGTATCCGCCATTCTGCGACGGAATGAATCACCGTTCTTGCAGAGACTGGAATCGCATCGCGGCACGGATTCTCCGCCTGATGCACCTGGGCCTCCCGCATGCGGGAGGCCCAGGAACTTCGCGGTGGCAGAAGCGGTTCTACCGCGGTCGCAGCGATTTGATGGCCTCGGGAAGCCGTTCTTCAAGGAGCTTGGCGCGCTCGGCGGCGATGCCGCCCAGGTAGGACGGCGCCGGCGTTGCCGTAAGCACCAGCAAGAAGGCAATCACCGAAAAACAGAGCCCGGCAATGCCGGCCGAGACCAGCATATGGTAGGTGTCCGCGACATCCAGGCCGAAGACATTGAAGGCCATGTGCTCCACTGGCCTGATGTGCTTGAGGACCGCCAGCGCGAAGAGGAAGAAGAAGACCGCCAGCGAGGTCAAGACGGCGAGCGTCACATCCAGGCTGCGGTGGAACTTCTGGCGGGCGCTACAGTGGGGGCACTCGGCAAAATGCTGCTCGTAGTCCTTGCGCATCTCCGGAGAAATCCCGGAGATGTCATATCGCCAGCTTGCCAGGATGGCGCCTACGACTCTATCGGTGCATCGGGTTCCTGCCATAAGCGTAAAGACTCACTTTGCATAGCATGTGCTTGACCGCAATGGTTCCGCGCGGCTCAAACAGCGACGAAAGGTCAAAACGATTGGACGCTTCACCTGGCGCAACGGTTGAGAACCACTCAAACCGGCTCCCCTTCGCCAGGGCGAAAACCCACTGCGCTGCCTTCGCCAATTCGACCGGCTCAAAGCGACGCCCGCGTCTCACCATTCTAATCTA
The DNA here is from genome assembly GCA_050014455.1 of Occallatibacter sp. Taxonomy (GTDB): domain Bacteria; phylum Acidobacteriota; class Terriglobia; order Terriglobales; family Acidobacteriaceae; genus Telmatobacter. The sequence continues at coordinate 3,930 of JBEKDH010000022.1, forward strand.
ATTGATTCAAAAGTAAATAGGCAAAAGCGGTTCATGCTGCGAGGCCAGCAGCAGCCGGTTGGCCAGCAGGCTCGCCCGGCCGCTCAACGCGCGCTCGGCCGTGATCCTGGCCAGTTCCGGAAGATTATTGCTCTCAGACAGATGCGCCAGAATTACATAGGCCGCCTGGCCGTCGTAGCCGTTCTCAAGAAACTGGGCCGCGGCCTCGTTCGAGAGGTGTCCCACGCGCGACAGCACCCGTTGCTTGACCTGCCAAGGGTAGGGGCCGTCGCGCAGCATCTCCAGATCGTGATTCGACTCGAGCAGCAGAAGATCCACTCCTGTCATTTGCGCCCTCACGTTGGGCGGAATGTAACCGAGGTCGGTGGCAAAGGCCATGCGAACCCCTTCGGCCCTGAAAACAAAGCCCACCGGGTCAGCAGCGTCGTGGGGAATGGTGAAGGGGCTCACGGCAATATCGCCGATCTCGAAGGGCTTGCCGGCCTGGAAGTACTCGACCGCCGGCAGCCAGGTGGGATCCTTCTGCCGGCTGGGTGTCTCAAGCGCAGAGTCGGCTGCATCGGCCTCAGCCTGGGCGGCAGCCGTCTCCACCCCAACCAGTGACGCGGGCCCGGAATCGGCCATGAAACCGGCCTCGTCCGCTTCACCCTCGGCGTCGAATGGACCGGCCTCAGCTTCCGCTTGCCGTTCCGCGGCCTGTTTCCGGCACTGTTCCAGCCACTGCGCATAGGTCATCTGCCGCCGCGGGTTGAGCCAGCGCATCCAGGCGCGATGCGTACCCTCGGTAAAGTACACCGGAATGCCCAGCTTGCGCGCCGTGACCGCCAGCCCACCAACGTGGTCCGAATGCTCGTGGGTGACGACGATGGCGTCCAGGGTCCCCGGCTCTTCGCCGGCCAGCCTCATGCGGCGGAAGATCTCCCGGCAGCTCAGCCCGGCATCCACCAGGATGCGTGTGCGCCCCCCTGTGACAACTGTGCAGTTGCCCTTCGACCCCGAAGCCAGCACTGTGAAACGCACCATCTTCTGAGAATACAGCTTCCGGCGCCGCGAGCCCGATGCCGGATGAGAACGCTTCAATACCAGCTCACGCGGGAGGATTTGCCGGCCGGCGCCAACCTGCTCAGTGATGAAACCCTGCGCCGTTCGCCGACGCTGTGAAACCGGGCTGCGAGGCGAACCAGTCGAGGTGGCGCTTGATGTCGCGGAGCAGCATTCCAGCCAGATCGTGGGTGAATCCGTTGCGGACCACGACGCGCTGGACGACCGTCTCCTGCCGGTTGACCGGCATCCTGTAGGTTGGCACCTGCCAGCCGCGATCGCGCAACCTGTCAGACAAGTCGTAGAGCGACCAGTTCGACTGCTCTTTCAGGGTCCAGGCCAGCACAGGGAGATCCTGTCCGCTGGAGAGCATTGCAAATGGTCCAAGCGCGGCGATCTGGCCGGCAAGCTCGACGGCCACCTCCTGGCAAGCCTCGTGGATAGCGCGATACCCGGCCTTGCCCAGCCGGATGAGGTTGTAGTACTGGGCCACGATCTGGCTGGCCGGGCGGGAGAAGTTGATGGCCAGCGTGGGCATGGCGCCGCCAAGGTAATCGACGTTGAAGATCAGATCGGGATCAAGATCCCCAAGCTCGCGCCATACGATCCACCCCACGCCCGGATAGACCAGGCCGTATTTGTGGCCCGAAGTGTTGATGGATTTGACGCGCGGCAGGCGAAAGTCCCATCTGAGTTCCGGCTGGAGGAAAGGCGCAACGAAGCCGCCGCTGGCGCCATCGACGTGAATGGGAATGTCGAGGCCGGTTTGCTCCTGGATGCGATCAAGAGCGGCGCTCAGCGCGAGAACGTTCTCATAATCGCCGGTAAACGTGCTGCCGAGAATGGAAACCACACCAATGGTGTTCTCGTCGCAGGCTGCGGCGGCGCGCTCCGGATCGGTGACAACCTCGTTCCCTTCGAGCGGCACCTCGCGCGGCTCCACGTCCCAATAGCGGGCGAACTTGTGCCAGCAGACCTGGGTATTCGAGCCCATCACCAGGTTTGGCCTTTCGGCAGACTTGCCCAGCTTGCGCATCTTCTCGCGCCAGCGCCATTTGAGGGCCAGGCCGCCTAGCATGCAAGCCTCGCTGGAGCCGATCGTCGAGGTACCGATGGTGCGCCCTGGGTCGGGCGAGTTCCACAGCTCGGCCAGCATATGCACGCAACGCATCTCCAGCTCGGCCGTCTGCGGGTACTCGTCCTTGTCGATCATGTTCTTGTCGAAGGTTTCTGACATGAGCCTGTGCGCCTCGGGCTCCATCCAGGTGCTGCAGAAGGTAGCAAGATTGAAGCGCGAGCTGCCGTCGAGGATCAACTCGTCGTGGATCAGGTTGTAGGCGGTGCCCGGCGACATGCCTTCCTCGGGAATGGAGTGGCGCGGGGTTGGCCCCAGCAGCGAGTGGCGCGCATACATGGGGCGGACCAGGTCCCGACTTAATTGTTTCCTCGGGCGTTGCAGACTGGCGGCGTCATCTTCCATTGGGGGCGGCATCCTCCGAAGTCTTTATGGTAGCCGTTGCGGTTGCGATTCGTGTGTCAACGGCCGGCGAGTCGAAAAGAGGCCGGCGCGCCAGGGGCTCCACTCGCCTTCGATCGAAACTCCGCGCTATTCGAAAAGATCCTCTTGCTTCTCATTCAGTTCGACCGCGGCTTTCCTGAATACCGACGGATCGACCAGAGGAATATCCGGCTTCTTTCCCGCAAAGAGCTGTTCGATGGTGAGAATCTGGATCTTTTGATACTTTCCGAATCGTGTTTCAAAGAATCCTTCTTTTACCGCTTCCGTCTGCATCGGCTTGGTTGGCTCCGCCAGCGTAATAAACACGCCGATCTTCGCATTCTCGCGATCAACGACGTGAGCCAAGTCCCTTATCATCGCCACGCTGACGTTCCCTCCGCCTTTGACTGAGACTATCGCCTTCTCAGACGCCTTTCCGTCCGGTTTGAAATAGATAAAGCCGTCAATGCCGCTATCGGCTCCTCTCCTTTTGCTCCCATAGGGCACAGCATCGATCAACGAAACGGCCCACCATTGGAATTGATACTTGTCCTGCGCGGCCAGAGCCTGGGCTCCTTCAAGGTCTTTGGGAGTTCCATGAACGTCGAATGCCACGCCGGGAAATGCGGCCTTCAATCGCTTCTCAATCAGCGAAATCGCTAGGTGCGTTATGTCAATCCCCACCCATTGGCGCTTGAGCTTTTGCGCCGCATGAATCGTGGTCCCGCATCCGCAGAATGGGTCCAATACCACGTCGCCCTCATTGCTCGATGCCTGGATGATGCGCTCAAGCAGGGCCAGTGGCTTCTGGGTGGGGTAGCCGAGACGTTCCTGGGCCTGTGAATTAATTGGGGAAATGTCGGTCCAAACGTCGCCGGTGACCCCGCCCTCCATCTCATCTAGGTATCGTTTAAGCCGTGGACGCTTCGTGAAATCGAGACCGCCGCTCTTTTGCCTTGGATACCAGATTCGCCCTTCCGCATCGAGTTTTGCCATCGTTCGACGCGAGTAGCGCCAGCCCTTGTCGGGAAATGCGAAGCCTCTCCACTCGTACATCATGTGCGGCCGCGGGTTAGGGCTTGTCATATTGTCGAGCTGGTACATCCTGCCATCGCCATCGTCGTTGCAGTATTTGTCGGCAATGTACTCGGCAGAATGTGGCTCCCTCGGTGTGTTCCATGTGAAAGCGCGCCCCTTGGAGTAGAAATAAAGCCTATCGCTTACCCGGCTCCATGTCTTGCTATCGCTATGGGTGGTCGTGCGCTTCCATGTGATTTCATTGCGAAACATATCCGCGCCGAAAATGCTATCCATGAGTATCTTGAGGTAATGGCTTGCTGTCGGATCGCAATGCAAATACAGGCTGCCGGTCGGTTTCAACACGCGATGAAGCTCGAGGAGACGGATAGCCATCATGGTCAGGTAAGCCATCGTGTCATTCTCCTTGAGGAATGACCGGAAGGCTCGAAGCATCTCTGAAACCTCGCTCTTGCCGCTTTTCAATACCTCGTCGAAGGCCAGCTCCGCATAATCGTTCCAATGCCACGTATCGTCGAAGGCTTCAATCTGGGCCTGCGATTGCCTGCCTTTGGAAGACTTGAAGAGGATGTTGTAATTTGCCTGGCTGTTGAATGGAGGGTCAAGGTAAACGAGGTCGATACTTCCGGAGGGGATGGAATCCCGCAAAACCTGTAAGTTGTCACCGTAATATAGCTGGTTGGTCATTTTCCCCCTAGCTCATGGAGCGTGCCGCGCGGTCGGAATCTCACTCCTCGCTGGATGCAAATATCATATCCCAACCCCTGTTCGACCTGGCTCGGCGATTAGCGGCCGTTTGAGCCTCAGCTCGCGCACGGCGATCTGGAGACCGGCCCCAGCTTCTTTCTCCCAGCGCGGGTCGCGCAGAGGATACGCGGGATGGCAGGTGGCGAGGAGCTTGCCGCGGCGAACCCCGAGCCGCGGTCGAGGGTACGGAGATTGAGCGGATGAAGGCTCCGTCAGGCGATGCGCTCGATGACGACCGATTCGAGGACCACCGGCTTGTGCGGCTTATCCTGGCCGCCGCGAGGTACGAGGGAGATCTTGGTGACGATCGCCTGGCCTTCGACAACCTCGCCGAAGATGGTGTGTTTGCCTGTGAGCCATTGAGTGGGAGCTACGGTAATGAAGAACTGGCAGCCGTTGGTGTTGGGACCGGAGTTGGCCATGGCGAGCTTGCCGGGCTTGTCGAACTTGTGCGGGGAGTTCCTGGTTTCGTCCTCGAAGCGGTAGCCGGGGCCACCCATTCCGGTACCGGTTGGGTCGCCGCCCTGGATCATGAAATCGGGAATGACGCGGTGGAAGATGGTGCCGTCGTAGAGCCGGGCGGTGGATTTCTGGCGGGTGGTGGGGTGCGTCCACTCTTTGGCGCCCTCGGCCAGGGCGATGAAGTTGGCGACCGTGATGGGCGCATCGGCCTCAAAGAGGCGGACGGTGATCTTGCCTTCGCTGGTGGTGAAGACGGCGTAGGTTCCTGATGCTGGGGCCATGTGTGCTCCTGATTGATGGACAGTAAAGAGTCAGTTGCGTCCCATACATCCAACAGTGTTACTGCAGAACCACTTGTTGGCTATTAAAGAGGACGTTGATGGTCGTGCTCACTTCGACAGGTACATGATTCAGAAGGTAAGGTCTGTACTCCCACTGCTTCACGGCATCGATTGCAGCTTGGCGCAGGACTTCAGGGCCACTTATGACCTTGAGATCTGAGACGTGGCCATCTGTGCCAATAATCGCTTGCAACGCCACTGTTCCCCAGATATGAGCTGCTCTGGCCTCGTGCGGATAAATGGGAGGCACCCTCTTCACGATTATTCCCTGGGCGATGTCGCTTGCGATTGAGATTCTCTTCGACGTCGGCGCGGCGGCATCTGGCTTGGCCGGCATTGACTGGCCTTCGCGGACGATGGTGACCTTGTTCAGCACCACCGGCGTCAGCGGTCTGTCATCGCTATCGCGTTGGACGCGGGCGATGGCCGCTACCACCTGCACACCGGGGTCGTCGCACTGGCCAAAGAGCGTATAGTGCTGGTTGCCAAATTCGTAGGGCTGCTCGGTGATGAAGAACTGGCTGCCGTTGGTGTTGGGTCCGGAGTTGGCCATAGCTAGCTTTCCCGGCTTGTCGAAGTTCAGGTTCGGATTCATCTCATCCTTGAAGGCGTACCCTGGATCGCCCCTGCCGGTCCCGCTGGGATCTCCTCCCTGGATCATGAATCCCGGAATGACCCGATGAAAGATAGTGCCGTCATAGTACCGTTTGTTGTGCTGATTCTTCCCGGTGCCGGGATCGATCCAGTCCTTTGTACCCTCGGCCAGGGCGATGAAGTTGGCGACCGCCAAAGGAGCCTCTTGCTGATAGAACTGGCAGGTGATCCGGCCCATGGAGGTTTCGAAGATCACGGAGGGCCCATTGGGATGAACGAGCGCGGCGGGAGTCGCCTGAGGTGCATCGGGCAGATCTTCGGCCGGCTTGGCCGACTGCTGGGCCACGGCAGGGAGGGCGCTGAAGGCGGCAAAGACCGCCGTCAGAGTGGGAATGAGAAGCGAGTGCGTGAGTTTCATACCGTCTTTGAGGGTAAATCATGCGGCGGGGGGCGGGCCAGCGGGACTCGGGGCGGCTTCGCAGTCTAAACTGGCTTCTTCTTGCTGGCGCTGTTTCCGCCCAGATCAGCCGGCCGGCGGACTCACAACTGATGGAAGATTTCGCGGAAGTCGTAAGCGCCGGATTTGCCCATTAGCCACTCGGCGGCGCGGACGGCGCCCAAGGCCAGGCCGCGGCGCTGTGGGAGTAGCATCCCGCGTCACAGGCTGGCGGTCAGGTTGTACTCCCTGGCGACCGGTTCCACCACCTTGTGCCGGCCATGTCCGGGATTGATCCGATGGCTTGTGCGGAGCAATCCGGCTTTCTCAAGCCGGACCACGTCGCGGCTGACTGCCCGCACATCCCGCTTGAGTCCGGAAGCCAGCTCCGCAATGGGCTGCGAACCGGTCTTGGCCCGCCGCAACAGGCGAACCCGTTCGGCGGTAAGAACGTTCAGCAGTTCCAAAGGATCCTCGAAGGTGATGGTGATCTCCGCAGGAATGGTTTCGCTGCGGTCGAGTTTTGCGGCGTGACCGCGCACGCGGCTGAAGAACCCCCTGGCGTCGCCTGTCCCGATGTTGACCTTACTCTTGTTCATCTTCGACCCTCCAGGGATCGTGGACTTCCTGAATAATCCGGTCGGCCAGGGCTGCGTAGGTCGTGAAATCCACCTCTTCCACCTTTCCCATGAAATGCCGGCGGTGATAATCGCGGCTGTTGTCGTAGCCCAGAACGCGGCCGTTGTCTGCTGGGCAGCGCCTCAGGTTGATATACGCCAGACTGTAAGCAACCACCCGCCCATCCTCGAACCACACTTGCTCTTTTAAGACCGCCCCTTTCCTGTTCCCCTTGAGGCGATGCTCCTCCAGCATCGTAGTTCGAACCGGCTGCTTCTTCGGGCGCACAACGAGATTATACCACAGAAGGGATGTTTGGAGTCCCCCCTGAAAGCCTAAGCCCCATCCACCCATCCTTTTTCCTCAGGCTGGCGGCCCGGTGGCGCGTGGGTGCGGATTTACAGCTGGTCGAAGATCTCGCGGAAGTCGTAGGCGCCGGACTTGCCCGCCAGCCACTCGGCTGCGCGCACGGCGCCCAAAGCCAGCCCGTGGCGGTTGAGGATGTTGTGGCGCAACTCCAGAACGTCGTCGGGGCCGGCGGCGGTAACGGTGTGCTCGCCCTTGGCGTCGCCCACCCGGTGCGAGGCGATCTCGACCTTGGCGCCGGGCTGCGCGGCTTCCACGATCTGCCGCAGGGTGATGGCGGTGCCGGAGGGGGCGTCGAGCTTGGAGACGTGGTGGGTCTCGCCGATCGAGAACGAGTAACCTTCGAGCCTGGCCAGCTCGGCGGTCAGGCGGAAGAACTTTTGCACGCCGATGGAGAAGTTGGTTCCGTACAGCAGCGCCCCTCCCTTTTGCGCCTTGGACCGCATCTCATCCAAATGCGCGTACCAGCCGGTGGTGCCGACGACGATGCGGCCGCCCAGGGCCAGCACGGCGCGCATGTTCTCCACCGCGGCTTCGGGAGCGGTGAAGTCGATGACTACGTCTATGCCGGCCAGATTGGGCGCGGTGAGCGCGGAGGCGTGCTGGTTCTCAGTAATGTCGAGCGCGCGGACGCCGTGGCCCCGCTCGCGGGCGACCTCGGCAACCAGGCTGCCGGTTTTTCCTTTGCCTAGAACAAGAATGAGCATGGTGAACCTCGTTTCAGCTCTTAGCTTTTACCTCTTAGCTCCTAGCTATTGGCCCTGGTGTCCCAGGTCCCTCGCATTTGGGGACCTGGGAAAGCACGAAAACATCCAAACGCAGCACCAGGTCTGTGACCAAATGATCTCGTACATTGAGTTCAAGTTAACCCAGGTCCCAAAATCGGACCTGGGGCACCCAGAATTCGAGGAAGTATTACCGGACCTTACGGTCACTGTACGATCCACCATCCGCAAAGAGCTAATAGCTATAAGCTAATAGCTGGAAGCTGTCAAAGGCTTTCGCGCCTCGACGTCGAAGATAACCGGATCGGGGTCCTTGAAGAAGGCGGCGTGGAGCGAGCGCACGGCCTCGTCTGCATCGTCTTCGTCGATCATGAAGCTCATGTTGATCTCGCTGGCGCCCTGCGAGATCATCCGGACGTTGATGTGGCGGATGGCGGTAAAAACCTGCGCGGCCATGCCGTTCTTGCCGCGGATGTCTTCGCCGACCATGCAAATCAGCGCCTTCTTGCCTTCGTATTTCACGTCGGCCAGCTTGCTCAGGTCGGCGGCGATGGCGGGCAGATTGTCGTTCGAGTCCACGGTCAGCGAGACCGAGACCTCGCTGGTCGAGACCATATCGACGGCGCAGCGGTGATTGTCGAAGATCGAGAATATCTCCTTCATGTAGCCGTGGGTCATCAACATGCGGCTGGCCACCACGTCGATGATGCTGAGCCGTTTTTTGACGGCGATGGACTTGAAGGGGCTCTTGCAGTGCGGCGCCAGCGAGGTGATGCGCGTGCCCTCGCAGGCGGCGTTGCGGCTGTTCAGCACCAGCACCGGGATGTTCTTTTTAACCGCCGGCAGAATGGTGGCCGGATGCAGCACCTTGGCGCCGAAGTAAGCCAGCTCGGCTGCCTCTTCGAAGCTGATGACCTTGACGCGCAGGGCGTCGGGGCAGATGCGGGGATCGGCGGTCATGATGCCGTCCACGTCGGTCCAGATCTCGATGGCCTCCGCGGAGAGTGCGCCGCCGAGCAGGGCGCCGGTGAAATCCGATCCGCCGCGGCCCAATGTCGTGGTGATGCCGGCCTCGCTGGAGGCGATGAAGCCACCCATCACCGGCACCTTGCCCAGGCTGGTGAGCGGGAGCAGCTTCTCCTGGGCGCGCTTTTCGATGATTGCGTCCTTGGGAACGGCCTTCTGAAACTGCGAGTCGGTAACGATGACCTCGCGCGCGTCCACGTGGGCGGCGTCGATGCCCCGTTCGCCGAAGGCTGCGGCGACGATGCGGCTGGAAAGCCGCTCGCCGTAGCTGACGATCAGGTCGGAGATGCGCGGGGTGAGTTCGAGAATCGCCGCCAGACCGCGCAGGACCTCGTCCAGGGAATCGAATTTCTGGTCGATAAAGGAGATGAGGTCGGCGGAGCTGGAGGGGTCCTTGATGAGTTCGGCGGCGGTGTCGCGATGGCGCGAGCGCAGGCGCGAACTGATGGCCAGGGCGCCGACGCGGTCGCCCTGGGCGGCGGCGGAGGCGGCGCGCAGCAACTGGTCGGTCACCTTGGCCATGGCGCTGACCACGACCACGGGCTGCTTGCCCAGGGCCGCGCGCCCGGCCACGATGGCCGCGGTGCGACCGATGGCGGCCGCATCCTCGACCGACGTGCCGCCAAACTTCATCACTACCAGGCTCATGCGAATCTTCCTGCCGCACCTCGGGGCTAAAGCCCCAGTTTCAAAATCGCTCGGGTCGACAATTGCAATCTCCAACCCTAGCCGCAAAAACCCGCCGCGGCGGACGGCGAGGGTGGGGTACCCAGGATAATTGGCCTAAACCATACCTAAACCGCCGACCAGGCCCATAGCTCCGCCCACGATGTCGTCAACCAACTCCATGGTCCGCTTCCGCTGCAATGCGCCGGACCGGTCCGGTGGAGCGGCTTCGAGCGGCTCCAGCTTGCCCAGGCTTGCCAGCAGTTCGGCGTTGAGGATGGTCGCGCCGGCCGCGCCGCGAACCGTGTTATGCGAGAGGACGACGAACTTCCAGTCCAGCAGGCCGCAGGGGCGCAGCCGTCCGACCGTCACCGCCATGCCATGGTCACGATTGCGATCGAGGCGTGGCTGCGGGCGATCGTTCTGCGGGGCCCACTGAATAGGCTGATCCGGGGCCGTCGGCAGTTGCTTGCCGGCCAGTGGGCGGAAATCCGCCCAGGCGGCCAAAATCTCTTCGCGCGAGGCTGGCTTGCCGAGCTTGATCGAGACGCACTCCGTGTGACCATCCTCGACCGCGACGCGGTTGCAGTGTGCAGTGATGCGCGCAGCCAATGGAGCAACTTCTTGGCCTTTCAGCTTGCCCAGCAGCTTCAGGGTCTCGGCCTCCATCTTCTCTTCTTCGCTGCCGATGTAGGGCACCACATTGCCCAGAATGTCCATCGACGCCACGCCGGGGTACCCCGCGCCGCTGACGGCCTGCATCGTCGAGACGAATATCTGCTCAATGCCGAAGCGCTCCTCGATGGGCTTGAGCGCCATGACCAGGCCGATGGTGGAGCAGTTGGGGTTGGTGACGATGTACCCGCCCGACTCGGCGCGCGAGGGCTGCGCATCGATCAGATGCAAGTGGTAGGCGTTCACCTCGGGAATGACCAGAGGCACGTTGGGCGCCATGCGGAAGGCGCTGGAGTTCGAGATCACGGCGCAGCCGGCCGCCGCGAACTTCGGCTCCAGTTCGCGGGCAATTGCCGCATCGACCGAGGCAAAGACGATCTTGGGCGCGCCCTCGGGGTCCGCCGGGGCAACCGTCATGCCGGCGATGCGGTCGGGGAGCGGAGTATCCAGGCGCCACTTCGCGGCCTCGCCGTAGGGCTTGCCGCTGGAGCGGTCGCTGGCCGCCAGCCACACGATCTCGAACCACGGATGGTTTCCGAGAAGCTGAATGTAGCGCTGGCCGACCATTCCGGTCGCGCCCAGGATTCCAATTGGATATTTGGTATTCATGGCCGTAGAAACTCCAGTGTACAGGAGGAAGGGAGCGGCTCAGCAAATCGCCCGGCCGGCAGGCATGGGCCAGTTTCGGGGATCCCGGCCACACAGGCAATCGCCGGCCCGGCAGCCGCTTGAGGTAGCGCCAAGGAGTGCGGCCATGGCGTAAGCCCAGGCGGGAGCTTCGACCACTCGGCAGCGCGACAACCGAAAATAGGCCCTGTCAGCTTGTAGGATATTCTGGCAGTATCATGACCGATGAAATTCCTGCCGATCCGGCTCCAATTGCTCCCCTCGACCCCATTGGGCTTACCCGCCAGTTGTGCCAGATCGAATCCACCACGTATCGCGAGGGCGAGGCGGGCGACTTTCTGGCCGATTTCCTGGCCCGGCGCGGCTGGACGGTGGAGAAGACCCAGGTGGCCCAGCCGAACGAGAACGCCGGCGGCGACGCGCGCTGGAACGTGTATGCCGGCGGGGCGGGCGAGACGCCCGATCTGGTCTTTTCCACGCACATGGATACCGTGCCGCCCTACATTCCCTTCAGCGAGGACGCGGAGTTTCTGTACGGCCGCGGGGTCTGCGACGCCAAGGGAATTCTGGCAGCCCAGGTGGCCGCCGCCGAGGCTCTGCGCGCGGCGGGATTCCGCATTGGATTGCTCTTCGTGAGCGGCGAGGAGCGCGACTCGGCCGGCGCCAAGGCCGCCAACCAGACGCCCAAAGGAAGCCGCTTCCTCATCAACGGCGAGCCTACGGACAATCGCCTGGCCGTGGCCTCGAAAGGCGCCCTGCGCGCGGCCTTCAAATCCACCGGAAAGATGGCCCACTCGGCCTATCCCGAGCTGGGCGACAGCGCGGTTCACAAGCTCGTCCAGGTGCTGGGCAAGGTGCTGGCGCTTCCGCTGCCGGTGGTGGAGGGCATAGGCTCCAGCACGCTGAACATCGGCCAGATCCAAGGCGGCTACGCGCCCAACGTCATCGCCGATAAGGCCGAGGCCCAGGTACTGGTGCGCACGGTCACCGATTCGGCCCCGGTGCGCGCTCAGCTGATCGAACTCGCGGGCGACCTGGCCGAGGTCGAGTTCACCCTCGATTCCCCCTTCATCCGGCTGCGCGCCGTCGAAGGCCTGCCCACCACCGTGGTCAAGTTCTCCACCGATATTCCCTACCTGAGCAACTGGGGCGAACCGCTGCTGCTGGGCCCAGGCTCCATCCATGTGGCCCACACGCCGCAAGAGAAGCTGGCCAAGAAGGAACTGCTCGAAGCGGTCGAGCTGTACATCAAGGTGGCGAAGCAACTGTTGGGCTGAACGCCGGAGAAGGATCAATCTTCAAATGCAAGCGATCTGCTGGGATTCCGCGGCGGATTTCCCAGGTTGCGCACGAAAAGCCGCAAAAAACTGCGGGAAAGGATTACCAGTCAGTTAATAGGGGTAATTCTTAAACTGTTCATGCGTATAGACTTACAAGATGGCGTGGGATAGAAATATACCCCACGGGGGTATAGGGGGGGGTGGGGGGGCAAGGCAGGGAATAGGGAGTAGGGACTGCGGACCGGGGACATGCCTGACAGGCCGGGCCGGGGCAGGCTGCCGCTTTCCATTGGGAGCATCGCATACATCCATGATGCGCGTATATGCCGCAATTCTCTGCAAGAGGCGGGAAAGCCGGGGCTGCGGCCGAGAATCTCCTGGGTGGGGTTCTTGCCGCGCGGGGTAGCGATCTGGCGCGATTCGGGAATCCCTCCCGGTGACATGGGCGTCTCCTAGGACTAATTCGGGTGACGTGTCAAGATGCCGGTTTTGCAAGCGCGCCCTTGTAGCCAACCGCGCTATACTTCAGTCGAAGTTTTCGATGGACTGGCATGCGGGCCATAGATCACAATTCAAAAGTGAGCATACACATTTTGGCTTCGAGGGGGGTCCGGATGCAGCATAATTGGGAGCAATGCCTGAGGTTGGCCTATAACGCCCACGCGAAGGCGTGCGGCAAACGGAACCGCTCGATCAAGCTACCGAGTGGAATCAGCTTCGTTGGCGAGGGCAAAGATGTCCAGCTTTCCCTGTCCGCGGAAGGCGTAACGGCCAATATGCAGGACAACGCGGCTGCTTTCGAAGGCTGGTGCCTCGCGCTTCGCCGCTGGTGCAATGTCGAGATCGTGTTGCAGTGGATCCCTCCGTCGCCGGATGCGACAGTGTCTCAGCGGCGACATTACGAGCGATTTCTCTACCGGGCGGCCCGCTTCCAAAACCTTTTCGACTGGTTCCGGATCGAAGAATCGCTCTACACGATCGAGGTTGGCGGGGCGCGAGCGCTGGAGCACAGACCGCTTTTCCTCAATGTCGGCGGCGTTCGGGGCCTTGAGCAGGAGAGCGCGTCGGAGGGCCATTCCGAAAGCGCCCTCGAACATCGGCTCCTGACGAGCAGCGAGTTCGCCGCGCACTACGGTCTCGCGCAGGGCACGCGTGACCGCCAACTCCCCGTGGGCCTGTTCTCCGAGAAAACCCCAAGTCGCAACTCCCAGATTTTCCCCGGTGGAAAGGGCGCAATCGATCTCGTCTGCCTGGATGCCCAGACGCTCTGGATCTTTGAGCTTAAGGCTGGAGAAAACATTCCAGTCGGGACTGTTACCGAGATGTTCTTCTACACGTCCCTCATCCGCGATGCGCTTCACGGCGGGCCGTTCACGTTTGCCGAGGCTCTTGCCGATGCCCGCATCCAGCCTGAGGCGCTATCGAAAGTCACCCGCATTGAGGGAGTGATGCTCGGGCATGATTTGCACCCACTTTTGGACTCAGGGCTGATCTCAATCCTGAATGAGGCGGTAAAGAAGCGCTGGAATGCCGAGCCGTCTCGGGCACACGTTCGGTTTCGCGCCGACCGCATCTCTGAAGGGGGCGAATTGAAAATCGCCACGGTGGACTAACCCATGGACGTTCGCCTTACCGTACATCGCTCGGCCCACGAGATTGGCGGGAATTGCATTGAGATCGCGGAAGACGGGGGGCACAGGATCATCCTCGACGTGGGGCGTCCACTGGACGCGCCAACGGACGCGAAGAACCTGTTGCCTCGATCACTGAATATGGCTGCGCCCTGCGACGGCATCCTCATCTCCCACCCCCACCAGGACCACTATGGCCTTCTGGAGGAAGTGCCGGCCGCATGGCCGATCTATTGCGGCGTCGCCACCGAACGGCTCATCAAGCTGAGCTCTGCTATTTTCGGCAAGAGGTTGCGCCACGCATTCCACCCATGGAAAAGCGGTGCCGCACTCCAGGTTGGGCCGTTTACCCTGACACCCTACCTGATCGACCACTCAGCGTTCGACGCTTACATGGTGCTCATCGAGGTGCATGGGAAGAGTGTCCTGTACTCAGGCGATTTCAGAACCCACGGCCGCAAGTCCGCTCTGACACAAAGATTGATGGCCGCGCCGCCCAAAGACGTCGACGTTTTGTTGATGGAGGGTACCAACCTCGGCAGCGATAAACCGTGCACAACCGAGAGCAATCTGGAGGACGCCTTCGTGAATCTGTTCCGATCCACGGCTGGCCGGGTTTTTGTCGCCTGGTCCGCTCAGAATGTCGATCGCACTGTGACTCTCTATCGAGCCTGTCTGAAGGCCGGGAGGACATTGGTCGTCGATCTCTACACTGCTGAAGTGATGGAGGCGCTTGCCGGGTTTGGAAGGCTGCCGCGGCCCGGTTGGAAGAATCTGAAGGTAGTTGTCACCAGCGCGTTTGCCCGGATGTATCGACGGACTGGCCGTGAAGCCTTCGTCGAGAAAATGGTCCCGCATGGAATTTCCGCCGCTAAACTCGCCGAGACTCCGGAGAAGTGGGTGGTGATGGTGCGCCCGTCGCTGATCCGCGACTACGCGCCGAAAGGCGTCACGCCCAATCCGGACGACGCGTGGTGCTGGTCGATGTGGCGCGGATATCTGGGGAATGAGGATGGCGCACTGGTCAGCAAGTGGTTCGAAGACGGAGGAAGCCGCGCCGACTACATACATACGAGCGGCCATGCGTCTCCCGCTGTTTTGCGATCATTCGCCCACGCGATGAATGCCAAACAATTGGTGCCCATCCACGGGGCTGCATGGGACGGGGACACTACTGGGTTCCCCTCCATCAAGCGCCTAGCCGATGGTGAGTCGATGACACTTTAACGGTATAAGACAGCCAGGATGGACAGGTCCAGCCCAAAACGCCGCGCACGGAAATAGGTCCCCGGAAGTCGCCCAGCGTCCACCCTACCTTTGGATCGGACCTTTCGCTCTAGGAGAAACGCGGCGGACTCAGGGCCACCGAGGGCCGCGGTTCGACCTTCTTAGTCGTGATTGTCACCTTGGCCCCGGTCAGCTCGGGGCCGTCCCAGCCCTCCTTCATCGCCTCGATATGAATCTCGCCGGGCCGCTTGGTGGACTGCACGATGACCTGCGCAAGGCCGTTGAAGAGCGACCGTTTGGGCTCCTTGTCGCTCTCCTGGCAGTTGGGGTCGCCGTTGCCCACGCCGATCAGCGAGCCCGCTCCGGAGACCTTGAAGCCGATCAGGTTGCCAGCCGTCGGAACCGGCCGCCCCTCGTTGTCGAGCGCCTCCACCGTCAGGATCGCCACGTCCTCGCCGTCCGCATCGATCTCTGTCCGGTCGGCCGTCAGCCGGATAGCTACCGTCGGACCGGTAGTCTCGCGCTTCTCGGTCAGCACTAACTTGCCATCCTTGGTTCCGCGCGCCTCGATAACTCCGGGCTCGTACTTGACCTTCCACTCCAGGTGCCCCAGATGCGGAACCTTCTGGCTGCCCAGGCTCTTGCCGTTCACGAAGAGCTCAACCGCATCCAGATTCGAGTGCACCCACACCGGAATCTCCTCGCCTTCCCTGCCCTCGAAGTTCCAGTGTGGGAAGAGATGCAGCACCGGTTCGGCGCTCCACCAGGACTTGTAGTAGTAGAACGTGTCCTTGGGAAAGCCGCACATATCGATGACGCCGAACTGCGAGTTGATGGAGGGCCAGCCGTAAGGCGTAGGCTCGCCGCGATAGTCGAAGCCGGTCCACATAAAGCCGCCCGCCTCCCATTCGCGCGTCGCGTAGAAGGTCCACCACTCTTCGGCTGTCTCGCCCCATCGCGCCGGGTTCACGTCGTAGGAGCTTTCCGTGTCGCGCAACGGATCGGTCGAGTAATCTCCGCGCGTGTAGAACGAGCTGGCCGTCTCGGAACCATAGAGTGGCCGCTGCGGAAATCTCTTGTGAAAGCCGTCGGGGTATTTCAGGTTGTAGTTGAAGCCGATGACATCGAACGCATTGGAGACGCCTTTCTCATTGCTCCCATTCACCGCCGCCGAGACCGGGCGCGTGGGGTCCAGTTCGTGGCAGCGCCGCGCCATGCTCGCCGCGATCTTGGCGCCCTGCTCGGCCATCGTTTCCTGTAGCAGGAACTCCTCGTTGCCCACCGACCACAGAACGATGGACGGGGAGTTGCGATAGCGCTTGATCATCGTTTCGAGCTGCGCCAGCCCCTCGGGGTTCGAACTCATCTGGCGCGTCTCGCACATCATCATCACGCCCATGCGGTCGCAAGCCTCGACCCACTCCGGCGTGGGCATATTGTGCGAGGTGCGCACGGCGTTGCAGCCCATCTCGCGCAACACGGCCAGCCGGAACCACTGCAGCCGGTCGGGCAGCGCCGCGCCCACTCCGGCGTGGTCCTGGTGGTTGCAGGTGCCTTGCAGCTTGATGGACTTGCCGTTGAGGAAGAAGCCCTTGTCGGGGTCGAAGACCGCCGTGCGAATGCCAAAGCTTACCCGCTCGGCATCGCGCGTCCGCCGCGGCGGACCGTCCGCCTCCACCGTCACAATCGCCGAATAGCGGTTCGGCGCATCCACCGACCACAGCGCAGGATTGGCCAGATTCGCCGTAGCTGTGAAGGCCGCCGCGCCATCCACGCCAATCGACTGCGGCGCCGCCTCGGCGGTAGCCACGGCATTGCCCGAGGCGTCCAGAATCTGCCAGCTCACCTTGGCGTTCTCGGCCTGCTTGCCCTCGTTCTTCACCAATGTGTCTAGCGTCAGCAGAGCCGAGTTCCCGCTCAACGCTGTGCGCACCGTGCTCTCCCACTTGCCCAGGTGTAGCGCATCGGTCTTGGTGAGCCAGACGTGACGGTAGATGCCCGCGCCCTCGTAAAACCAGCCGTCGCCAAAGTCGGCGTCAACGCGCGCCACAATATAGTTCTTCGCGCCGTAGGCCAGAAAGTCCGTCAGATCGAAACGGAAGGGCGCGTAGCCGTTGTCGTTGCGGCCGATAAAGCAGCCGTTCACAAAGACCATCACATCGCGAAAGGCGCCGTCGAACTCGAGCGCGATGCGCCGGCCCAGGTCGCTGGCCGGAATCTCGAATTCCCGCCGGTACCAGCCCACGCTGGTCTCCGGGTAACGGCGGCCGAGCGGCTTGAACCCATGCGAGCCCTGCGCTTCGTCATGCACAAAGGGCAACTCCGGCGCCCAGTCGTGGGGCAGGTTCAGCGTGCGCCACTTCGAGTCGTCGAAGCCGGCCTTGGCGAAGGCGAAATCGCCGGTCTTGGCAAAATCTCCCTGCCCGTTGCCGAATCCCAGATCGCGGGCCGGATCGGAGCCGTGGCCAAACTGGAACTTCCAGCCGAAATCGAAGAGCAGTTGCTCCCGCGGCGCAACCGCAGCCAGCTCCTGGACCGATGCCGCCTGGGGATAATCTGCCATCAGAGCAGCCGCGCGCCCCCACGCAGATCGAGCTGCCAAAGAGGAAGCCGCAAGCGCCGCTCCGCTTGAAAGCAGATTGCGCCGAGTCATGCCAGACATAAGAACTCCTCTCTTCCAATAAAGCGCCGCCCCACACCGCACCGCAACCCGGTGCGGCCATCGAGGCCCAAACAGAAACCCGAATTCGTCAGTCACCGGGCAGGACCCACTCTTGATTCGAGAAGCCCGGCGGCGCTTGGCCAATTTTGGCCACCACGTAGTCTAGCAGGGTTTTCGATCATTCTGCCCGAACCGCGCTGGGAAACGCGGGCGTTAGCGATCTCTGAGAACGCTGCTCGACCGCGTTCCCTGCAAACCCGATTGAGGGACCAAACCGCAAATGTGCCGGACAGGACATTACCCCCACAGCCGGGAGGCGGCCTGAGTTGCGGCGCGCCAAGGCGCACGGAATCATGCAGTTACAAGCGAGAAGGAGCGAACGGTCCACAGTACCGTAGTAACCAAATCGATTACTAGTTGTGTATCTATATGAAAATACTTGGCTTATGATGATTCATGCTGTATCATTTCAGGGAGTCGGGAAGCCCTCCGCCCGCCATGAAACTCAAGAAAGGTTACCAACAATGAAACTCGCTGTCCGCATCTTCGCACTTACCATCGTCTTTGCCGGCGCCGCCGCCGCTTCCGTCTCCCCCGCCACAGCACACGCCGTCCCCAGCCGCCTGTCAGCCACCGGAACCCTGCCGGCTCCGCACGAACTGCCAGTGCCGTTCTGCGTGCCTGGGTATCCCTGCCCGTAGATCGTGCCGGACCGGCCGGCCAGTTGCGAGCGGCGGAAATAGCACGAAAGGGTCATAAAGCAGGGTTGCGACGCTATTGAGCGGCGCGACATTTGGCGCTATTCTGTAAATGTCCAGAATAGCGTGGGGTGGTTATGTCTTCGCAGCTTGCCATGTTCATGATGAGTACGGTCGAGTTTCTTCTTTGGGCCGTGCTCGGCTCCCTGTTCTGGATCAAGAAGTTGCACCGCCGCTTTCCCGCCATGGGAGCTTACCTGGTCTTGCGCGCGGCGTCGACCCCAGTGCTGCTGCTGTTCCTGATCGATGGGAGCCTGCTTGGCTCGAAGGAGCAAAGCCGCGCTCTCTACTTTTTTCTTTATTGGGCGGTTTACATCGCCAGCGCCGTGCTGCTGTACTTCATCTGCATGGAGGTCTTCCGCTCCGCGCTTTCAGAGCTGCCAGGACTCATGAGACTGGGAACCGTTGTCTTCCGATGGGTGATTCTGGCTTCTGTAATTGTCAGCTTCTCCACCATCTCCCTCTTGCATCCCAACCTCCTCATTATTGCCGATATTGGTTACAGGTTAATGCGTTCGGTGAGCATCCTCGAGCTCTGCCTGCTGGCCTTCCTCTGCCTTAGCATGAATGCGTTGCGCCTTTCGATCCGCGATCGGGCCTTCGGAATTGCTTTCGGCTTCGGCCTGATGTCCACTGCCGACTTTCTTCTCGCCGTCATATCCCCCTCTTCGCTCACCGATTCTCTTCAGTTCTTCTATGAATCGCTGATTCTGGTTGTGCTGGGGATCTGGGTTGCCTTTGTTGCTCTTCCCGAGCCGGCCCGCAAGCCTATGCTCCTGCCGGTGAACTCCACCATCTACCGATGGAACGAGATTGCCTCTGCTCTCGGCCACACGGGAACCCAGGTTGCCGTGCGGCAGCCCGTCAACAGCTCTTTGCTGACCGATGTGGAGAGCGTGGTGGACCGGGTGCTCAGCAAGAACCTCAAGGACCGCAAATCGGAGACATAGGCGTACCGCGAAGGTCGAATCCTGAGTCGGGAATCGACTGAACGCAAGCAAGGGCCGGACCGCGTCGAGGGCCGGCCCTTTCAGTTGCGCAGAACGCCTTGCTCCAGGCGGGCCGCTTGGGTTGAGCGGCTTCAAGCTCATCGCGCGCAAGAAAAGGCCGCGGGGACGCCGCGGCCTTTTCAATTGAATCCGAGACTCACTACTCGGTTACGATCGGCTCAATGGAGGCAAAGCGCCCGCGGTTGCCGCGGTCGGCAAATTGCACCCAGCCTGTAACCTTGGCGAAGAGCGTATCGTCGGAGCCGATGCCTACGTTGGGGCCGGGCTTGATGCGGGTGCCGCGCTGGCGCATGATGATCGAGCCGCCGGTAACCAGTTGACCGGCAAAGGCCTTCACGCCCAGCCGCTGTGCATTGGAATCGCGTCCGTTTGTGGAGCTGCCTCCACCTTTCTTATGTGCCATTGCCTTGATCCCTTCTGAATTTGTTGCGCTGCCTACTGGGCGGCGGTGTAGGTGACGCCTTCGGCCTGGATGGCCCGGATGCGTACCTCGGTAAAGTTCTGCCTGTGGCCTTGCAGCTTCTTGTACTGCTTCTTCCGCTTCAGGTGGAAGACCAGGATCTTGTCGCCGCGGCCCTCGCCGAGCACCTCGGCAATCACCTTGGCGGTGGCCGGCTTGACCATCGATCCGGGCTCGCCGCTGACCATCAGCACATCGTTGAATTCGACGGTCTTGTCTGCATTGTCCTCGGCAATCACACTCTCGACCTTGATCACGTCGCCCAGGCCGACCCGGTACTGCTTGCCACCGGTGCGAATCACTGCGTACATAAAAAACCTCCAGCGCTCCGGTCTCAACACGAGGCGCATTCAAAATCGGATACCCCAGCAATGGGATAAAATGCTGCATCGGGGCGCATACAGAGGATCCTGCATCGGGAGGCGGGCCGCGCACGCGCTTCGTTCTCCGAGCGGTAAGGCCGACATAGCCCCGCGCACCCGCAAAGGGGTGCATCGCCGAACTCTACAATTCTACCGGAGAAATGCGATCCCGGTCAATTTGCCTACCCTCGACCACTGGGCCGGCGCAACTGAGACTTAAGCGAAGAACGAAGGGTACGGGCTTTAGCCCGTATTAAGGCAG
This sequence comes from Occallatibacter sp., assembly GCA_050014455.1. Lineage (GTDB taxonomy): Bacteria > Acidobacteriota > Terriglobia > Terriglobales > Acidobacteriaceae > Telmatobacter. Next base: position 24,442 of record JBEKDH010000022.1, read on the forward strand.
GGCAAGATCCGTTGGGCTTCAGCCCCTGAGGGATAGCCTTTGCGTAGATTTGTCCTTGATATCGGCGTACGCGTGGTGCTGGTTCCATCAAGACTACAAGCTCACACTCGTCCTGTCTCTCCCCTCAGGGGCTAAAGCCCCATTCTTTTCAATGCATTGACGTATGGGCTGAAGCCCGTACCCTTCAATGATTCAAATGCGATTGCCATGCCCGGTTGAAGGAATCGGGCGACGGACCTATTCCAGTACGGCTTCCCTCCGGCGGCAGCGGCGGCATGGCCAAGTGCCCAGACTCCATCTATGGAGTGGCCAGATTGTAACCCTCTACAAGAATGCGCGGATGCTCCCCGCGAGTGTCAGCATCTTCAAGCTCGACATGTATGGTCTTTCGTTCGCCGGGCATGAGCGCTATGTAGTTGTCGTCGTAAAGGGCCGGCAGGATCGGGTCTCCTGTTTTCTTGCGCACTGCCTTCACGCGCACCATCAATGCGGGAGCGGCTGAGCGGTTGCGCAGTTCGGTGGCGATCAGCCACTGGGAGCCACGCCGCTGGACGCGCGTCCTGGCGCTTATGTTAACCGGCGGCAGAGTGCGAATGCCCTGGTAGTCCTCTTCGGTGAGGCCGCGCAGGTAGAAGTTGGAGGAGAGCACCTGGTTGCCGCGCGAGAGGGTCAGCCGGATGAAGTGGGTGCGCGAGAGGCCCGCCGGATACTCCATCTTGATTGGCGATAGCGTGCTGTCCTCATGGCTATCGATCTCCGCGCCCTTCTCCCACTTCAGTGAACCGTCGAGATTCAGCACTTCGGCGCGTGCGCTGAGTCCGGCCTGATCGCCCGCGCTGTAATTCACCACCTCGACGGCATCGGTGGCTGCGTTCCACTGGATGTGCAGCGGCTCAGCCCCTTTCTTCGCGCCGTAGTACCCCGCGTCGGTGTCGAAGAAGTAGTCGTAGGTTTGCCAGAGAAGCGACGGCCAGGCGGGATGGCTCATCCAGATCAGCAGTCCGAGGCGGTTCTTGCTCTGCCCCTCGAACATGCCGCGGTAGGCGTCGTAATCGACGAACTGCGCCAGGCTTACCCATCCGGCGATGTTGGCCGCGCCGCCGTATTGCCGGTCGATTGCGTCCGCAAATTCGTTTCTGGGATAGAAATCGTGCAGCGGCCACTGACTGCCCTGCGGCCACATCGCGGATTGGGGCATGGTGCGGCTCAGGCTATCCATGTCGACGATGTTAGGCGCGCCCATCTCGCTGTGGAGCTTGCCCGGCGCGTGCTCGAAGTAAAACCTGAGAGGCTCGACGCGGTAGGGACCGTGGCCGCTCACCGGTCCATCAGCCGAGCTGGAGATGTAGTGCGATCCGGGCTCCAGCGCGGCCACAAGATTGCGCAAGCCTTCGTCGATGGGTTGTGGCGGAAGGCCCTCGTTGCGGCCGCAGAAGAGGCCCAATGAAGCGTGGTTGCGGATGCGCAGCAGGTAGTCGCGCGCGTTGGCCAGAAAAAGATCGTTGTTGTCCGGGTCGGGGCCGTCCCACGGGTTGGCGAGCCAGAAGTCCTGCCACACCACGACGCCGTTGCGGTCGGCAGCCTGGTAGAACGCCTCATCGCCCGTCTGACCCACCCAGTTGCGGATCATATTGAAGTGCTCGTCGCGGTGGTAGCGCAGCGCGGCTTCGAACTCGCGGGAGCGATAGCGAAGCATGGACTCGGGAAAACCCCAGTTGCCCCCGCGGGCGATGAAGCGCCGTCCATTGATCCACATCTTCAGGACGCCGCCGTCTTCCGAATACGTGAACTGGCGGATGCCGGTCTGGAAGGAAGTTGTATCGGAAACGTTGCCGCCGATGACGAACTCCAACGTGACCGGGTAGAGGTTGGGCTCTCCATAGCCCACAGGCCACCACAGCTTGGGATTCGCCAGCCGAAGCGCGGGCTGCGTGGTGGGCGTTAGCTCGACGGCCTTCGTTTCGGACGAGTCGAGGGTCACCGGCGTTTCGACCGTCACGCTGCCAAAGTGCGCGCGGAATACGCCTGAAACTGGATGTCCCTCGAGGTTGCGCAGCGTGGCTTGAATGACGACATCGGCGTGAGAGGCGTCAGGCAGAGGCAGGGTGGTGGTGACCAGAGGATCTTCCACGGTGACAGCGCCGCTGGCGCGGAGCGATACGTTGCTCCAAATGCCGGTGTTGCGGCCGCGGATGGTCGAGATCCAGTCCCACCCGGCGGAAGCGTGATAGGTGGGATTGTCGCGGCCCAGGGCGCCGCCGTTCACCGTCTCGCCAGCCTTGTCCTTTGTGCCTCCTGGATTTGCGTTGCGAATGATGCGCACGGCCAGAGCATTCGCGGCCCCTGGATGCACGAACGCGGTCACATCGAAGCGGCCGCGCATGTAACCGCCGTCGATGCGCCCAACCTTCTGGCCGTTCAAGTAGACCTCGGCCTTCCAGTTGATGCCGTCGAAGTCGAGCCACATGTGGTGCTGGGGATGGGCCAGTGCAGGGGCGGTGAATTCATCGCGATACCAGAAGTCCGCGCAGAAGAAGGAGTCGGAGACGGTGTACTGGTTGTCGCCGAAGTCAGGATTGGCGATGGCCCCGCCGTTCAGATAGCTTGTGAGAACCGTTCCCGGCACAGTGGCGATCATCCAATCCTTGTCGGCGAAACCGGGAATGGATATCTGCTCGCCATCCACGGGCACAAGCGACGCTCGCTGGACGCGCCAATCTCCTCCAGCAATATTGAGCGTGCCTCCGGATTGCGGGGAAGACGCCGGCTTGGGAACGGCCACCGGCCCGCCGCGTCCGAAGACTTCCAGTTCGCTCAGGATATAGCGGCTTCCCGGCTCCTCAGGTCTGGTCATGAGAACGCGGACAAAGCGCCCGCGGGCCGGCATAGCCAGGTGGATGTCGTCGCCGGGCCCGGTCGCCGACGGCAGCGCGGCAACAGTCCGCCAATCGCTGGCGTCGCCGGATACCTGGATAGAACCCTCAACAGCGCGGCGAATCCACGTCAGTACGACGCGGTCGAAGGTGCAGGGCGCTCCCAGGTCCACATACACCCACTCTTCTCCGCTTCCGGCGCTCATCCATGCGCTGGTAAAGTTGTCCGGCCCGGCAATGTGCACCTCCTGGTTGTTGCGGAAAAGAGATACTTCGGCCACTCCCCACTTGTGCACGCTGTCGGCCGATAGCTGCACGCGGTAGTAGCGGCATCGCGAGGGCGCCGTGAATGCGATGGGCTGCAGGAAGCTGGGGCCGGGCACATTCATATTGGGCCAAACCGTGCCGCTGGCCCGGCCCAACTCCCTCCAGGCCACATGGTCATCCGAGCCGGAAACCGTGTAGGTCCACTCTCCGGCAGGCGGCCTTCCATAGATTTTGCGCAAATAGAGATCGACGCGATCGATCTCCGGAGTGTCGCCTCCCCCCTCCATATCGAACTCGACCCAGGGGTTCTGGCCGGAGACGTCGATGGACGATGTCACATTGCCGTCCAGGAAGACCTCGCGCTGATTCTTGCCGAGAATGCCTGCGTCGCTGGTGGAGGTGACAATCCACCACGGCAGAGCTTGGTCCTTGATGCCGTCTGTGACCAGCTGCGCGGTCAGGTTGTAGTCGTAGGCACTGGATTGATACGCGGGACGGTGCAGCGCGAGGTTGCGGTAGGTGCTGGAATCGATGACCAGCGCTGGACCCGTGTACTCTTCGGGATCGCCCGGATAGACGCCGATGCCACGGGTATACTGCTGCGCGGATGAAACCCACGAGGCAAGAAGAATCAGCAGAGCGAAATGCTTCACGATCTCTCCCGAATGGTTAAGCGGCCGAAAGAACAAGCGCGACGCCGGAAGGTGTGAATCCAACCCGACGCGGTGGTGCGTACCCTGGCTGCTTCACCCAAGAAACCACTTCCACTGCTCTTCGCTGAGCGGCGCCACCGAAAGCCGCCCCATCTTCACCAGCGGCGACTCGGCAAAGAGCGCCTCCGCCTTGATGGCGGCCAGGGTCTTGGGCCGATTGAGCCGCTTGCCCGCCTTCACGCGCACAATGGGCGCCTTGGGATCGGCAGGGTCCACGCTTACAACTTCGCCCGTGCCCACGGCGGCGCGCTCATCGCCCGTGTGGTAAAAGATCCACTTCGTCCCCGCTTTCATCTCGCGCAGGTACTTCACGGCTGTTGGATTGGTCACGTTGTCCCAGACCGTCTCCTGGTCGCGCAGGAAATCGTCGAAGGAATACACATCGGGCTCGGTCTTGAAGAGGAAGTAGGCCATACGGTCTCCATGGTAAGCGAGGTGACCAGGAATAGGGAACAGAGAACAGAGATCGACGCGTGGCAATCGCATTTGAATCTCTGAAGGGTACGGGCTTCAGCCCGTACGCTAATGCACTGAAAGGAAGGAGGCTTTAGCCCCTGAGGGGAGAGAAAGCACAAATGTGAGCTTGTGATCTTGATGGAATCAGCGCCACGCGCACGCCGATCTCAAGGACAGATCAACCCAAAGGCTATCCCTCAGGGGCTGAAGCCCAACGGATTTTGTGTTGTCTTAAGTACGGGCAAAAGCCCGTACCCTCCATTTCCCGCTCAAATCTCAAAATGCGATTGCCCTGGCGATCGACGTCGGCAGATAAGCGCCAGGAAACCAAAGTGCGTTATGCTGGAGATGCGCGCCCGTAGCTCAGCTGGATAGAGCGAACGCCTCCGGAGCGTTAGGTCGGGAGTTCGAATCTCTCCGGGCGCACCAAGTTTTCGGCTTCCTGGATGGAGATCGCGGCGGTGAGCCTCCGGAGCGTTAGGTCGGGAGTTCGTCCGCCGCGGCGGATCTCCGGGCGCACCATCTTCTTCTCCCCCCTTCTTGCGTAATCTCCGCCCGATCCGGGCAGCGATCTTGGCCGGCGTTCTGGCTGGGCGATTAGAATAAGAGGGGTCTGCCCGGCGTTTGACCCTCGGGCCAGACAAGAATGGACGAGACTGGACAAGGCATAAGATGCACTTCAACTTCGATTTCACCACCGTTCAGGTTCTTTGGACGCTGACCTTTGCTGCGCTTCTGGTGTTGCTGGTGGTTCTGCTGGGGCGGGACCGGGCACGGCGCTTTCCGTTTTTTACGGCAAGCATAGTGCTCACGGCTCTGCGGCTGCTGGCGAGCCGGGAGCTCGCTGGGCGGATGGCGCCGTTCACGTTGAGCACGATCTTCGTGGTGCTGGCCGATGTGATGGCTCTGGTTGGCCTGCTCGTGATTGTGGAGATGGCTCGGCGGGCGTTCGTCGGACTTCCGCGTTCCCTCTGGATCGTGAACAGCTTGGGGTTGCTGGCGGTGGCGGGCACACTGCTGGCCGTGTGGGGGCCGTGGCCGGCGTGGAAGACGCTGACCGCCGATTCGCACCTGGCGGCGCTTCGGCTGATGCAGATGGCGGCTGAGAAGGTTGACCTGCTGACGATCATGCTTACGGTGGGGCTGGGTCTGCTTGTGGTCCTCTTCGGGCGCAGGTACAAGGCGGGCTGGCGAAGCCACACACAGCGGATTGTGATTGGCCTGTCGACAGCGGCGATTTCGCAGTTGGCCTTGATTCTGGCTCTACAGCGGATGACCGCGGTGCTGCAACGCATGGCGCTGACGGCCACGCCAAAAGACCGCCCGGCCTTCGAGCACCTTGTAGCCATCCGGACGAACCTGATCAACGCCAACAGCTTTGTTTATCTGGCCGTGCTGGTGTGGTGGATCGGGTGTTTGTGGATCGACGAGCCGGGGACGGAGTCTGAACCCGCCGCAGTTTCTACGGAAGAGTGAAAAGAGTTTGAACCGCGGTGCAGCGTTCTTCTGATCCCTGATCCCTGACCCCTAATCCCTAACCCCTAGATATGGCAGCTTGCCTGGCCGCGCTTTTCCAGATAGCGCTGGTGGTACTCCTCGGCGCGCCAGAAGGTCTGGGCCGGCTCAACTTTGGTCACAATGCGCTTGGGCTTGAATCGGCCTTCGGCGGTGAGCCGGTCGATCTTGGCGCGTGCCTGCGCCTCCTGATCGGGCGAGTGGAAGAAGATGGCGGAGCGGTACTGCGTGCCCCAGTCCGGGCCCTGGCGATTGAGGGTGGTGGGGTCGTGGAGCGAAAAGAACGCATCCAGAAGCTGCTCGTAGCTGGCCCGCGCAGGATCGAAGTCAAGCTCCACAACCTCGGCGTGGCCGGTCTGGTCGGTGCAGACGTCCTTGTAGCTTGGCCGATCGAGCTGACCGCCCTCATAGCCGACGGCGGTGGCGACGACGCCCGGAATCGCGGCAAAGGCGGCTTCAACGCCCCAGAAACAGCCGGCCCCGAAGGTTGCTTTTTCAATGCTCATGAAAGATGAGATGCGCGGAGGCGCGGATTGGCAGCAGAATTCGAGTCAGGTCGTCAGGTTGTAGATCAGGCCGAAGGGATCCTTGATATAGCACCGGGGGAAATCCGGCTCATCCTTGATGACCGCGCATCCGTACTTTACCAGCCGGCGCCGGGCGGCTTCCACGCTGTCAACCGTGACTTCAAGGACCGGTCCCAGCGCCGGACCGTGCTCGATGAAGAGGTTGATGCGCTTGCCATGCAGGCTGATCATCTGCGTGTCTTCGCCAGTGACCTCGAATCCGAGCTGCTCGACGTAGAAGTCAGCCGCCTTCTTGGGGTTCGGGGCCTGGATGAGAATGTCTGTGCCAAAGGTGTTTGCCATGGGTGCCCCCTTGACTGGCGTCAGGTTATCACTGGCATTCTAAAACCCTCCCACTACGACAGCCAATAAGAGGGTTGCTTTGCTAGCCGCGTCTTTTTCCGCCGGGCGAGCCCGTCCGCTTCGGGCCGCCCGGCTTGCCCTTGTAGCCGGATTTGGCGGCGCTCCCGGCCCTGGGCTTGGAACGGGCGCTGGAGGCAGGCTTGTTGGGGCCTCCGTAGCTCGGCTTGGGCTTCCAGCCGGTCTTGCCCGGCGGCCTGGGGCCTGCCGGGCGAGGGCTGGAGCCTGCGGCTGGGCGTGGCGGACGGGGAGTGAAGGAGCCTTCGCCAGCATCGCGACCGAAGGGCCGCTTGGCCGGGCCCACGGAATTCGATTCAAACGGACGGCTTGGTCCAGCCCCAAATGAACGGCCTCCTGGCTTGGCGAAGTTGGCAGACTTACTGCTTGGCCTGGCGCCACCCGCGCGGGGCTTGCCGCTGCTGGTGGTGTAGGGCCGCGCAAGCCCTCCCTCGCCACGGAAAGGCTTGGCTGCTCTTGGCCGGTCGGAAACCGGACGATCCGGACGGGAATAGGGAGCGCCTGGACGCCCGGTTCTCGATCGGGGCGCACTCGACCGTTCCGAGGCAGACCGGGGAGTGCTCGGGCGGCCGGAGTAGGGCCGAGGGGCGCTGGAACGGCTGGGAGCTTGGCTGTCGGATCCCTTGATCTCTTCAATGTGGAGGTTTGGCGGCCTTGCCGGGCCAAAATCCTCGTTGCGGTCTTGAGCTTCGCGGGGCGGCGCGGGCGGACGGTCCTTGGCGGACGGGCGGGCGGTCCTTGCCGGACGGGCGGGCTCGCCGGGGGCGGACTTGTGGAACGCGGGCTTATCGCCGTAGGTTCGGCGCGCGGCGGGCCAGTCGCCGTAGGTGCGGGCAGCCGGAGGCTTGTCGCCAAAGCTGCGCCCCGGCGAAGGCCTGTCCCCGTAAGGTTTAGCTCCGAAGGGCTTGGCCGCGGGCGGGCGCCTCCCGCCGCTTGAGCCACCGGTAAAGCGGTCTGCAGAAGGGGTGGGCCGGTCGTCTTCCTGCCACACGGGGCGAGCGGAAGGCCGGAAGCCTGTGTGCCGCGGAGAGCCAAAGTCTCGGCCGGCCGGGCGTCTGGGGCGGGATCCCTCATCGGCAGGACGGACTGGACGGGCTCTGTTGCTGCCCGAGTCGCCACCCTCATTGAAGGATCGCTTGGGACGATAGTCCTTGGGCCCTGGCGCGGGTCGCTCTTCAAAAGACTTGGCTGCAAAGGGCTTGGTTCTTGCAGGCCTTGACGGGCGCGCACCCGTGGCGCGGGGGGCCACCGTGGGCAACTTGCCGGCATCGACCATGTTGCGGCGGCGGACATCCTTCGCTTTTGGGGTGCGCAGCTTGCCTTCGGCGGCCTTGCGCAGCAGGTCGAGCTCGTTGGCATCGAGTTCGCGCAGGTTTCCCGGCTCCTGGTCCAGAACCAACGGTCCGTAGCCGACGCGGCGAATCTTCTCCACAAAGTGGCCAATCTCTTCGAACATCTTGCGCAATTCGCGGTTGCGGCCCTCGATGAGAACCACCTCGTACCACGGATTGTCGCCCTGGCGGACCTGGCGCACGCGGGCAGGCGAGGTGCGGACACGTTCTGTGCCAGGCTTGCCGCGCTCGATGGCGACCCCATTGCGCAGTAGGTCGAGTTCGGCCTCGCTGGGCTGGCCGGCCACCTTCACCAGATAGGTCTTTTCCACTCCGGCGGCAGTGCGGGTCAGCCGGTTGGCCAGTTCGCCATCGTTGGTCACCAAAAGCAGGCCCTCGCTCATGTAGTCGAGGCGGCCGACGGGGTAGAGGCGCTCGCGCATCTTGTCAAAGAACTGCATCACCGTGGGACGGCCCTCGGGATCCTTGACTGTGGTGACGAAGCCCCTGGGCTTGTTGAGGACAAAGTAGCGCAGCCGCTC
>JBEKDH010000023.1:0-33025 GCA_050014455.1 Occallatibacter sp.
GTCTTCATCTTGCGGATCTCGGCCGGGTCGATGTCCACCATGATCTTCACAGCTCCGCGGGCCATGCGATCATGCGCATATGCAGTCATCGCCATGTCAAGACGCGAGCCCACCACCAAAAGCAAATCGCTGTTCTGCAGCGCGAAGTTGGCTCCGCGCGGCGCCAACGAACCGGGACGCCCGAAACTCAACGGGTGGGCGTCCTCGATCAAGTCCAACCCCAACCATGTTGTAAGGACAGGGACACCTAGGGCCCGAACAACCTCCAGGAAAAGACTCTCGGCGCCGGCGGCGCGGATTCCATTGCCGGCCAAGAGTACAGGACGCTGGGCATTGTTGAGCATTTTGACAAGCTGACCCACCTGCTGGCGGAGCAGTTCGGCTGCATGATTCCTATTCCCTTCTAGGTCGGGGGTAAAACCGGCCAATGCGCAGGGATCGATCCGGGCCGCCTGAACATCGAGCGGCAGGTCGATCCAAACCGGCCCACGACGGCCGCCGAGGGCCAAATACATGGCTTTTTCCAAATGATAACGAATAGTGAGCGGGTCTTCGATGGTAACCGCATACTTGGTGATCGAACTGACAATTGAAACAATATCGATCTCCTGTACGCCCAGGATACGAACGCCGGAGTCTCGTTTCAGATCGTTCCGCTTAACTTGCCCGGAGATAAAAATCACCGGAGTGGAATCCAGCCATGCTCCGGCTACTCCAGTCACTGCGTTTGTTCCGCCGGGTCCAGTAGTAACCATTGCGGCTCCAAGCTGGTTTGTGACGCGCGCATAAGCTTCCGCCGCGATGGAAACCGCTTGCTCATGCAGATTGCAGACATAATGAAGCCCCGCGCATCGCCCCAGTGAGTCATTGAGATGCATTGCGCCGCCGCCCACTAACACGAAGACATTCTTCACATTCTGCCGCGCGACAAAATCCATCACGTAATCGGAGAGCTTTACAAGAGAAGCCATGGTATCAGTTACCCTGCATTCTGTCTTTCAAAATGGCATCCAGCACTTCGCGCACGGCTCCCATGCCGCCGTTGCGTTCAGTAACCAGATGAGCTTTGACCTTGGCGGCTGACTGGGCGTTGGCGGGAGTAACAGCAAGCCCAACAATATCCATGGCCGGAACATCGATGAAATCGTCACCCACGAAGCAGATTTCCGACAATTGAAGTTGATTCTTTTCAGCAAAATCGCGAATGGCGTCCGCCTTATCGTGACATCCCTTGTATACGTCTGCAATCTTCAGCTTGTCTGCATATCGCTGCACTAAGGCCATTCCTTCCTGACTGGAATCGCCTGAGATGAGAGCAATTCTAATCCCGGCGCGCAAAGCCATGGCGATGCCGGTCGCGTCCGCAAAACAGAACCTTTTAAACTCCTCGCCATTGGCTCCCCACAAAAACGCGCCGTCGGTGAGAACTCCGTCAACATCCATGGCTACGCCTCGGATACAATCCATCATCGAAGTCATCAATCCACGCGCCTCAGCCGGGCAATAATGGGAATCTCTCGCTCAAGGATCTTCTTCTCGCCCGTCCCCATGCTCTTCTCAACCAGGCGTATATCGCGCACCAGGCGAATAATGCCGTTCGGCTCCAGTGATGCGGCTTGATCGCTTCCCCACATAGCACGGTCCAAGGTGATATGCCGCTCGATCAAGCAGGCGCCCAAAGCCACTGCGGCCACGCTCGAAGGAACGCCGGTCTCATGCCCCGAATAACCCACAGGAACCTTGTAACGATCCTTTAGAGTCAAGATTGCGCGAAGATTCAGTTCTTCATAATTGGCAGGATAGGTGCTCACCGCATGCAGAATGACCAGATCTTCCAAACCTAGAGTGGCAACCGCCTTGTCAACGTCTTCCAGAGTACTCATTCCGGTGGAAAGCACCACAGGTTTTCCAGCATTTCTTACGTGCTTCAACAAACTGTCATTGCGCATCGTCGCGGAAGCTATCTTATAACACGGAACGTCAAATTCCCGGATAAAATCCACCGAAGGAATATCCCAGCAGGATGCAAACCAAATTATCCCGTGTTCCCGACAACAAGTATCTATGTCGCGATATTCCGACAAACCAAATTCGATTCTCTGCCTGTAATCCATGTAGGAGATATAACCCCAAGGAGTTTCGCGCATGATGGAACGCTGGGCTGCAGGGACACAAAGTTCCGGCGTGCGCTTCTGGAACTTCACCGCATCGCATCCCGCCGCCACGGCCACGCTGATCAGACGTTTGGCGAGATCGATGTCGCCGTTGTGGTTGATGCCAATCTCCGCAACAACAAAACACGGCTGATCGTCGCCTACCAATCTGTTTGCAATCTTGATGGTGCCCATTGATGCGCTCCTCTTTCGTTCCAACTTGTTGAGAGTTCCTGGTATCCAGTCGATGGAAAACCCCGCTGTCGATGCTTACAGGTGCTTCATGGGCTGGTCAACCGCAAAACATCGACCCGGCACTCAAGGATGATACCTCTCCCGCGGCCCTTTGGGCACAAAACTCCCACGGGGCGGCGGTTGATGGTTTAGAACCGAGTCAGCCCGGTCCGTTTGGCCTGGCCGATTAGGCCGCGGCCCGTTGCATTGCAATCACTGCCGGGAAGATTCTCGCATCACAAAATCTCGTATAGTCGCGACAGCGAAATCGAGCATCGGTTGAGACAATCCCGGATAGACCCCAATCCAGAAGACATGGTTCATCGCAAAATCGGTGTTGGGCAGTTCTCCGCAAGCGCGCATCTCGCATCCCGCATAGGCCGGCTGGCGCATCAGGTTCCCGCCGAAAAGCAGGCGGGTTCCGATGCGGGCATCCTCCAGGGCGCGGGTCAGATCGTCGCGCCGGAAAGGCGCTTCCGCGCGGACGCCGATGGGGAATCCGAACCACGAAGGATCGGCCGCGGGCTCGCTGTGGGGCAGAATCAGATGCTCTTCCAGCGGTTGCAATGCCGCTTTGAGATAGTTGAAGTTGTCCTTGCGCCGCTGGATGAACTCCGGCAGCTTGGCCAACTGGGAGACGCCCACCGCTGCCTGCATATCGCTGACTTTCAGGTTGTAGCCGATGTGCGAGTAGGTGTACTTGTGGTCGTAGCCGTACGGCAAGCTGCCCAATTGCCAGTCGAAGCGCTTGCCACAGGTATTCTCGCGTCCCGGCGGGCACCAGCAATCGCGGCCCCAGTCGCGGAAGGACTCGATCAGCTTGGTCAGTTGCGGCTTGTTGGTGGCAATGCATCCGCCCTCGCCCATGGTGATGTGGTGTGCCGGATAAAAGCTGAAGGTGGCCATATCGCCGAAGGTTCCCACCCGCCGGCCCGCGTAGGTCGAGCCCAGAGCGTCGCAGCAGTCCTCAATGAGCCACAGATTGTGCTGGCGGGCAAACTCCGCCACGGCCGCGACGGAAAACGGGTTGCCCAGGGTGTGGGCCAGGATGATCGCCTTGGTTCGCGGGCTGCGCGCCTTCTCCAACTGCGCGGCATCCACGTTGTAGGTTCCCAACTCCACGTCCACGAAGACAGGGACAAGGCGGTTTTGCAAGATCGGATTGACGGTGGTGGGAAAGCCAGCCGCAACCGTAATCACTTCGTCGCCGGGCTTGAGTTGCCGCGTCCCGAGCGTCGGAGAGGTGAGTACGGATACCGCCAGTAAATTGGCCGAAGAGCCGGAGTTGACCAGCCGCGCATCGCGCACGCCCACAAACTTGGCAAACTTGTCTTCGAAAAGGCTGGCAAACCGGCCGGCAGTCAACCAGAAGTCCAGGCCGGAATCCACGATAGCGAAGAGATCGCTTTCGTCGAAAACCCTGCCGGAGACTGGGACCGGGGAGACGCCTGGCTGGAACGGCTGCGGCGCAAACGCCTCTCGATAGTACTCGCTGGTCAGTCGCTGAATCGCGGCTCTGATCTCATCTTTCCTGCCGATGCTCAATCGCGCCCTCCGCCGCCCTGTGCACGAATAGCTGAACGATCTTCCACGTGCTGTTCGTAGTTACAGATTTGCGAACACGTAAAGGCGCGCATATTCCCGCCCTGCATTTTTTCACGATACCAGACGGCCGTCATGACCAGGGCTTCGCGTATGTGCAGTTCCGGGCGCCAACCCAGGCGCGCCGCAGCCTTGGAACAATCGAGTTTGAGCGTCTGCGCCTCGTGTGGCTGTTCGGCCTGCTCCAACTCCCAGAGCGCTCCCTCACCCCAGATCTTGGCCAGTTCGCGCACCATCCACTCCACCGGTCGCGCGTCGGATTGCTCTGGTCCAAAATTCCAGGCCTGACCGTTCGCCGGCCCTTCGCACAGCGATTCGGCCACCGCCAGGTAGCCGCGCAGCGGCTCCAAAACATGCTGCCAGGGACGGATTGCATGGGGGTTGCGGATGCGCACCGGACGCCCCGCGGTGAAGGCGCGCATCATGTCCGGAATCAGCCGCTCTTCGGCCCAGTCACCTCCGCCAATCACGTTGCCGGCGCGGACCGAGGCCAGCGCCACACCGTGGCGGCTGTACTCGGCGGGATTGAAGAACGAATTCCGGTAAGCCGACACCACCAGTTCCGCGCACGCCTTGCTGTTGCTGTAGGGATCGTAGCCTCCCAGCCGGTCGGTTTCGCGGTAAGGCCAATCCCACTCCCGATTCTCATAGCACTTATCGGTCGTAATGGCCACAATGGCCCGCACCCCGTTCGTCTTGCGCGCCGCCTCCAGCACATTGGCCGTGCCCATCACATTGGTTGAATAGGTGCCCAGGGGGTCTTCATAAGAGCTGCGCACCAGGGGCTGGGCGGCTAGGTGAAAGACCACCTCCGGGCGATGCTCCGCGAAGATCCGCTTCAACAGATCGACATCGCGAATGTCGCCCAACACAGAACGCATCCCGGAGGCGATCCCGGCATCCTCAAAGAGATTGGGACTGGTCAGAGGGGGCAGCGACACGCCGCACACTTCCGCCCCCTTCTGCTGTAACCAAAGCGATAGCCAGCCGCCCTTGAATCCGGTGTGCCCGGTCAACAGGACACGCTTTCCGCTCCAGTTCATTCCCACACCTTCCAGGGAGCCTTGCCGCTGCGCCATAGCGTCTCCAGCACCGTCTTCTCATACACGGTATCCATCGGCTGCCAGAATCCGGAGTGCTTGTAGGCGGCGACGTGACCGCCTTTGGCCAATGCTTCCATTGGCTCCCGCTCCCACATCGTCGTGTCGTCCTCGATGTAGCCGGCTACCTGGGGAGACAGCACAAAGAAACCGCCGCTGACCCATCTTCCGTCGCCCTTCGGCTTCTCCGCAAAGGACGAGAGCGATCCATCCTCGCCAATGCTCAACGATCCGAAGCGGCCAGTGAGCTGCGTCGCGGTCACGGTCACCAGCTTGCCGTGCTGCTTGTGAAACTCTATCAGCCTGGTCACATCGATATCCGCCACGCCATCTCCATAGGTGAAGCAGAACATCTCTTCATCCCGCACGTAGGGCATGATCCGCTTCAGGCGTCCGCCGGTCATGGTCTCCGCTCCGGTATCGACCAGCGTCACGCGCCAGGGCTCCGAGCCAATGCGGTGGTATTCGGCGGAGTTTCCGGCAAGATCGATTGTCACGTCGGAGGAGTATAGATAATAGTTGGCAAAATAATCCTTGATGGTATTGCCCTTGTAGCCGAGGCAGATAACAAAATCATTAATTCCATAGGCCGAATATATCTTCATGATGTGCCAGAGAATCGGCTTGCCGCCTATCTCCACCATTGGTTTCGGGCGAAGCGTTGTTTCCTCGCTCAACCTGCTGCCAAGCCCGCCAGCCAAGATCACAGCTTTCATTCTGTTCCCTCTTTACGGATCGCCCCGATGCATTGCCGGATTTGTCAAGAAACTGACTAGAACATCCTGCTGAAGAGACGATGCCTCAAAAACATTCCAACAGTGTTTCCCGCTAACTCTCCGATGGAGCCAGGAGCCAGATTGAGTTCACCGCGGCGGATCATACTCTCTCTTGCGTCAGCCCGCAGAATAGAACAAACAGGGCATCAACAGCAACCGCCAGGTTGCGAGCTCTGTGTAAGCCCCATCTCGAATGCAGCCCATTCATGCCGGAGCGATGGGCCGGGAAGCGCATGGCCGTCCAGGTACCGCGAACACCTCCTATTTACTCAACTGCTTTACAAAGAATTCCGCCATCATGTGGTTCGCCTCGATCCCCTCGGGCAGCAGCGGACTGTACCAGAAGGCGTGCGGCAAGGCGTCAAAGACCACCAGTCGCGCATCGACACCAGCCTCCAGGTACGCCCGGTGCAGATTGGCAGTGCCGCTGAGCAGCAGGTCGCGTCCGCTGGTGATGAACAACGTGGGCGGGAGCCCATGCAGGTCGGAGTAGATGGGCGACAGGATCGGATCCTTGGGGTCGGTTCCAGCAGCATAAGACGGGTCGTGGGGGCCAGTGCCCGGCGGGTCGAGATGCCCAGAAAGGCCGCGCAGCGAAAACAGGCTGATCGAATCGCCGTTGCGCGCAAAATCCCCCATGCCGCTGAAGATGCCCAGCGCCGCTGGCTGCGGCAGTCCCAATTGTTTCAGCTTCGCGGCCACCTCGGCGGTCAGAATCGCTCCGGCCGAAGTTCCGTAAATGACGATGTGCTCCGGCTTGTACGTATTCAACAGTTCCTTGTAGACTGCCACCGAGTCGTCCACCGCCGCCGGGAAGGGATGCTCGGGCGCAAGGCGGTAAAGCACCGCCACCACCTTGATCCTGGTAAAGCCGGCCATGGGAATTGATTCCGTGTAGGATCCCGAGTCGGAGTCGAAGCCGCCCCCGTGCAGGTTCAGCAGCACCTTGTCCTTGTTGGCCTCCGGCATTCCTTCCGGCGTGACAATGCGCACCGGAACCCCGGCAATCTTGTCCTCCACAAGCCGGTTGGGGCAAACCAGATCCCACTCGGCGCGGGCATGCGCCGTGTACTCGTCCGTACGCTTGCGGCGATCCTCCAGCGTCTCGGGCGGGCCCTGATCTGGAATGGCGTGGCTCAGAAAAAACCGCGACTGGATGCTGAGACCGGCCGGCACCGGAACCACCCGCGTTACGTGTGCCGTGCCCTGGGCGTCGATGTAGCTGGTGTCGCTCGTGGGCGCTTCGGCCGCGGTAGTCGGGTGAGGAGCATCGGCGGGCGCGGCGGCGGGCTGCTGGGCAGGCACAGCGGCGCAGGCAAGCGCGCAGAACAGGGCTGCGCTGTAGTGGATTCGCTTCATCGGATCGAACTCCTTATGGGGATTCGTAGTTCCCTAAACATTTCCGCCTTGCGGACAGTATTTAGTCACTCTACAAGAGATCGCCGCGCTCTGTATCCGGTCGCTTTTTCCAGTGCGCGGCCCATCGTCTTCCGAGGCAAGCGGGTAGCTGTTTTGTCTCCACTTCCCGTTCCCGCGATTGCCCATGGGGAAGCGCATCGTGACGACATTGAGAATCCCGTAACTGAACCGGCCGAACGGGCGTCAAATCTGCGGAGAGAATCTTTGTGAAACTCAGATCCGATGTGCTCCTTCTCTGCATTTCCCTCACTTTCACCGTGTTGGCCCGAACCCAGAGCGGGCCGGATGCCTGTGGGGACAACAAGGTCAACTTCAAGATCAAAACGGAAAAGAAGCAGCCTGAACCTGCTCTTCCCGCGGCTGGCAAGGCGCAGGTCGTCTTTATCGAAACCCTTAACAAATGCTCCGGCTGCGGCACCCCTTCCATTCGCTTCGGCATGGACGGGGCCTGGGTTGGCGCAAACAAGGGCAACTCGTACTTCACGCTGGACATTGAGCCGAACGAGCATTCTTTCTGCGCGGCCTTGCAGTCTGTCCCGAGCGAGTCGGTGCACAGGATGGGTCCGGCGCAACTCACCGCGGAAGCGGGCAGTGTGTACTACTTCGAAGTCAAGGCATCGTTTCCTCGTCAAAGGAGCTCGGCCTCTCAGGAGATGGCGGTTATTGCAGTTCGCCAGCAGAGAAATCCGGGGGAATCCGGAAATCTGCCGGATGATGCGCAAGGCGAGCTGGGAACTGTGATTCCAGACCTCAATTTTACGCAGTTGGGCGGCGACGAAGGCAAGGCCAAGGTGAAGGCCGCGGCGCGCAGTACCTTCACAGCCAACAAGTAGTTGGGCAGTCTTTGCGCGAGGAGGGGTTCATGATGCAGCATAGCTTCACTAGCACGACAGGCGCCGTTCCATTCAGGATGGCTGCCTTGAAATCCCTGCTCGCTGGGTTGCTCCTATGCGCATCGCTGCTGGCAGCGGCGCAGGCCAGGGCCAGCAAACTGCCGGATGCCTGCGGCGACGGCAAAGTTAATTTCGATGTTCACACAGAAAGCCATCAGCCCCCGCCCGCGTGGCCCGCAGCCGGCTGGGCGCAGATTGTTCTCATCGAGGACCAGAACCATGTTCATGCCACCTATGGGGACACAACCGTCCGCTACGGTTTGGATGGAGAGTGGGTGGGCGCCAGCAAAGGCAAATCCTACTTTGTCGTGGCGTTGAACCCGGGCGTTCATCGCCTGTGCGCAAGCATGCAGGATGTATCGAATGTCGAGCTGGCAACCGTCACCGCCGAGCCGGGCAAGGTCTATTACTTCGAGGCCAAGGTCACGGTGCAGTCCGCGCCATTCTTTCACGATTCCATCACCTTCGGCGTTTCGCAGTTAAGCGAGGAGGAGGGTCGGGACCGGGTCGCCGCCTGGAAGCGCGCCACCCCGAGTGAAAGATAGGCAGACCCGCGGCAACCCGCCGGAGTGTGCCCAAGAAAACCGCATAACTAAAACGTTTGATCGGGCGTCAAATGTTGCAGGAGAATCTTTATGAAGACCACACTCAGCGCATTCCTTCTCTGCATTCCCCTCGCCTTTGCCGCGCAGGCCCGAGCCACGATTCTGCCCGATGCCTGCGGCGACGACAAGGTCAAGTTCGACGTCGCCACACAAAGCCATCAGCCCCCGCCAGCCCCTCCGGCAGCCGGCAAGGCACAGATCGTCTTCGTTGAAAACGAGAATCACATGCTCGGCCCCTTCATGTACGCCACGGTTCGCTTCGGCCTGGATGGAGCCTGGGCCGGGGCCAACAGCAACAACTCCTACTTTGTGGTAACGGTGGACCCGGGGGTTCATCATCTCTGCGTCAGTTGGCAATCGGCCCTGCCTATGCTGAAGAAGAGCATTGACGTAGCCAGCTTTACCGCCGAGCCGGGCAAGGTCTATTACTTCGCGGCCAATGTCAAGGTGATTCCCACCGGCGAAAACACCGCCACCTATGATTTCGATCTTTCGCAGTTGGACGACGATGCGGGCCAGTACCGGGTGAAGGCCTGGAAGCTGGCCACCGCGACGCCAAGATAGGTGAGCCGTCGCCCTTTCGCTTGCGTGGGCGCTCATAGTCTACAGCGGCGATGAGCGCGGGCGCGCGGCGTGGCGGTTAACGCAGCATGAACTTCGAGCCGCGCGTGAGCTCTCAGAGGGGCTCGCGTGCAGCCGTTCAGGATGGTTGTCATGAAATCAAGACTCGTTGCATTGTTCCTGTGTGCTTCTCTTGTCTGCGCGGTTCAGGCCCGGGCAACGACTTTGCCGGATGCCTGCGGCGACGACAAGGTCAAATTCGACGTGAAGACGCAAGCGGGCCAGTCTGCGCCTGCCCCTCCGGCAGATGGAAAGGCGCAGATCGTCTTTATCGAGACCATGGATGAGGAAAACCTGGCCTTCTGTAAAGACTGCGATGTTGTAGCCCGCCTGGGCGTGGATGGAGCCTGGGTGGGAGCCAACAAGGGCAACTCGTACTTTGCCTATACGGTGGAGCCTGGCGAACATCATCTCTGCACAAACTGGGATTCGCCCAGGGCGTTCCTCAGCGAAAAGGTAGGGGTCGCCGACTTCACCGCCGAGCCCGGCAAGACTTACTACTTCCAGGCCAGGTTCCTCATAAAAATGGTCGACATCGACACCGCGCAGTTGGAACAACGGCTGGAGTTGACGCAGTTGAGCGATGACGAAGGCAAATACCGCGTCAAGGTTTCGCCGCTCAGCACCGGAAATCCGAAAAAGTGAGCCTCCGCTTTTTCGGCCTGAAGGGCGCTCATCGTGTATAACCACGGTTAGTGCCCTTCAACCGCCCCATTCCGCAGTCCAAGCCGCGCGCCAAATCTCCCAGCGCGCTGGCCACCCTGGTGGAAGCTGAGAAGCTGATGCAGATTGCGATTCTGCTGCCCTCGTCGGCCTTCATCGGCTGGCTGGCAGGAGCCTGGCTTGACAGCCGCCTGCATCAGGAGTGGATTGCGGTCGCCGGGATCATCTTTGGCGGCGTCGCCGGCCTGGTGTACGTGATTCGGCTGGTTTTGGCTGCGGGGGTGAAGACCGCCGGGGGAAGAAACGCGAACGGCGCCGAGCCCGGAAAGGGAGGCTCCGAAGACGAGCCATGAGCGAAGAGCCGCATCCCATCCTGGGTCTCACGGAAGGATCGGTGGAAGCCCTGCTCCAGCGGGCTATCCGCAACACATTGATTCTGGGCCTGATCCCCGCGCTGGTTCTGCTGATTGCCAGCGGCTGGCGTGATGCCGCCATGCTCGCGACCGGCGCACTGATCTCGGCGGCCAGCATTTTTGAGTGGCTGCGACTCGTCCGGCTGATGAATGCCCGCATGAGGAAGCAGAAGGCCCAGCGCGGCGCCATTTTGGTCATCGGCTTCTTTCTGCTGCGGCTGCTCTTCTTTGCGGCGGCCATTTATGTTAGCCTGAAATGTTTCCGTGGTTCACCGATTGCGCTCCTATGCGGCTTGGGCCTCGCGGTGGCAACGCTGCTGTGGGAGGCGGTCCGCTTGTTGAAGGAGTGAGGATTGCCAGCGAGAATTGGCGCCAGCCTCCGCTCGGATTTCAACTCGGCCCCGGAAACAGAAAGATATTTGTCTTCATGCCGGAAACTTTTCTGCTCGTTCGCTTGTTGAACGGCCTCCTCATGGGAATCGAGGTCAAGGCCTTTCAATGGGTTGGCTCCGATGCGGCCAGTGCCGCCCAATCTGCCCTCAAGGTGAATCAGGCGCTGGCGCTGGAACTGCTGGTGGTGCTTGGATTTGTTGCCGTCTTCGCCCTGATCAGGTTCTCGCTCTCGGTGGAGAAGCCCGGTGCGCCGCAGCAGATGGCCGAGATGGTGCATGAATTTATCGGCGGTCTGGCGGAGCAGAGCATCGGCCACGGTTATCAGCGCTTTCAGGCCTTCGTCACCTGCATTTTTCTGTTTGTGCTTACCTGCAACCTGATCGGGTTGATTCCCGGCCTCGATGCGCCCACCATGTCGCCGTTCGTGCCGCTGGGCCTGGCCGTCACCACCTTTGTCTACTACAACTTCCAAGGTGTCAGGGTGCAGGGACCGATTGGGTATCTCAAACACTTCGCGGGACCGATCTGGTGGATAGCGCCGCTGTTGTTTGTCATCGAGATCATCTCGCACATAGCGCGCCTGCTCTCGCTCACCGTCCGTCTGTGGGCCAATATGTATGCCGGCGACCTGGTAACGCTGGTCTTCTATTCGCTCTTCCCGGTCGGCCTGAGTTTGCCCTTCATGGCTTTGCACATCTTCGTTTCGGTGGTTCAGGCGCTCGTCTTTACGATGCTGGCCATGATCTACGTGGGCCAGGCCGTGGCTCACGAGGGCGTGGACGCTGTGGCGTTGTAGGGTTCCGACCAGGCAGGTTTTGGATTGATTCAAGAAGATTCCGCCGGGGAGCGCTTCCGCCCCGGACCAACGGAGGGCCGCAAGCGTGAGGGGGCCAGCACGGTGAGCCTCAACCACCCACTGGCGGCCAATTTCAGGGAAGCTGGAGAAATATGCGTAAACTGCAATCTGTTCTCATGGTGCTGGCAATGCTGTGCTTTGCCATTCCCGCCTTTGCCGACGGCGGATCCGCCGTCAACCTCGCTCCCATCGGCATCGGCATCGGCATCGCGCTGGCAGCCGGCCTCTGCGGCATTGGCCAGGGCAGGGCTGTCGGCTCGGCCGTCGAATCGGTTGCCCGCAACCCCGGAGCCACGGCCAGCATTCAGCTTCTGCTGATTCTGGGCTTGGCCTTCATCGAGTCCCTCACCCTGTTCACCTTCGCCACCATCTTCATTAAGATCAAGTAAAGTGGGCGCGTAAGTGCAGCCAATCGGCCTCACTCGCAAGGGTGGGGCCGATTTCTTTGTGTCGCTCCGATCCTTCTAGGGAGGCGTCAACAGGCGATCCAGAAGAATCAGTTCGAGGCCGGGAATCGAGGCGATCCCTGTATCGTTCGATAGAAAGGCCGTTGCATTGCTCAATTGCGCAGTGGCAACCTGGATGGAATCCGGGGTCTTCAGGCCATGCGCGGCGCGAAGCCGAGCTGCTTCGGCGGCGATCGCGGCGGAGACGGGGAGTGTCTTCAGGTTGCGGCTATGCAGCAGAATGCGGGAATACTGCTGGCCCAGACTTCGATTGCCGAGCCTGTATGGATGAACGAGCACCTCGGTAAGCGTCAGGGTCGAGGTGACGGCCTGAATGTCGCCAAGCTCCACGGCTTCAAAGAACGGACGAACCAAGGGAAGATAGGCCTGATGCTTTTCAATGAAGTAGATTAGCGGCGCAGTGTCCAGGCCGACGATCGTTCCACGCAGTTTTCTTATCCATTCCATGATGCGCGTTCGCGATTCACGTATTCCTGCGCGTCGATCCCCTGCCAGATTTCCTTCCCCAGGCCGCACAGCTCCATGATGCTGTGCTCTGGTTCT
This sequence comes from Occallatibacter sp., assembly GCA_050014455.1. GTDB lineage: Bacteria > Acidobacteriota > Terriglobia > Terriglobales > Acidobacteriaceae > Telmatobacter. The sequence goes on from JBEKDH010000023.1 coordinate 12,739, forward strand.
GGAGAAGCACTCTCGCCGGCACGGTCCATCAGCTCCTGAATTAAGCGCAGTTGTTCCTGATGGCTGAGCGATTCAGCCATCGCGAGCGCGTTCTCATAGGAAGTGGCAGCCACTGTACGTCTCCTGGTTGGTATCATAGCCGCATTTTCCCGCCGATACAAAGCGTGCTTTCCCAGGTCCCCAAGTGCGAGGGACCTGGGGCACCCGGGACTTCTGCTTGGATTACGAAATCTCATGGACACAGCGTGCCTTCCCAGGTCCCCAAATGCGAGGGACCTGGGGCACCCGGCCGATTTGCATTGGGAGATTGATTTCTAGCGTCGGCTCTGTGGCCCACTTTCCCCAGCGCCGCGCAGCATTTGAATGGCCTGCCGGTAGTCGATTCCCGCGGGCACAGGCGCATACTGGGTCATCTCTTCCACGGTGTCGAAGCTTCGGGTCTTGAAGAGCAGGCGCAGATTCATCTTCATCTCGAAGCGCGCGATCCGCCACTGCCCCTGGCCCACGTCGGCCTGCTCGATGACGATCCATCCCCCCTTGTCGAGCTTGCCCAGGATGCCCCAACCGTAGTTTGTGTCCTGCTGCAGGTGGCCCTCCAGGCGCGTCACGCGCTCCTCGGCGGCGTCGATCCAGAGTTCGCCGCTCATGGCGGTCAGCGCCTGCGTTTCGAAGTCGGGCGGGCTGAAATCCGGGTTGGGCCGGAAGGCAAACTTCTCCACCTTGCCGGCAGACCCCGCGCCCGCGCCGGCATACTGGTAGAGAAAGGCGTTGGGCAACATGCGCAACAGCTTCAGGACGATCCCCAGATCCCCTTGCTCGCCCTGCTTGCGATGCCGCTGGCGGCTTGGATCGTTGAGCAGCGCATCCAGGCGCGCCTGTTCCGCCTGCTCGTCGGCCGGGCTTAGCGGCTTGTCGAAGATCGACACCAGGCGGGCCACGTCGCCGTCGCGGGTTTCAACAATCTCCTTGACTGAGGTCAGCCGCGGGCTGGATTTTCGCAGCCGGTAACGCATGGGGTGGTCTGCGTCTTGCGCGGTGCGCAATTCGGTGGCCAGCGCCCGCTGCACCAGCGCCTGGGCCTGGGCGGGCGTGAGGGCGGGCTGGGCAGCCGAAGCGTTCTGGCCCCAGGCCGAGACGGGGAATGGAACAGCCCAAGCCAGCACAAGGAGGAGGGAAAGCCTGCGCACAGCCTTAGTCTAGCGGGCATTGTCCCCTTCGGTCGAGTCTTGAGCTGCTTCCTTCGCTCTTGAACGCCGAGCCGCTCGTCCGGATTCTGAGACCCTGTATTGAAGCAAAGCGGCCGGGTTGCGTATAGTTCGGGCAGGGCCCTGTTGCGGCCCAGGGAAGGAACAAGACATGGCAGTGGAGAATGCTCCCGCGCGCATCGGCAAGACCGTGGTGATTTTTGGGCAATTGCAGGGCAGTGAAGACTTGATTGTGGATGGGCGCATCGAGGGGACGATCAACCTCTCAGAGAGCCGGCTGACGATTGGCCCCAATGCCAACGTTGCAGCCGACCTCTTCGCCAAGGACGTGCTGATTCTGGGCCAGTTGAAGGGCAACGTGGTGGCCAGCGGCCGCGTGGAACTGCGCGCCGGCTGCAATGTGGAAGGCGATGTTTGCGCTCTCCGCTTCGCAGTGGAAGACAATGCGGTCTTCCGGGGCAAGGTGGACCTGACGCAGGGCGCGACCAAGCCGGGCGATGCCGCCTATGCTCCATACGCCGCCGGCGGTCTTTGAAACGGCGCCGGGTTCCGGTCTGCCGGGCGGTAAACCGGCTGACCGCAAGGGGAATCTGAGTTGTTCAGGCATTGGTTCAGCAAGAAGCAGGAGAGCAGTCCCCCCGCCCTGGCTCCGGGCTTTAGCGGGCCCAGGGTGCCGCGCCACTCCAGTGGCTGGGGGGCGCTGCGCAGGCGGCTGGAAACCGAGGCCGGCCTGCGCATCATCGACATCGGCCATACCTCGCCCTTCAACATCAACTACCTCACCGGGCTGGGACATAGTGTCTTCATGGCCGATCTGGTCCATGCCGCCAACACTGGCGACTGGCAGAGCGCCACGGACGAGAACGGCAATCCGGTTTGGGATATTGCGGGTTTTCAGGAGCAGGTTCTCAATTTCTCTGGGCGCACATTCGACGTGGTGTTGTTGTGGACGGCGCTCGACTACCTGCCCGAACCGCTGGTGGCGCCGGTGGTGGCGCATTTGTTCTCTGCGATGAATCCCGGTGGGCAAGTGCTGGCGCTATTCCACACTCGCATGCAAGGCGAGGAGACGGCGCACTGCCGCTACCACGTGACCCCCGGCGACGATGTCGAGGTGCAGTTGGCGCAGCCGTTTCCCATCCAGCGCGCCTTTACCAACCGAAGCATCGAGCGCCTGTTTGCCGGCTGGTCGGCCCACAAGCAGTTTCTGGCCAAGGACAGTGTCTCCGAGGTTATCATGACGCGGTAGAGCGTTCGCGTGCCGGAGATTCTCCGAGGGAGGAAAGATGAAGTCATTGACGGGAACGCGCATCATTTGGCTGGGCCATTCGACCGTGCTGATCCAGACCGCCAGGGGTACTAACATCCTGATCGATCCGTTCATGGCGCAGAATCCGAAATACCCGAAGGACTTTGCGCTGCCCGCGAAGATTCATTACATCCTGCTAACCCACGGCCACTTCGACCATATCTCCGACGCGGCTTCGATGGCTGGTAAGCATGATTCCACCGTGGTGGCAATCTATGAGTTGGCGGCCTATCTGACGGGCAAGGGCGTGACCAAAACCATCGGCATGAATCTGGGCGGAACCGTGCAACTGGAGGACGTGGCGGCCACCATGGTCGAGGCCAAACACTCCGCCGGAGTGCAGGATGAAAATGGAACCCACTATGCGGGCGTCGCGGCCGGATATGTGCTGACGATTGCGGACGGTCCCGTGCTTTACCATGCAGGAGATACCGCGGTCTTTGGAGATATGAAGCTGATTCGCGAGTTATACCGGCCCAGGGTCGCCATGCTTCCCATCGGGGGGCACTTCACCATGGGGCCGAAGGAGGCGGCGCTGGCGGCGCGCTTTCTGGAGCCGGAGGTCGTGCTTCCGCTGCACTGGGGCACATTTCCCATACTGACCGGCACACCGCGGGAGCTGGCTGCGCTGGTCGATGGCGGCGTCCAGGTTGTGCAATGGCAGCCGAGGGAAGAGTATTCGGCCTGAGCGATCCGCGCCATGGATACGTGTGGACAGGCTAGATAGAACTAGAACGCGGAGCCTTGGAAGGGAGCGGGGGCAACGCTGGCGGAGTTGCGCCGGGCGGGTTGCTTGAGAGGTTCGGGCTATCGAGACGCGGGGCGGCTGGCGCTTCAGCGGCGCGATAATTGCGCAAATCGCGCAGTATCTCCTGCTTCTCGCGGGCGTATTGACCGGCCAGCCGAGTCAAGGCGTAAGTGATGATGTCGCTGTGGTGCAGGTCGGGCACGGAGGGATCGCGGCGCATGTTCACCCACAACCGGTGCACCAATTGGACGTCGTCGGGACTCAGGGCGGGCGCGTGCGGCCCTATGTAAAAGACCTTCACCTGGCCGGCGGGGCCGATGACATAGTAGTTGAACTGGCGCTTGGGTCCAGGCAGGGCCTCCCATGCCTGCCCCATGTGAAAGGCCTGGTCCTGGATTGTCATCCTGGTGGAAGCCCCGGAGATGACCGAGTCCACCTCCAGCGAGTTTGCGGTTTGGGCCATCGCGGCGAAGATATCCGCTGCGGGAACCACCAGCAGCGAGACCTTCTTGCCAAAGCTCTCGGCAACGGAGACGGCCTTGGCAAAGAGCATCTGCTCGTGGTCGCTGAAGCTCTGCTGCTCGGCGCTCAGAAACTCCGGTCCGCCCACGCCCACCATGCGGACGCTGATGACCACGACGTCCTGTTCTTCGGTGCTGGTGTGAGAGAGCGCCCATTTCAACGCCAGGGGATTGGCGGGATCGCGCATGGTCACCATCACACCTCCGGGACGGATCGCCGCCGACTCCCGGCTGACCGTGTCCTGGTGCTCCAGTTCGAAGTTTTGGCTCATCTGCCGCGCGGTCAGCGCGTGCTTGCGCAGGTTCTTTCTCTCGGAGACGGTGAAGACGATGAAAAAGGCGGCGGCAAACGCAATGCCGCTCACGGTGGCTATGGACTTGGTGAAGAGATTGACGACAGCGATGGAGAGCAGCGCTAGAAAAACAGAGATCAGGCCAATGGGAATCTCTATCTTGCCGACGCGCAGGTTGGGAGGAACCTTCCAGCCGCGTTCGCCATGATACTTCCAGCGCAGCACCAGCATTGCCAGGGTGTTGAAGGTGAAGGACCAGATGACGCCGAAAGCGTACGCCTCGCCGAGCAGGATGACGTTGCCCCTGCTGGCGACGATGGTGAATACCTGCAGGATGCAGACCAGGTGTATGATGCGATGGCTGGTGCCGAACTTGGGATGCGGCTTACGGAACCAGTCGGTCAGCACGCCGTCCTCGGCCACGCGCATCAGCACGCCGGTAGACCCCACGAATGAGGTGTTGATGGCGCCGGAGAGAATAAGGAACCCAACCACGACAACGAAGATACGCAGGGCGATGCGCAAGAAGAGCGGCCCCACCATATACATGGCCAGGCCGGCGATCAGGTTGTTCTGATAGATGTGCGTCCGTTCCCAGGCGGGAATGAGCATCGAGGCCAGCAAGGTTATGCCGCCGGTGAAAATGAAGCTATAGATGGCAATCACGATTGCCGCGCGCTTCAGGTTCCTGAGCTTGGGATGCTCGATCTCGCGGTTGACCTGGGCCAGGCTCTCCTCACCGCTCATGGCCAGGATCGAGTGACCGAATGCCATGAGAATCCCGAATAGGCCAAAGAGCGGCACCAGCCTGGTTCCCTTCAGAAAGCCCAGGGCATCGTCGCTGAACTTGAGGTTTGAGGGTATTGGCGCCGGGGGCAGATGGATGCCGTTCACAAAGATCGAGTAGCCGCCCCAGGCAAACAGGATCACCACCATCACCGTGGTGATCTGCATGATGCGCACCGCCCGCTGGCTGGACCGTTCGTTGCCCTTGATGTTCAGCCACCAGTAGTAGTACGTGATGCCCGCGGCGAACACGGCCGCGGTGTGATCCATCCTGAACTGGAAGGGGTGGTTCTGGGCGTCCATGAGAGCTGGCGGGAGCCAGTGGCTGTTGTTTGCCACCGTCAGCAACTCGTTGATCAGGCCGGTGATATATTGGCCGGCTGAGACGCCGGAGATGGGCCCGGTAAGCACGTAATCGAACATCAGGGCCGACACGCTGAGCTTGGCGAAGCCGCCGCCCAGGGCCTCTTTGACGACGCGGTAGACACCGCCGCGGGTATACATCGAACAGCTCTCGACGTAGACCGCGCGCACCGCGAAGCTGAAGAGCATGATGGCGAGAATGAACCAGGGCGCCGCCGCGCCCACCGCCTGCTCGGCGATGCCCCCGGCGTAAAAGGCCGAAGAGCCCAAATCGGTTAGGACAATCGCCGCCGCCTGCCAAAAGGAGATGAACGTGAGCATCACGGAGGATGCCACGATGAGCCTGACGCGGTTCGAGGGTGGGGCTACGATCGTTCGGGTAGATGCCATCGCATAATAGCCGGCGTGCTAGCCGGCGGGAACGCCGGCCCTATGGAGTCGAGAGAGCGCATCCGCCTCCCGCCCTGCGGTGAGTGTATTTCCAAATCGAACCAGAGTCAACCAATAAAACCGAAGACGCCGTGCTCAAGGGGCACGGCGCGGTCCGGGATGAGCTACTTTTCGTCCTTGCCGAAGAGCTCTTTCCCGTCCTCGATGAAGCTAATGGCGACCACAACAGCCGACCCCGCAAGGCCGACGAAGAACATTACCTCAAGCAGCCGCATGGCAAAAATGGCAAATCCCATACACACGATTGTAGCCCGACTTTCGGCGCATCGGCGCAGAGGTTTGGGCTCCGACCGGAGGAAGCCGGCGACTGCGCGTGAGGAAAGACGGAGCGAGATTCCGCGAGGGCTCCGGCGGCTGCCGAGATTCTTTTCTTTTCCGTGAAAACCTTTGCGGGCTCCGCCGCTCTTCTCCGCCGGCGGGCGCCCGATGCGATAAACTCGGCGCAGTATGCACCGTACATTCTTGAAGTCGGGAGCCTGGAAGTTGTGGGTCGCCGCCGCTCTCTCCGCCGGCCTGCTGGAGTTGCCGTTTCCGCTGGCCGGGCCCATGCCTGCCTGGCGCGGCGTTTTCGCCTGGTTTGGCTTGGTTCCTCTGCTTTGGGCCGTCCTGTCGCCGGCTTGTGCGGAAGGCCGCCGGCCGCTGCGCCGCGCCTTTCTGCTGGGCTATCTCTGCGGCTTCCTGTGGTACATGGGCAACTGCTACTGGGTTCGCGACACCATGTCCCGCTACGGCGATATGCCGCCGATGGCGCCCACGCTGCTGCTGATCGGGTACAGCCTGGTGCTGGGGCTTTACTTCGCCTTCTTCGGCCTGGGCGTGGCGCTGGTGCGGCGGGCCTCGGGCAGCACGCGCTTGGCGCTGGCCGCTGCGCCCATCCTGTGGACCGGACTGGAGCTGGCCGCTTCGCGCATCACCTCCGTTCCCTGGGATCAGCTGGGTTACTCGCAGGTGGATAACATGCTGGTAAACCAGCTCGCGCCCTGGACCGGCGTTTACGGGATCAGCTTTGTGCTGGTGGCGGCCAACGCAATGTTCGCCGGGTTCAGGCTTGCGGATAAGCAACACCGCCGATGGCTGGGTTATTCAGGCTGGGATTTCGTTGCGACGCTCTTTGTCACTTTTCTCGCGAGTGGATTTCTTGTGTTGCCGCTGAACCCCGCTGCCACAGCCACAGCCGTCCTCATCCAACCCAACCTCGACGTATCGGCTGACAACCTGTGGAATACGCCGGGCGAGTGGGACCAGCAGATTGCGGAATTTGCCAAGCTGGCCGGCGAGCAGTGCAAGACCTACATTGCTGGAATCCCTCAGACCGGCGCGCCAACGGGCGAAATCGTCTGCCCGCCCTATCCCACCCACCCGGACCTGGTGGTCTGGCCGGAGTCGCCCGCGCCCTTCGTGGAGCGAGACCCGCGCTTTCAGCAGGCGCTGGCCTCCATCGCCCGCCAGACCCGGGCTCCGCTGGTGGTGGGCAATCAGAGCGCGGATTTCTCTCAGGAGGAGCAGGAGTGGCACGACTTCAACTCCGCGCTGGTGGTGGGCGCGGACGGGGCGCGCGTGGGCCGCTACGACAAGATTCACCTGGTTCCCTTCGGCGAGTACGTTCCCTTCCAGCGTCTGCTCTTCTTTGCCCACAAGCTCACTGGCCGCGTCTCCAAGTTCACGCGCGGCGACGAGCGCAAGGTCTTCATTCTGAGCAGTCAGGACGGCGCCAGGCATCGCTACGGGGTTTTCATCTGCTATGAGGCGGTCTTTGCCGACGAGGTGCGCCAGTTCGCCCGCCTGGGGGCCGAGGTGCTCGTGAACATCAGCGACGACGGCTGGTACGGCGACACCAGCGCGGCCTGGCAGCACCTGAACATGGCGCGCATGAGGGCCATCGAGAACCGCCGCTGGCTTTTGAGGGACACCAACACCGGCGTCACCGCGGCCATCGATCCCTATGGCCGCGTCCGGCAGAGCATTCCCCGCCACGCGCTGGATGCGCTGCCGGCGCAGTTCGGCTTCCGCGACGACATTACTTTCTATACCGCCCACGGCGACGTCTTCGGGTGGGTGTGCGTTTTCCTAAGCGCGGGCATAGCCGGCTGGTCGGGTAGAGAACTTCTGCGCCAGTGGGCGGCTGCTCTCTCCGCGGGAAGGCCTCGGCATAGGCCGAAGTCTTGAAAAGGGCGGGCTGCAAAGCCCATTTCGCGAATCTAGCGTGAAGAGGCGTAGTTCTTGGTTCAAGGCCGGCTCAAAACGGGCCGAAACTGGCCGGTTCTGTTTACCGATCGGTTAACGGGCGTAATTCCTAAGATGATTATTCATAAATACTTACGAGAAGTATCGGGTTTGAAAGTGGGCTCCCGGAGCGGTAGGGGGTGGTCGTTGGGGGAGTATGGACCGGGGGATGGTTGACATTTCAGACCGGGCGCATCGCTGACACCTCAAGCGATGAGCAAGGGCATGGGTTCCCGCAACCTTTTGCATGATTCATTGTGCGCTGGCGCCGGCATTTGCCTGCAAAGAGCGGGCATCGATTCCCATATCCTCCGTCGAGGCGGACGGGAGCCGGGGCACAGGGAGACGGATTGCGCGCGACTTTGCAAGTGAGGAAGGCGGCGTGAGGCGGTTCAATTCCACATCTCAAGATCGCGGTATGGAGTGCCCGGGCGCGTTGTTGAAAGAACCAAGGTGGCCCTTGAATTTGGAGTGGTCGATCTTTGCTCTTGTCGATCGTGCGGCGATCTTCGAAACCATAGAGACGGACAATCCTCGGGCCCCTTAGCGCTGGCGGCAGGCAATCGGAATCGGGAAATTCCAGTGAACAATCCAGTATGCCATCTCTGAGAATGCTCTAGAATCGTAAGGATGCCGCTCAATCGCCAGCAGGCTCTCGATTACTTCCACTCGACCGACCTGATCGGCCTGGGTTTCGAGGCGGATGCCGTCCGCCGCCGCCTGCACCCCGAGGGCGTGGTCACATACATTATCGACCGCAACATCAACTACACCAACTTCTGCACCGAGTACTGCACCTTCTGCGCCTTTTACCGGCCGCTCAAGGGGCCTCGCTCGGAAGAAGGCTACATCCTCGATTTCGAGACCATCTGCGCCAAGATCGCCGAGACCATCGAGATGGGCGGCACCGGCGTGCTGATGCAGGGCGGCATTCATCCCGACCTCAAGATCGACTGGTTCGAGCGGCTCTTCAGCGGCATCAAACGGCGCTTTCCGCAGATTTGGCTGCACTGCCTCACAGCCTCTGAAGTCCTGGCCATCGCCAGGTATTCAGACCTGAGCGTGCGCGACACCATCGTCCGCTTGCGCGACGCGGGCCTGGATTCCATTCCCGGCGGCGGCGCTGAGATTCTCGACGACGACGTCCGCCGGCGCATCGCCCGCATCAAGTGCAACACCGCGGAGTGGGTCAGCGTCCATCGCACCGCGCACCAGCTGGGAATGAGGACCACGGCCACCATGATGTTCGGCGTGGGCGAGACATTCGAGCAGCGCGTCAATCATTTTGAAGTTGTCCGCCGCCTGCAAGAAGAGACCGGCGGATTCACGGCCTTCATTCCCTGGAGCTTTCAGCCTGGAAACACCGCCCTGGGCGGCCGCGGCTGGGAAGAAGCCACTTCCGTCGAGTATCTCAAGGTGCTGGCTATCGCGCGCCTCTACCTCGATAACATTGAAAACGTGCAGGCGAGCTGGGTAACCCAGGGCCTGAAGGTGCTGGAGTTAGGTCTCCACTTCGGCGGCAACGACGTCGGTTCGGTGATGCTGGAGGAGAACGTAGTCAAAGCCGCCGGAACGTCGAATTGCACGACGGAGGAAGAACTCCGCCGAATCATCCGCGACGCAGGATTCAAGCCGGTCCAGCGAGACACGCTGTATCGGACGATGTTCTTGAACTGAGGCTGCTCTCGCGATTACAGCTACACACCATAGATGTGCCGTAGTACGCCTCGCGCTGCGTCTAGAATCGACAGGGTGATTCTGTCGTCCGCGGGTCCATTGTGTAGGACATCATTTGCCTTATACGCCACATGATCAAGGGCCTGGTCCGCTGCGCTCTGATCGAGAATATTCATCTTTTTCGCTTTTTTCACCAATTCCTTGAATGTAATGTGGTCGCGGTTTCCTTGCAGCCCCATCTTTTCCTTTAGAGCTTGCTCGACGGCTGCTCGACTCATTGCGGCTGATGCCTGCATGAAGCCGTAGATGTATGTCCGCGCAGCTTCGCGAATGTATACCGCCGTTTGATTTGATGGAGTATGTACGCCGTCTAGCTTGGACAGAAGAATCACACGCTTTACCATTGCAGAGACATTTTCCAAAGACCGGCAACTCAGCACTCTGTCTATCTCTATTTCATTTATCTCCGGCTCGTTCAGGAGGGCCTTTTCTAAATCCAACTCTATATCTAAGATCGAGAATCTCTCATTGCTAAAAGATTCTCTGGCTTCAATGAGTTGTTCCGCTATTTCCCCAAGAACGATGCGGGCCGCTCGATCTTGCTTAGAGGGACGATTGGCCCCATCCATCTCATAAGATTCAACCTGATTCAATAGGAATTCAGAAAGTCGCTGTTCCATCGTCATTCGTCTCCCTTGGGACGATCCTTTCATACCGGCGGGATGATCGCAAGAGTAGACTGAAGTAGTGTACGAATGGGACGAAGCCAAGCGCGAAGCGAACCTGCGGAAGCACGGGTTCGACTTCGACGATGCCGATATTGTGTACGAAAACGCGGCCAAGATCACCTTTGAGATAGGTGGGCGCGGGGGGCACGGTGGCTGGATATAGCCCTCGCCGAGTCGGACGGCATCGTTCTTGCCCTCGTCTATACGGTTCGGGGATACAATATACGTATCATTTCGTTCCGCAAGGCCTCGCGAAAGGAGCGCCGCGTCTATGACCATCTCCGGCCAGCCTAGCAAAACCGACTGGGAGCGCGTCCGCAAAAGCATCGCAGCGGATGAACCAATCCCCTACGATGCCAGCGATCCCGACGACGGCCCCTACAATCCCAACGACGATGAGGCTGTAGATCGCTTCCTCACTGAAGCGAATCGGGTCTACCCCGCCTTGCCAGCGAAAGACAAGAAGATCGCCAAGGCTTCGTAAGCGATGAAACGGTTGAGCAAGCTTGTCGGAGTCGGTTCCCACCACGAGTGGGAAGTTCAAGAATTGCGCAGGGACCGCGAGTTTGCTGTCGAATATCTGATAGCCTCCATGGAAGCCCTCGACAACCCCGAGGAGCGCGCCGGAGGGCTGCTGGCGCTGCGTGCCGTCGCGGAGGCTTACGGCGGCCTGGGCGCGGTTGCGGCGCAAGCCGGAATCAGCCGGGAGTCACTCTACCGAGCGCTGTCTCCCAAGGGCAATCCGACGCTCAAGACGCTGTTAGCCGTTCTGAAGACCGTGGGGCTGAGACTTTCCGTCGTCGAGGAAAAGCGGGTGGATGCGGCGCAAGCGAAAGGAGGCGGTGGTTACGCTGCCGCCTGATCGTAACAGGGCGACTGAAAATGCTGGAGTACGGAGCCAAGAGTAGCATGAATTACTCCTTCGTGCTATTCTGATCTTTCCCTGGAGAGTCCAGCCGTTGCGGGAGGAGCGCGCATGGGGATACTGAGCAGAATCGGCATTGCACTTGATTCCGACCTTCTCAAGCGGTTCGACCGCTCGATCGGGCGGAGCGGCTACACCAACCGGTCGGAGGCTTTTCGGGATCTGATCCGCGACCGGCTGGTCTCTGAGCAGACCTCGGCACCGGAGGCGACCGTGGTGGGCACGGTCACCCTCATCTACGACCATCACGCCAGCGGGATCAGCGACAAGCTCACCGGCCTGCAACACGCGCACCATGAACTGGTGGTTTCAACCAGCCACGCTCATCTTGATCACGATTCCTGCCTGGAGGTGCTCATTGTGCACGGCAAGTCGGCCCAGGTGGCCCAGTTTGCAGATCGGCTCATCGGCCTCAAGGGCGTGCAGCATGGGCGGCTGGTGATGACCGCGCCCGAGCACGCGATCGAGCACCGTCATGACGGCGGGCACAAACCCGGACACAAGCACAGCCACAAGCACTGATGCAAAGAAACATAACAGGTGAAGGGAAGAAATCATGGCAACGAGTAGCACGAAACTAGGAATCGTACTACTTCTGCTTTTTGCATTGGCGGGCGCCCTGGCCGAGGCGCAAACCGATGGGGTTCGCATTTGCGGGACGGTGCTCGATCCGGCCGGAAGGCCCATGGCTGGGGCCCGCCTCGAGTTCGATTTTGCATCCGGCGCGCTACAGAAGGGGGCAACCGGAAGCGACGGCAGCTTTACCATCGCGCTGCCGGCATGGGGCGTCTACGCGGTTCGCGTGGAGGCCGCCGGTTTTGCTCCAGTAACGCGCCAGGTGCAACTGAGCGCCGACGCGGCCAGCCTTGCGCTCCGCCTGGAACGGGTCGCCGCGGCTGCCGAAGAGGTGGTGGTCAACGGCGACGTGAGCGAAATTGCCCTCGATGCTCCCGATCCATCGCAAATGGTTCTGGTGCGCGAGCAACTGCTGGACGGCAACCCCGGACGGCCGGGCGCGCCCATCTCGATTCCCGGCCTGCCCATCGAGAGCGCGTCCGGCGGCATCAAAGCGCCGCAGTATTTTGCGCCCGGCGTGATGGCCGACCACGGCGAACCGATCGCGCAGTACATTTCCGTGGGCGGCTACCTGGTGACCAACAATCTCTCCGCCAACGCGCACGGCAACGGCTACTCCGACCCCAACATCTACGTCTCCGGCGCACTGGCCGGCGTGACGACCGACGGTGGCGCCTTCAATGTGCTGAAGGGAAATCATGCGCTGAACCTGGCGGCGACCTATATGCCACGGCAGCAGATGAAGAACTTTGTCACCCTCACAAGCGACTATCGCGATTTGGACATGACAGCCGGATTTGCGCCCAAAAACGCGGCGAAGAAAGAGTGGGTGGCTCTAGAGGCCAATTACGGCAACGGCCTGCTGAAGGATTTGGAACACCGGAAAATGTACAAACTGAATGCGCAGCGCGTCATCGACGCTGGCCAGCACGAGATTACGCTCTTTGGCATCGCATATTATGGCGTCTCGCACGAGGGAAACCTGGTTCCCATTGGATATGGCCAGAGTTTGAACGACACGCTCGACCCGCGGCAGCAGGACCAGACGCACACCGCGCTCGTGGCGGTTGACGACCATTGGAAGCTCGGAAGCAAAGACGATGTGGCCTTTTCGGGATTTGCCCGCACTTACAATCTCGCTTTGTTTTCGAACTTCGGCGAGGGGCTGATCCGGCAGAGCGAGTTCCGCACCGTGGAAGGCGCGCAGGCGCGCGAGACGCACAACTTCACGCCGTGGCTGCAAGGCATGACCGGCCTCGACTATCACGAGGACGACATTCACAACGACGATCTGGACCACTATGGACCTCCCTACAACAATGCGCAGGTCTATGGTCCATTTACCAAAGTGTTATCCAGCAATATCACCATCCGCGACTTGACTCCTTACGCGGCAGTGCATGGCGACATGGGCAAGCATCTGCGCTTCTATGGCGGGCTGAGGCCGGACACGATCGAGTTGAAAAACGACAACAAGATGGTTCCCGCCGATTCGTTCGATATCTGGAGCACGTTTCTGGCTCCCAAGGCCACCTTGGCCTGGACTCCGGGAACCGGTCGCGCGCGCTGGCTGCCCTCGGCTTCGTTCAGCTTAGGGCAGGCTTTCTTTACCCAGGATCCGCGCATCAGTGTGCAAGGCACAATCTCAGGCCCAACCGGAGCGGCGGCACTGACTTCGCCCTTCGAGCGCTCCCACTCAATGCAGTTGGTGCTCGAAAAAACGGCTTCCAACACCGATGCGCGCTTGACAGTGGCCCGGACGACGACCACAGAGACCCTGGGCAAGATCGACCCCGACAACGGCACGCCCTTTGACCTGGGACCGGGCAAACTGAAGTTCCTGACCGCCAGCGTACGCCATCAATTCAACGGCTACGGAAGTGCGCAAGCGGTCTTCTCAAAAGCCGATGCGCTGGTGTTGAACGAGTTTTCGTCCGATCCTGGATGGGCCGTCAACTCCGGATGGAACCCCACGGTGGAGTGCCCGCGCACCATCTTCGACGGCCTGGTCGCGCTGGACAAGCTGCCTCTGGGCTTGCACGGACGCGGCGAATACGAGTATGTGGGCCACAGAATACTCGATGCAGCCAACAGCCAGGACGGCTGGAAACAACTCGAAGCCATTCCCGTGGGGGAAACCCGGTTGGCGCTGGTGCGCAGGTTCCTGGACGGCCGTTTGGAAGTGGGCGCGAACGGAATGCTGGCCCGCGGCTACACCGGCCAGACCACCGAGACCATCGCACCTCTGGCCTCGGGCGGGCCATGGCAGGTGGGAGATGGGATACCGAGCTGCGCGGCGGGGTCAGGGCCGAGCGGCGCTCCGAACGACTTCGACTGCGGATCGGCTTCGGGCACAGAGTGGCCCGTCGGCATCCGCATGGTCTCGTCCGTGGGCGGGTCCATCTCCTGGCGGCTCGGTGTGGACAAATAATCCTGCTCCCGGAACCGCGGATTCAGAATGGCAGATAAGGCCTGCGCCAAACACCAGCAGCGGCCCCCTGTGACGGACGGCTACACGGGTCATCGAAAGTCCTGGATTTGACGCCCCAGACGTGATACCTTTCTGAAATGCGTGCTACGGATCGAACGCGCTTTTTCCCTGGCAGCCGCAGAGGGGTTTGAGAGAATCGGATGCGTTCCCTGCTGATGAGCGTGGTCAAGGACGGGCCGGGCAGCACCAAGGCCAAGGTTGGCGCCCTGTACGCCTTGCTGCTGGGCTTCAATCTGGCGGCGTGGTGCTGGGCATTCGTCGCGTTTCACCGGTTCCCGGTGCTTTTGGGCACTGCGTTTCTGGCGTACAGTTTTGGACTCCGGCACGCGGTGGATGCCGATCACATTGCCGCGATCGACAACGTGACGCGGAAGCTGATGCAACAGGGCAAGCGGCCTGTCGCCGTTGGACTGATGTTCTCCCTCGGTCATTCCACCATCGTCATCGTGGGCTCGATTGCAATTGCAGCCACGGCGCTCGCGCTGCAGCATCGGATCGATACGTTCAGGGAGATCGGCGGAGCGATTGGCACGCTGGTGTCGGCCCTGTTTCTATTCGCAATTGCGCTTGTCAATCTGATCGTGCTCCAGTCGGTGGTTCGCAGCTTCATGCGGGTGCGGCGCGGAGATCCCTATGTCGAAGAGGATTTCGACCTGCTGCTAGGCAATCGCGGCTTCCTGTCCCGCCTCTTCCGCCCCATGTTCGACCTGATCCGGTGCAGTTGGCACATGTATCCGCTGGGGATTCTGTTTGGCCTTGGGTTCGATACGGCCACCGAGATCGGGCTGCTGGGCATTTCCGCCGCCGAAGCTTCCAAGGGACTATCGCTATCGTCGATCCTGGTGTTCCCGGTGCTGTTCGCCGCGGGCATGTCGCTGATCGATTCGACCGACAACGTGCTGATGCTGGGAGCCTACGGCTGGGCTTTCGTGAAGCCGGTCCGCAAGCTTTACTACAACATCACCATTACCTCCGTCTCGGTTGTGGTTGCTTTGGCGGTTGGCGGGATAGAGGCGCTTGGGTTGCTGGCGGGAGAGTTTCATTTGACCGGAGGCGTGTGGAGCTGGGTTGGCAAGCTCAATCAGAACTTCGGCCTGCTCGGGTACGGCATCGTCGCGCTTTTTGCCGTGAGCTGGATCTTGTCGATCGCGATCTATAAATGGCGCCGCTTTGACGATCTCGAATTTGGCGTGAGGGATGCGGCCTAGAGCAAAACCAGAGTGAACGTGCCCCAGCAGGGAGTGTGCGAGGTGGCTTTTTCTTGAGGAAAAAGCCACTTGGCGTTGTGCTTCCTGGGTACAGCCACTCTGGTTTTGCTGTAGCGCTTGCGGCTGCTATCGGCGGCAACGGTCTAAAGAAACGGTTCTATTTCGCGTTTTCGCCGCCGCGCATTCCGGCGGCCTGTTCTACCAGCGCCGGCAGGGTTCCGCGCGGAAAGGCGGTAGACTGGCGCACCACCAGCCGTGTGGATATCTTGTATTCCCTCCGGGCAGCCTTGGAGCGGTCCGGTTCAATGCCGGCGCGCAGGGCCTCGACAGCCGCGGCTGCCAGATCTTTGCACGACATCTGCACCGTGGTGAGCGGCGGCAGCATGAATTGGGCCAAATGGATGTCGTCGAATCCCACCACGGAGATGTCGCGCGGCACGTGGAGCGTCGTCCTGAAGAGCGTGTGAAGCACGCCGATGGCGGTCATGTCGTTGGAACACAGGACGGCCGTGGGCAGTTGGTTCAGCACGGTCAGACGGTCCATCGCCTCCATGCCACCCTCCATGGTGTGGTTGCCCTCGACAATGTGTTCGGCGGGAACGGTCAGTCCCAGTTCAGCCATGGACTTGAGAAAGGCATCGCGCCGGGAGACAGCCGAGCGCATGTGCAGCGGCCCGGTGATGAAGGCGATGTTGCGATGGCCGAGCGCGGCCAGATGCTGTACCGCCTGGCGAATTCCCTCGCCATAATTCACTTTGAGCACGCGGATATTGGGCAGATCCGGCCCGGCATCCACAAAGACCAGCGGAAACTCGCGCTCCACCAGTTTCTCCACCAGATCCTCTTCAATGCCGAATGTCATCACCGCCACGCCGTCTACATTGCGCTGCAACATGCGCCGAATCAGCGACTCGGTGCGCTCGGGCGAGTAGTTGGTGGAACCGATCAGCACTTCATAGCCCTGGGCCACCGCCAGGTTTTCAAACTCCTGCACCAGCTCCGGGAAGAAAGGGTTTGTGATCTCCGAGACGATCAGCCCCAGCATGCGGCTGCGGCCTGAGACCAGGGCGCGCGCCTGCGTATTGGGCAGGTAGCCAAGCTCCTTGATCGCCTGCCATACCCGGCGAACCAGCGCCGGGTCGACGGTGGGTATGCGATTCACCGCGCGCGAGACGGTGGCAATGGACACACCGGCGCGGCTGGCCACATCGCGGATGCTGACCGGCGCGGGCCGCAGTCTGTTTGAAGGCCGGTTCATGGGGTATTCACGAGTAACAAGATTGTACGCTTTCCCATTGTTTCTCAACCATGATTCCGCGGAAAAATTTGCGGGGCAGAAATGCGGTAACTCCAATGGTCCCCTATGCCGGTCCTATGACAGGGCGTGGCGCGGTGCTTGCAGGCGAGGCAGAAAGCGAGACTCCGGCCTGGTTCTCATTCTTCATGCGGATAGGGCGGCCTTCTGCTGCCGGCGAAGGGAACGGGCAGCGCCGCCACGGCACGGATTGCCAAGTACTCTCTGGGATAAGGCAGGCTTGGGCCGCCAGCCGCATTCTCTCGATCATGGAAAGCGTCTCCCGCAACGCTCCATACCCCCAGGACGAGGAATCTATGCCGCCAACCCACGATTCCGTGACAGGCAGCCTCGTGTCGCGATACCCTGATGGGTATGCGCACGGCGCAAGCGAAGGAGCTTCTCGAACCTCATGCCCATTCAACCCACAGCCAACATCTGGCACAACGGCACTCTCATTCCTTGGGAGCAGGCCAACATCCACGTCATGAGCCATGTGATTCACTACGGCTCCAGTGTTTTTGAGGGAATCCGCTGCTATGCGCAGCCGCACGGCTCGGCCGTCTTCAGGCTTCCCGAGCACATGCAGCGACTCCTCGACTCGGCCAAGATCTACCGCATGGAAGTGCCCTTCACCCTGGAAGAACTCTGCGCCGGTGTGGTGGATGTGATTGAAGCCAACGGCGTTACGCCTTGCTATATCCGCCCCATCGCCTTCCGGGGCTACGGCGAAATCGGTGTCAGCCCCAAGGGTACGCCCGTCGAGGTTTACATTGCCAACTTCCCCTGGGGCAAGTACATCGCGGGCCACGGCGGCGCGGACGTGTGCATCTCCAGTTGGAATCGCCTGGCTCCCAACACTCTGCCGTCGCTGGCCAAGGCCGGCGCCAACTACATGAACTCGCAGCTGATTCAAATGGAAGCGGTGATCAACGGCTACCAGGAGGGTATCGCCTTGGACGTGAACGGCCTGGTCAGCGAGGGTTCCGGCGAAAACATCTTCGTCGTCCGCAACGGCGTTCTCTTTACACCGCCCCTGGGCAACTCCGCCCTCTCCGGCATTACCCGCGACAGCGTGCTTACCATCGCCCGCCATCTGGGCCTCTCGGTGACGGAGCAGGCGCTGCCGCGCGAATTGCTTTATATCGCCGACGAAGTCTTCTTCTCGGGCACCGCGGCCGAGGTCTCGCCCATCCGCTCCATCGACCGCATCGTCATCGGCGACGGCAAAACCGGCGAAATCACCAAGAAGATAGCCGACGAATTCTTTGGCATTGCCAACGGCCTCAAGCCCGACCGCTTCGGCTGGCTTACCCCGGTGAAGGTCACGGCCAGTGAGCCGGTGACCGTGTAGGCCGCGACCGCGTAGATTTGTGGTTTCCCAGGTCCCAAAAGCGGGACCTGGGGCACCCAGGTTCATGGGCACGATTACAAAATCGCCAAGTCGCAGTAATAGCTCGCCTTATCGCGCGCAATGAACCTCGGGCATTTCGCGCAAGTGGAATGCCCGATTCTTCTTGGGCGGCGCTTCCCCGGCCGCGGTCCTCGGTCAAGATCTGTCGAAGACCTGTTTTCCCCTTGACTTGACTTCCGGCATGGTCACGATTCGCCGACCGGCTACTGAGGACTGGCAACTGCCTTTATCCCACTTCCAGCATCCGGTCAAGAGCCACGCGCGCCCAGCGCTTGACGCTGGGGCGGACCTGGATGCGGTTGACGACGCGGCCCTCGATCAGGTTTTCAAGCACCCAGGCCAGGTGGTGGGGGCTGATGCGGTACATGGTGGTGCAGAGGCATCCGGCGTCGTCCAGGGTGATGACGCGCTTGCCCTCGGCGGCAAAGCGGCGGGCCATGCGGTTGACGAGGTGAATCTCAGTGCCGACGGCGAAGGTGGCGCCGGCCGGGGCCTGATCGACGAGGGCGATCAGCCGCTCGGTGGAACCGAGAGCGTCAGCCTTCTGGCAGACCTCCCAGCGGCACTCGGGGTGAACGATGACCTGGATGCCGGGATACTTTGCCCGCACCTGATCGACATGGCTGGGCAGGAAGCGCTGATGGACCGCGCAGTGGCCCTTCCAAAGCAGGATGCGGCTGGCGGCGAGACGGTCTTTTGTCTGGCCGCCCTGGATGGCCCACGGATCCCAGACCGCCATCTCGTCCAGGGGAATGCCCATGGCGTAGCCGGTGTTGCGGCCCAGGTGCTGATCGGGCAGGAAGAGAATTCGTTTACCGCGGGCGTAGGCCCACTCAAAGGCCGCGCCGGCATTCGACGAGGTGCAGACCAGGCCGCCGCGCTCGCCGCAGAAGGCCTTGATGGCGGCGGTGGAGTTCATGTAAGTCAGGGATATGGTCTCGTCCGCCAGGCCAAGGCGCTCGAGCGCCTCCCAGCAGGCTTCGACCTGAGAGATTTCGGCCATGTCAGCCATGGAACAGCCGGCGTTCAAGTCTGGCAGAATGACCTGCTGACCGGCTTTGCCCAGCACGTCGGCGCTTTCGGCCATGAAGTGGACCCCGCAGAAAACAATGTACTTGGCATCGGTCTCAGCAGCGATGCGGGAGAGCTTGTAGCTGTCGCCGGTCGAATCGGCGAAGCGAATCACTTCGTCGCGCTGGTAGTGGTGGCCGAGCAGCAGCGTCGTCGCGCCCAGCTTGGCGCGGGCTTCCGCAATGCGCGCGTCCATGGAGTGGTCGGGGAGCGCAAGATAGTTTTCAAGGCTGCAACTGCTGCTGCCGGCCGCCGCGGCGACCGCCGTTGGATCGTCTAGAACCAGGTTCACCGTATTCCGCCTTCAGTCCAGCTCGCCCCTCAGCTTCTTTGGCGGGGCAGCGGACGGGGATGTTGAAAGCTAACTCGGTCTGCAGTGGATGCGCTGACCTTCCCTGAGCCAGTTGGCGCTGACGCCAACCGATTGCCGCTCAGGGGGTGCCCCCACCCACGGGGGTGTTGCAGCCCTTTCACAATTTAGACGCGGTCCAAGGCCGGGGGTCGTTGAAACGCAAACCGACAGGAACCGCCCCATTGCTCTCCAGTGTAACAAAACCGTAACAACCTGACGAGGTGCCCCAGGGACCCGGGATTACCGGGTTGCGCCCGAATCTCCAGCCAAATGCACAAAACGCCACTCCGAACGGAGTGGCGTCTTGCTGTCCTGCGCTAGTCACTGGCCTCCCAAATATGCCCTGGCCGGCGGTTTTTCCACCGTGCCTACTACAGACTTTCCCGGCCGGTCTATCCCCTGTTCAGGGCCGCTTCGCTGGCGGATGCTCTTGCCGGGCGTCTGTGTTTCCTTGGGCTGGCCGGACTTTTCCCCAGCAGCCGGTACATCACTGGCACCCATCTAATAGCAATCGAAGCGCCATTTCATGTGGTATTTGTTTTCAGCCACTTATGGAATTTGCAAATCAGGAAATCCCTGAATTCCGGAGGTTTTATTGAGGCAATCTTCTAAAAATCATAGAAGCACGCCTCAACGCTGGCACCGGGGGCAGT
>JBEKDH010000024.1:0-31685 GCA_050014455.1 Occallatibacter sp.
GAGATCGCCGAGCTGCCGGACAATATCAAGAAGTCCATCAAGCTGCACTTCGTCGATCAGATGGACGAGGTGCTGGCGCTGGCGCTGGAAAGCCCGCTGCCCGCGCCGTTGCCCGCCGCGACAGAAGTGCTGGCCGCCGTGCCGCCGCCGGAGATGACCAGCAACCTGCCCGCCCGACAATAGAACCGGCAAGGGGCGGCGATGTGCCTGCTATCGGCGGCGACCGCTGGCCACAGGATCAAACGAAATTTCTCCATAACGGAATCGCCCTTCGCCCTTCTCGCCCCCCAAACGCGATCAAACCTAATTTGTGCGGGGCGGGCGGCATGTGATCTCGCTCGGAATAGCCATAGGCCTAGGACTCGCCACTCCGCTCACTAGCCCTTAGGAGAGATTCCTGGAGTTCTTATCCGACATTGTCACATCATCGTACACATAATTATTCACATTCGTATTGACAATAGGTCGAGACATTGCTAATATCCTAACCATGGTGATGGATACATACAAGAGAGCTCTCGAACAGGCGAAAGCTGATTTGGCAAACCGAATCGCGGAACTGGGCGCTGCCCAAAAGTTGGCTGAGTTGGCTGAGAAAGAAATCGTTGGGCTGCGACAGACGGTCTCAGCATTGCAGCGTTTGTGCGGCGAATCTGAATACGTCGAAGAGGACGCATTAGGTCTGACGGATGCCATCCGCATGACGTTCAAGACTGCTGCTGGCGGTTCACCTTTGACGGCACAAGATGTAAAGGAACTGATGGAGAATTCTGGCTACGCAGGGCGTTGGGGAAATCTCTTGGCATCCATCCATACCGTGATAAAGCGGCTGCACGCTAAAGGCGAAATTGAGCCAGGCGCGAACATCAATGGCAGGGACACCTTTCGATGGGCAGGGTACACAGGCGTGGCTGACAGACCAGGCAAGAGAATCGCGCGAAAGCCCAGCGCCGGACCCTCAAAGGATCCAACTCTTGGAGCGATCTTAAGCAGCTTTGGGCAAGGAACGATTTCCGACGGATCTGGAGAGGCCTTGGCTAGGTTCGCCACGGGAGCTACTCTCAACACAGTCCCAGGAGGCCCCAACAAGGGAACATTTCTTGAGGGGTTTGGCGAAAGCTTGTCATCGGCCGCGTCGAGTGTTCCTGTTGGCACTGTCCCTAGCGGTCCCAATCAGGTGCCGGAGTCGTCCCAAGAAGTCACAAAACTCCTTGAATCGATCGCCCAACCCCCAAAGGGGGCAAGGTGAGGTTGGTCTTGCACTCAAAAACGTGCAGAGCTGAGGGACTCTCCAGCACAAAGAGAGACGGCCACCCGGAGGTGGCCGTCGGATCCTGTGCTACGCACACAGGAGCTGTTAGAACTACAACTCAATCGTAGCGCAGTTTAGCCGTTTGTCAAGCAGTTTAAGGTAAAGGATGACCGGAAGGAAACGAATGACCCAAGCCGCGAGCACAAGTACATTTCGCGTTATCACATACATAGACGGATTCAACCTCTACTTCGGCCTCCGCGAGCAGGGGTGGCGAAAATACATGTGGCTAGACCTGCCAGCCCTTTCCCGCTCGTTGCTCCGTTCGGACCAGAGCCTCTTGCGGACCAAGTACTTTACCTCTCGCGTGAGCGGAAACCCCGGCAAGGAGCAGAGGCAGAGCGCATGGCTAGACGCTATCGGCACGCTCCCCGATCTCTCCATCTATTGGGGAAGGTTTCAGGCTGATCGCAAGGAATGCAAGATATGCCACGCCGCTGCGTTCGTTCCCCAGGAGAAGAAAACCGACGTCAACATCGCAACCGAACTTCTTTGCGACGCTCATTCCGATGCATTCGATACTGCGATTATCATTTCCGGAGACGCGGACTTGGTGCCCCCAATTGCCGCCATCCGGAGGCTGTTCCCAAACAAAAAAATTGTTGTCGCTTTTCCGCCCTGCCGCTACTCAGCAGAACTCGCCCTCAACGCCAACGCGTCGATTCGAATCTATGAATCGAACTTCAGAAAGAGCCGCCTCCCGGAGAGCGTAACCCTACCTTCAGGAACCGTCGTCACTCGTCCGTCGAAATGGGCTTAATCTCAAGTTGCCCCGCCTTCGGCAGGTTTCCCATTCAGTGGTCGGGTGGCGCACCCTAAGTCCTCCTGGAAGTTCACCCTACCGCAACTGAGGGTGCCCTATCCATCGCTTTCTCCTGACGATGGGTGGGAAGCAAGGACGCCCGTGCGAGCGAATAGCCGGGTGCCCCATCCTTGCGCTCTTTTCTAGTGCAAGGGTGGGAAGCGAGGATGCCCGTGCGAGCGAATAGCGAGCGATTGGCCCCACCGCAGGTGGTTGCAGATAATTACCCGCCGCTGATGCACACTGTCAACAGAGCGAAATTCCTGATCCCTCTGAAGAGCCGGACCATGCGAACCGTCAGAAACATCACCGTAGCCGTCGAACCCGAGCTCTACCGCCAGACACGAAGGATTGCGGCCGACTACGACACCACCGTCACCGACATGGTAAGGTTCTTGCTCTTGGTCCTGCCCGAAGCGGTTAAGGCCGCGCGCTATCCCGGAGGCCGCCCGCAATTTGGCTTGGCTGCCGCCCGCGCTGCCCGCGCTGCTGCCTCGGCCCCGCCCGCAGCCACGTCCCAGACCACCCCCTCCCCCTCCCCGGAAAAAAGCGAAATTCCGCCCTGTACGCCTGTAAATGCCAGCCAACCCCATTCCCTTCAGCAACTTGCAAGACAGCAACCGGCGCCCGTACAGGATAAGCATTTCAGTATCGCCACCCTGAAAGCCATCATTTCAAAGGCTTTACGAGCCATTCCGTAGATCGCGCATTTCAACCGCTGTACGCCAGTAAACCCCCCGCATGAATACGCAGAAATCTAATAAAATCAATACATAAGGCAGCTCACTCGGGATGAGCGCCGCAAGGAAGAGAGCAATGTTTCACACCACGGAAGATATTCGCATTCAATGGACCAAGGTCGTTCTCCCGCCCGTGTTTCTTGAGGAGGAATACCCGGTCAGCGAAGCTGCCTCGACCACCATCTACGACGCGCGCGCCGAGATTGTGGAGATTCTCAACCGGCGCGATCCGCGTCTGCTCGTCCTGGCCGGTCCCTGCTCCATTCATGACACCAAGGCCGCGCGCGAGTATGCGGGTCTGCTGAAGTCCGCCATTCAGGAGTTTTCCGCCGATCTGCGCATCGTCATGCGGGTCTACTTCGAGAAGCCCCGCACCACCATCGGATGGAAGGGACTCATCAACGACCCTTATCTCGACCAGTCGTACAAGATCAACGACGGGCTGCGCCAGGCGCGGCGGCTGCTGCTGGACCTGGCGGAGATGGGCGTGCCCACGGGCACGGAGTTCCTGGACATGATTTCGCCGCAGTACATTGCCGGGCTGGTGAGCTGGGGCGCCATTGGAGCGCGCACCACCGAGAGCCAGGTTCACCGCGAGCTGGTCTCCGGCGTCTCCTGCCCGGTGGGCTTCAAGAACGCCACCTCCGGCGACGTGCAGGTGGCCATCGACGCCATCCAATCCGCAGCTCACTCCCACACCTTCCTGGGACACACCAAGCATGGGCAATCTGCCATCTTCGTCACCACCGGCAATCTAGATTGCCACATCATCCTGCGCG
The DNA here is from genome assembly GCA_050014455.1 of Occallatibacter sp. Taxonomy (GTDB): domain Bacteria; phylum Acidobacteriota; class Terriglobia; order Terriglobales; family Acidobacteriaceae; genus Telmatobacter. The sequence goes on from JBEKDH010000024.1 coordinate 3,634, forward strand.
GCGGCCGGGGGACGGTGAATTACACGGCCGAAAGCGTGGCCCAGACCGCCGCGCGGATGCTCAAGGCCGGCCTCCAGCCGCGCATCATGATCGACTTCAGCCACGCCAACAGCGGCAAGGACTACCGCCGCCAGCCGATCGTCTGCCACGACGTCTCCGGTCAGATTGCCGCGGGTGACCGGAAGATCATTGGAGTCATGATGGAAAGCAACCTGGTGGCTGGCGCCCAGAAACTCGTTCCTGGCCAGCCGCTGGTCTATGGCCAGAGCATCACCGATGCCTGCATCGACTGGGCGGAGACTTATACGCTGCTGGCCGAGCTAGCCTCTGCCGTCCGTATGCGGCGAAGATAGACTATCGCAGTTCGAGGTTTTGGGGTTTCCGAGGTCCGAGAATCCGGGCCTGGGGCACCCGGCGGTCCAGCTAAGGACTATCTCCGCCGCCCACCGCCCATCAGCACCCGTGTACGCTCACGCGTGATGCGGATGCGGCATGCCAGTCCGGCGCCGCAGGTCTGCTCCCGCATACCAATCCATGCCACCTGGTCCGCGCCCAGCATCCAGGCTGTCGCATTCGCCTGATTGTGGGTCTCGCTCATGAAGTAGGCGGCATTTACGTCGGCGTCGGCGGCATCGGCGTTCAATTGCTGGCACCGTTCCTGGGGCGGGGGCGGCTGATCCTCGGGGTGGTCGCAATATTCCTCGTCGTGGATCAGTACATACTTCTTGCCATTGTCGGGGATGAAATAGCGCGGTTCGACAGGCGGCACGCCGGCCTGGGTGGCCCATTGGATCAGATCTCCGGCAAAGGCCAGCGGCAGCTGGGTCATGGAGAGCGAATCCACGTTCAACTGGCGGGAAAAGACGGTCAGCGTGGGGGTGGGTTCGCCGTTGGTTGGCTGGAAGTAGAAGCCGCCCAGGACGATTCGCTGCTGCAAGTCAAACCACACGAATCCACGGCCGCGCAGGTAGGGGCCGCTGCGCCCGGAAACCAGCGCGTACCGGCCCTCGCGTACTTCAACCGGCTCCTTCGAACCATCCAATACCATGTCGATCGCGTCGGAGAGCGGCATGTCGCGGCCGTAGTGATACTCGGTGCGCGGTACCGCGGCCTTCATCAGGCTGCGGAAGCGCTTGTCCTTAAGAAGGACTTTTACGGGCTGGCCCGCGAAATCGTTCAGAAAGACAAGCTGGGCGCCAGGAATGGGGTTCTGAAAGACGGCCGGAGCGGGGGGGGGTTCCGGCGGGGTTCGGGCCGCGCCGCCCGTGTCCTGGGCGGCGGCATTGGGCTTCAACAGGCTGCCGGCCATCATGAGCAGCGCCGTGAATACGAATGTGGATAGGAATCCGCACTTGCGGGGCGAGCCGGCGAAGGGACGCATCGCATGACCTCTTGCTTCTAATTTAGTTGAGAAACCGTGATTTCGATCTTGAATTCTTCCCCGGCGCCGGCAGCACTGCCAGGCGTTTCCGCCCTGCTACTTCGCGCCGCCCACCCGATAGTCCTTGTACTCGGAAGTAAACAGTGTCCGGCGGGTCGAGTAGCTGCCGGCGCCCGAGTCGCCTTTGGGGACCACCTCGGTGTTGACGAAGGTTTTCACCGGCGCAACCAGCAACCTGGCGCCGGCGTTCACTGGGCCGTAGTCGATACGCGTATCCACATGACGAACCAGCTCGGAGGGATTCAGTTCCGCTTCCGTGATCATCCGCACCACAATTCCGGAGTCCGGATCGATGAAGAACTCGCCGTGGTATGGCACTATGGCTTTGTAATCGCGCCAGTCGGTGGTGGTTTGAAAATTGCCCGCAACGCCGCCGGACCCGCCTCCCGCCGCTTCATTCCCCGCGACTACGGACGCATCCATGGAGTTGTAGAACCTCGCGATCCCGGCTTCGGTGATCTTTGGGAAGCAGCAAACATTCACTGTGAACCGGGACGTCGTTCTCGGCACCGCGAAGGAATAGACGGCGGCCCGTTTGCCATTGACCAGCTCCCAACGCAACCACTGGATGTTCCCGGCCGCCTGCGATTCCGGGAAGATGACGCCCAGGCTGGGCGCCGGTTCCTCAAGTGCGATCATCTTGTTCGCTCCCCAGAGGGTCTTGTCCTTTCCCGGAGGCGGTTTCTCAGCCCCGTGCTCACTCACGACCGTGGCCTGGGCGGAATTGATGAAGTGCATGAATGACGCCGGACTAGAGAGCCCGGAGGAAATATCCACTTCCGTCGCGCTCCCAGAGACTCCCGAGCTGGCGGCAACAGTCTCCATGTTGTCCTGGAAGCGAAGAGTAGTCCTGGTTGCTGTGAGCATTGGGAGCTGTTGGTAGGTGCTCGTAACGTAACTCGCGGCCTTGGCCAGGATCAATCGCTGGGCTTCGACACTCGGGGCGGGAATAGATGGCAGGTCCGAGGCCGGCGGAATGAGATCGGCACTACGCGTTTCAAGCACGTAGATCTGCAACGTCGACAGCGGTCCCTGAACGTAGTTCAGCAGGCTGTTCATCGCGCCCACTGTCAACTCTTCGCTGAGTTCCATCTCTTGCAGCTTCGTAGCAACCTCCTGGTCGGTCTTCCTGGCTTGCTGGAAAGAGATCAGTGTCTCCTTCAGTTCCTGCACTGTCATCCTCTTGGCGGCCCACGCTGGCGAGGAAATCGCCAAGCAAAGCAAGAAAAAACACCCAAGTCGTTTCATTGGCTATGTCCCCTCTCAAAGCAGATTCACACGAATTGTACGCCGGGGAACCGGTCTCGAAGGATTTGACTTGCCTCGGTCGCCGAAGGATGAAGCGATTCCGCACAAATGCGGAGCCGGTTGCGCATTCAGGCTACATGAGACCTCGGCATCAATTGACACGATTGGAAGAGAAACAGAGATCCTCTCAGAGCAAATCACAGTCGCAGGCGCAGCCAAGCCGCCAGAAGCAGTTATGATGGTTGGCAGCGCAGAACAAGGCGGCGCGAACGCATCTATGTCCCCCACCTTCTTCATCTCGGCAGGCGAGGCCAGCGGCGAGCAATACGGCGCCCTGCTCATTGCGGCGCTCAACGAGCGGCTGAAGGCCTCCGGGCAGACGGGGCGGTTCCTGGGGATGGGCGGGGCGCGAATGGTGGAGGCCGGTCTGGAACCCGTGGCGCGCTCGGAAGACATGGCGGTAATGGGCCTGACCGAGGTCCTTGGCCATCTGCCGCGCGTTTACTGGGAGTTTCGCAAGCTCAAGCAGTCCATCTGCGATCCCCAGCACCGGCCGGATGTGGCCGTGCTGATCGACTTCCCCGATATTCACTTCCGGCTGGCAAAGGAGTTCCAGCAGCTCGGCGTTCCTGTCGTCTTCTTTGTCAGCCCGCAATTATGGGCCTGGAAGAAGAACCGCATCGAACTGGTGAAGAAATATGTCAGCCGCATGCTGGTGATCTTCCCCTTTGAAGAGCCGTTCTACCGCGAACATGGGGTCGCGGCGGAGTTTGTCGGTCATCCGCTGGCGGAGTTGCCGCTGCCGTCGATTACCCGTGAAGAGTTCGCCGCCGCAAATGGGCTGGACGCCGGAAGGGGCTGGATCGGCCTGTTGCCGGGCAGCCGGCCGACGGAGATAGGCGACAATCTGCCGGAGATGCTGAGTGCGGCCCGGGGGCTGGCAGCCACCGGCTTCCAGTTCCTGGTTCCCCTGGCCGCGACCCTGAATGCCGCACAGCGGGAAGAGGTGAAGGGCCTGGTTGAAGTTCAAGGCGAGGGACTGGATATCCGGCTGGTCGAGGACGCGCGCGCCACGCTTTTGCACGCCCGCGCCTCGGTGGTGGCCAGCGGCACCGCTACGGTGGAAGCGGCGCTGATGGGCAATCCATTTGTCGTGGTCTACCGGGTTTCGCACGTAACCTTTGCTATCGCCAAACGGGTGGTGAAGGTGGAGCACGTGGCCATGGTCAACCTGATTGCCGGTAAGCGCATTGTGCCGGAGCTGATTCAGAGTGACTTCACGGCGGCAAATATCGTCCAACAGATCGAGCCTCTGCTACCGGATGGGGCTCCTCGCCAGTCCATGATGAAGGAGCTGGCGGCGATCCGGGGCCTGCTGAATGTTCGGCCTGGCGGTCAGGGCGAAGAGAGCAAAGGCGCCATCGGTCGGGTGGCGGCGGTTGCGCTGGAAGTGGCCGGCTTCGCTCCCCCGGCTTTGAAGGAAGACGCCGTGCGTGGTTGAAGCAACGCGTTGCCAGTTGAGATTTGTGGTCTCCCACCCTTGCGGCAAAATGACGTCGCGAGGATGGGGCGCCCAGATTCTGCGACCGTGGGAGAGAGGTTGATTGGGCTTTGTGGTCTCCCAGGTTCCGGAACCGAGACCTGGGGCACAGTCCTTTTGTGGGCAGAAAAAAAGACGAAGGCTGCGAGAATGACTGCGATGGGTAAACACATGCGGAGTTTGCGGTTTGGATTTCCTCTTCTCCGGGGCGCGATTCTCATGCTGGCAGCATGGCCGGCGATGATTTCGCCGCTCGCTGCCCAGCGCCCGGAGCGTTCCACGCTGGCCATCGCCGGCTATGCGATCGACGCCGAACTGGATACGGCCGCGCATCACTTGGCGGCCAAAGCGGTGGTCAGCTTTACCGCGCCCGAAAATGCCGAGGTGGTCAGCTTCGGCTTTCACCCGGCTCTGAAGGTAACCAAAATCACCGATCAGGACGGCAAGCTGCTGACCGGCGAGCGGACCGCGGATGGGACCATCCGCGTGACCCCGGCCGCGCCCTTTACCCAAGGCCAGGTGTCCCGCTGGACCTTCGAGTACGCGGGCACAATTACCGGCAACGAAGACGGCCCGGTGGAAGGGCTCAAGCTGGCGGCAATCCAGGAGCCGATTGCATACCTGCTCTATCCGGCGCGCTGGTTTCCCATGACCGGCTACCTGACCAACCGCTTCACAGCGGAGATGCACATTCGCGTTCCGCAGGGGATGAAGGTCTTTGCCAGCGGCAGCCTGGGAGCCTCGAAGCCGGTGACCCTGGCCAACGGCAAGCCAGGCGACCAGTTCGACTTCAACTGGGCCAAGCCGGGCTTTCCCGGCACCGTGATTGCCGGCCGCTACGTGGGTCCGATGTCGGCCGGCGCAGGCAACGCGAAGGTCTACCTCACCATCAGCCACCAGGGAGCGGGCAACGAGATGGCCCGCACGGCAGCCAGGGAGTTCGATTTCTTTACAGATAGCTTCGGCGAGCCGGAGAGCAGCCACTTGAACATCGTGGAACTGCCCAACGATACCCTGCCCGCGGTCTGGGCGCCAGAGCTGGCGGCGATTCTCGGCTCTCGCGTGGGCGACAAGAGCAGCGTGCGGCTGCTGGCCAATACCATTGCCCACCAGTGGTGGGGTTCCGAGGTCAGTCCGCGCACGCTCAACGACGCCTGGATCACCAACGGCATGGCCCGCTATGGCGAACTGATGTACGTGGAAGACGAAAGCGGCAAGAGCGCCATGCGGGCGGCGTTGCAGGACGTGGCCGCCGGAGCCCTGGCCTACGACACCATCCCCCTGTCGAGCGATGCGCGGCTCAGCCCCTTCTCGCCCGAGTTTCAGTCGGCGACCCTCGAGAAGGGCGCAATGGTCTTCCACATGCTCCGCTGGGAGATCGGCGACAAGGCATTCCTGGCCACGCTCAAGGGCGTTCTGAGCCAGTACACCGACAGCGGCGTGCGCTCCGCCGATTTCCTCAAGGTGGCCGAGGCGCAGAGCCAGCAAGAGTTGACCCCCTTCTTTGCGCAATGGATCGACGGCACCGGCGCGCCCCAGTTCACCAACAAGTACGCCGTCTACCGGCTGGGAAACAACAAGGGCTTCCGCACCATCGGCGAGATTCAACAGGACCTCGATCTCTTCCGCATGCCGGTCGAGTTGCGCGTCGAAACCGACGGCAAGACAGAAACCCAGAAGATCGATGTGGTGGGAACTGATACGCAATACATAGCAGACACCTTTGGCCGGCCGCGCCGCATCGCCATCGATCCCAACAACTGGGTACTCAAGGCCACGCCCGACCTGCAGGTGCGCATCGCCATCCTCAAGGGCCAGCAACTGGTGGCCCAGGGAGACCTGACCGGCGCACTGGCCGAGTACCAGAAAGCTTTGGAAGCAAACTCCTCGAGTTCGCTGGCCAACTACCGCATCGGCGAGCTGCTCTTTAACCAGCACAACTACCAGGCCAGCGTCAACGCCTATCGGGATGCGCTGCGCGGCGACGGCGAGCCGCGCTGGACCGAGGTCTGGAGCCACATCCAGATCGGCAAGATCTTCGACATTACCGGCCAGCGCGACCGGGCCGTGAACGAGTACCGGTTGGCGGTGCAGACCAACGACAACACCCAGGGCGCGGTCAACGAGGCCCGCCAATGGCTGCAAAAGCCCTACAAGCTGCCTGACAGCGAGTAGAGCCCGGCCGGCCAGGGACAAATCCACTTGTCACAAACAAGTGTGATCTGAGGCACATCCCAAGGATTCCTCTGCATATCATCGTTCCAACGGACAATCTCTGGAGAGAAGGTTCTACGGATAGCGCCGGAAGTTGAGGCGCGGCGTTCTCTTTCGCCAGGTAGGGGAAGCGTGTCGGCGAATGGCTTTTTCCTCTCTTTTTCCTCTCCCGGAAGATGGTCCAGAAGCGGGGAGGGACCGGCTCTTGCCGCGCTCCCGGTTTCGCCGAGAGCGCGCTGAACCGGATTCGTAGCGGATGCGCGCGTCCGGCGTGGAGGAACACAGTTTTGCGCCGGCCGCCCCACCCGAGGGGAAGGTCGGCCAGCGCCGCGGAGCCGCCTGCCGGCCTCGCGGAATCCAGAGGGGGAGGAATCATGCAGAGTGTCGCCCATGGAGTCTTGAACGCTCATGAGAAGCTGTTGATCGACCAGGCGGTCACAGAGCACGGAGGCAAGCCTGGCGCGCTGCTGGGAATCTTGGCGGCGGTTCAATCCGCCAATGCGCACAAGTATCTTTCCATGGAATCGCTGCGCTATATTGCCGACGAAACCGGAGTTCCCCCGGCAAGAATCTTCAGCGCGGCCACCTTCTATGCCCTCTTCAACCTCGATCCGCAGGGCGACAACGTGATTTGCGTCTGCCGGGGAACAGCCTGCCACACCCGCGGTTCCCGCGATCTGTTGGAGAAGGTCTGCCTGGATCTGGGGTTGAGCGGACATGAACTTGGCGATGCCAACGATGCGGACAAGCTGGCGCTGACCACGCCCGACCGCAAGTTCACGATTCGCACGGTTGCCTGCTTTGGCCAGTGCGCGCTTGCCCCGGTGGTGGAGGTGAACCACCACATCCTGAGCCACGTGAAAGAGCGCACGTTGCAACGAGAGATCAAGGCGTTGAGACAGGGGAGGAAATAATGCCGCGCATTCTGGATATCGGTGTCTTCAATGCGGTGCGCGAATCGGGGCTTGCCAAGCTGATGCCGGCCATTCCGCGCATCACCGTGGGCATGGGAACCTGCGGCCGAGGCAATGGCGCTGAAGAGCTCTATCACGCCTTGAATGAGGCAATTCAGCGCAGCGGCCTGGATGTGCTGCTGACCGGAGTAGGCTGCTTCGGTTCCTGTTTTCAAGAGCCGCTGGTGGCCGTGCGCCTGCCGGGAAAGCCGCTGCTGATGCTGCGACGCGTGCAGGCCAACGATGCCACGCGCATTCTTGAAGCCCTTTCCACGCAGATCACGCCGCCGGATCTTGTTTATTGCAAAATCGAGGAATGGGACCACATTACCGGATACCTGCGCTACGGCCAGGGCTATCCGGAGGTTGCTCCATGGAACGCAATTCCTTTCTTCAAAGGGCAAAAGAAGATCGTCCTGCGCAATTGCGGACTGATCAGCCCCTCCGACATTGAGGAATACATAGGCGTGGGCGGCTACCAGGCGCTCTACAAGGTGCTCATCGACGGGCGCGGGGAGAGCGTGATCGAGCAGATGAAGGCCTCCAGATTGCGCGGACGCGGCGGCGCCGGCTTCCTGACTGGCAACAAGTGGGATTTTCTGGCCAAGGCCAAGGCGGACCACAAGTACATCATCTGCAACGCCGACGAGGGCGACCCCGGCGCTTACATGAACCGCAATGAGATCGAAGGAGATCCTCATTCGCTTCTGGAGGGGATGATCATCGGCGCTTACGCGATGGGCGCCACCGAGGGCATCGTCTATGTGCGCGCCGAGTATCCGCTGGCGGTGCGCCGCCTGACCCGGGCCATCGAGCAGGCGCGGGAGTACGGACTGCTGGGCGCCAACATTCTGGACCGTGGCTTCAACTTCAATATCGAGATCGTTCAGGGCGCGGGCGCATTCGTCTGCGGCGAAGAGACGGCGCTGATTGCATCGCTGGAAGGTTTTGCCGGGCGGCCGCGTCCCCGCCCGCCTTACCCCGCGCAGCGAGGATTGTGGGGCAGGCCTACCAATATCAACAACGTGGAGACCTGGTACAACGTGGCCCCCATCGTGACCCGCGGGCCGGCGTGGTTTTCTGAAACAGGCAGCGTGAAGAGTCCTGGGACAAAGGTCTTTTCGCTGGTCGGCAAGATCCAGAACACGGGACTGGTGGAGATGCCGCTGGGCACTCCGCTGAAGAGCTTCATCTATGACATCGGAGAAGGAGCAACCGCCGGGCGCCGAGTGAAAGCGGTGCAGACGGGCGGCCCATCCGGCGGGTGCATTCCGCTGGAGATGCTGGATACGCCGGTGGACTACGAAAGCCTGGCGCAGATTGGCTCCATCATGGGCTCGGGCGGCATGGTGGTCATGGACGAAGACAATTGCATGGTCGACGTAGCCCGCTACTTCATCGAATTCACGCATTCGGAATCCTGCGGGAAGTGCGTTCCGTGCAGGGTGGGACTGAACAAAGCGCTGCGAATACTGAATTCGATTACCGAGGGCAGCGGGAGTCCCGATCACATGGGCTTGCTGGATGAGTTGGGCCGGATGATTCGCGAGAGCTCGCTGTGCGCGCTGGGGCAGTCGGCGCCCAATCCCGTGCTCACCACCATCCGCCACTTCCGCGAGGAGTACGAGGACCACATTGTGGCCCGGCGTTGCCGCGCCGGCGTCTGCCAGGAGCTGGCCCTCTCGCCGTGCGAGAACAGTTGCCCCTTGCGCATGAACATTCCGCGCTTCCTGGAGCTTTACCAGGAGGGCCGGCTTGAAGACGCCTTTGAATCCGTCGTCCTTGACAATCCGCTGCCCGCATCGACGGGGCGGGTCTGCCAGCACCCCTGCGACAATCGCTGCCGGCGCCAGTCCTTCGACGAGGTCGTGAACATGCGCGAGGTGCATCGCTTCCTGGCCGACGCGATCTATCAAACGGATCTCTTTCAGCCGATGCTTGAGCGGATCAAGGGGCACAAGCTCAAGCCCACCGGGCGCAAGGTGGCCGTGGCAGGATCGGGGCCCACGGGCCTGACCGCGGCCTTCTATTTGGCCATGCTCGGCCACGACGTGACCATCTTCGAGGAGCGTAGCGAGGCGGGCGGCATGTTGCGCTTCGCCATTCCCGAGTACCGGCTGCCCAAGTCGGTGCTGCGGCGGGAGTTGGACCTGATTGAAGGCGTGGGCGTGAAGATGGTCTTCAACACCAGGGTCGGCTTCGACCTTCAGTTGAACGAGCTGGCCAGCAATTACGATGCGGTCTTTCTCTCCATCGGAACCTGGAAGGAGTCCTGGCTCTACCTGCCGGGCACGGAGCTGAAGAACGTGCATCCGGCGCTGCCGTTCCTTGAGTCGGTGGCCCGGCAAGACAAGGTTTCTATGGGCTCCCGAGTCGCGGTAATCGGCGGAGGCAATGCAGCCATCGATTCCGCGCGAACCGTTCTCCGCATGGGCGGCAAGGTCACCATCCTCTATCGCCGCGAACGCAAGGACATGCCGGCGATCGACGAAGAGATTCAGGCGGCCGAGGAGGAGGGCGTGAAGTTTGTCTTTCTGGCCGCGCCGCACCGCATCTTGGGCGATGCCGACGGCAACGTAAAGGCCATCGAGATCGTCAAGACGCGGCTGGGCGAATACGACAAGTCGGGGCGCAGAAGGCCGATTCCCACCGACGAGGTGCAGCGCTATGAGTGCGACAGCGTGATTCTGGCTGTGGGAGAGACCTTCGACGTAGACTTCTGCCGAGCCTCCGGGTTGGCTCTCAAGGAGGAAGGCATCATCGAGGTGGACCGCTTCACGCTGGAAACCAGCCGCGCCAACTTTTACGCCGGCGGCGACGTGATTACCGGCGCTTCCAACATGTCGAACGCGATGGGCGGCGGCAAGCAGGCGGCGCGCAAAATTGACGAGCGCCTGATGGGCGAATCGCGCTGGGAACAGATCTTCCCGCAGCTTGAATACAGCCGGCAGGTTCCCGGAGAGCCGAGCCTCAGCCGCCGCCACACAGCGCACCTGCTGCCAGCAAAGGCGAGGGCTCATTCGCAGGAAGAAGTTGTTGCCGGCCTCACTCCGCAGGAGGCGCTGGAAGAATGCCGCCGCTGCCTGCGTTGCGACCTGAAAACAGCCGTGAGCGCTCATTGAGAAAGGAGTTTCGCTTTGCCTACCAAAACGATTTCGGTCCGAATTGACGGCGAACTGGTGACCGCCCAGGAGGGACAGACCATTCTGGAGGCGGCTCGCGCCCACGGCAAGCAGATTCCTACGCTCTGCTATTTGAAAGGCCTGAGCGCGGTGGGAGCCTGCCGCGTGTGCATGGTGGAGCTGGCCGGGACCGACCGGCTGCTTCCGGCCTGTACAACGCCCATCCAGGACGGGATGTCGATCAAAACCGCTTCGGACAAGTTGACGCTATACCGGCGGATGGCCGTCGAGCTGCTGCTGGTAGAGCGTAACCACATCTGTTCGGCCTGCGTTTCGAACGGGCATTGCGAGCTCCAGGCGATGGCCCAGTCCCTGGGCATCACCCACGTGCGCTACTCCTACAACAATCCGCGGCTGCCCGTAGATTCCACCCACCACCGCTTCGTCCTCGACCACAATCGATGCATTCTGTGCACGCGCTGTGTGCGGGTGTGCGCGGAGCTGGAGGGAGCGAATGTGTGGGAGATTGCATCGCGGGGCATTTACTCCCGCCTGGTCAGCGACCTGCAGGATACATGGGGCCAGTCGCGGAGCTGTACCAGTTGCGGCAAATGCGTCCAGGCCTGCCCCACGGGCGCGCTGGCAGAAAAGGGTTTCTCGGTGCAGCAGATGGTCAAGGACAGCGACCAGGTGAGCCGGCTGGCTGCGCAGAGGGCGCATCAGGCGAACGGCGCGCTCTAGCTGGGCGCTGCGATGACCGTGGCCGGACGGCCGCTGGATGCGCTCGGCTGCCTGGCCTCGGGCATGACCGAAGCGCTGCGGTGGGGACGGAAAGCGAGGATGCTCATATCCAATTGGCGCCCCTATCCTTGAGAATGGTCTAGGATGCAGATATGCCCATCCCGGAGCGCATGAATCCCACCTTCGCCGCGCGCCCCGCCGCGCCCCGCCGGCCAGACCCTCTGGAAGAAGCGCGCCGCCGCCTTATTGTGGCCCTCGATGTGCCGAGCGCGGCCTCAGCCGCCCGCCTCGTTAGCCAGCTCGAAGGCAACTGCCAATGGTTCAAGGTGGGGCTGGAGCTATTTGTCGCCGCCGGTCCCGCTGTCCTGGAGCCGCTTGTCCGGCGCGGCCACTCCGTCTTCCTCGACCTGAAGTTCAGCGACATTCCCAACACCGTGGGCGCCGCCGTTCGCTCCGCCGCCGCGCTAGGCGTGCGCATGATCTCCGTCCACGCCGCCGGCGGCCCCGCCATGCTGGCCGCCGCGCGGGCCGCTCTCGCCAGCCTCCCGGACCCTCCTGAACTCCTCGCAGTTACTGTGCTCACCAGCATGGACGTGGCCCAGATGAGTGCCATCGGCATCGACCGCTCCCCTGCCGAACAGGTCGAATTGCTGGCCCGGGTGGGCATGGGGGCTGGCATCCGCGGCTTCGTCTGCTCGCCCCAGGAGGCCGCTTCCCTGCGCGCCCTCACTGGCCCCGAAGGCGTGCTGGTCGTTCCCGGCATCCGTCCCGCCGGCGTTGAGGCCGGCGACCAGAAGCGCATCGCCACCCCCGCCGAAGCCCTGCGCCACGGAGCTAGCTACCTGGTCGTGGGCCGCCCCATCGCTCACGCGCCCGACCCCGCGGAAGCAGCAGAGGCGATTCTGAAGCAGATGGCGGAAGAGCTTTAACACCTCCGGCAGACCGCCATGTGGCCCGCGTTGACCCATCCCGCCCGCCCCTCACTTCGGCGTGTTGGCCACTTGAGCACCGGCGGCGATTCCTCCTCACCGATTGTCGCGATCGCGCCCACGCCGCGGCCCTCGCAAGGCAAGTGGATTGATCCCTCTGGTTGCACACCACCTAAAGATGGAGGCGCGCCAGCCCACCGGGATGCGAGAATGGCCTTCGTGATTGCTCGCCTGACCTGCCTCGCCCTGCTACCGGCCGTGCTGTTTTTCGCCGCGCCTCCCGCTTGCGCTCTCCACGGTGGGGCGGCAAGGGCCGACGAACAGGCCGGCGCGCTCCTCTTCCAGAAGACGGGCTGCGCCCACTGCCACGGCCCCGGCGGCTCCGGCGGCAAGAAGGGACCGGACCTGGCCAACCTGCGCAAGAACAAGCTCTGGACCCCGGCCAAGATCACCAATCAGATTCTCAACGGCGGCCAGAAGATGCCGCCCTTCAGCGATTCCCTCACCGACCCGGAGATCGCTCAGGTTGTCGCCTATCTCCGCGCCAAGCACCGGCCCGCCCCGCCGCCCGCCGCCGAACTGCCAACTCAGTAAGCAGCCCCGGCGGTGCCGCAAGGTGTCGCTTCCTGGAGTTTACTCCATGCGGCGCGCAAGGAAGTTGCCGTCGAGTCTTCGCTCCGCAGGCATTTGCCCTGCGCCCCTCCGCTGTCGTACTGTGATCTGGCAGTTGGAGAGGCCGTCCTATGCACGCTGATGCCGCTTCGCCCATCGTTGCCGCCGCTGGAGGCAGTTTTCTGCTGGAAACGCGGACCCCGGCCGAGGTGTTTACACCCGAAGACCTGAACGAGGAGCAGCGGCAGATCGCCTCCTCCGCGGCCCGGTTCGCCCGCGAAGAGGTTCTTCCCCTTGCCGGGGCCGTCGAGGCCAAGCAGCCGGGGGTGATGCAGGCGCTGATGCGCAAGGCCGGCGAGCTGGGTTTTGCCGCGGTGGACATCCCCGAGGAATACAGCGGAATGGGCATGGACAAGACGGCCTCCACGCTGGTCACCGATCACCTGTCGGTGCTGGCCAGCTTCTCCACGGCCTTTGGCGCGCACATCGGCATTGCCACGCTGCCGCTGGTCTGGTACGGGAGCGAGGAGCAGAAGCGACGCTACCTGCCCAGGCTGGCCAGCGGCGAGTGGATCGGCGGCTACGGGCTCTCCGAGGCCAGCTCCGGCTCCGACGCGATGAATATCCGCACCCGGGCCACGCTCTCGGCCGACGGCAGCCACTACACGTTGAACGGCGAGAAGATGTGGATTACCAACTGCGGAATCGCCAGCTTCTACACGGTCTTCGCCAAGATCGATGGAGAGAAGTTTTCGGCGTTCCTGATCGAGCGGGATACGCCGGGGCTGACGGTGGGCGCGGAGGAGCACAAGCTGGGGATTCGCGGCTCCAGCACCTGTCCGCTGGTGCTGGATGGGTGCAGGATTCCGGCCTCGAACCTGCTGGGCGAGGCCGGCAAGGGCCACCGCATCGCCTTCAACGTACTGAATGTGGGCCGCTTCAAGCTGGGCGTGGCCTGCGTGGGCGGCGCGCGCCATGCGCTGGGGCACATGATCAGCTACGCCAAGGAGCGAGTGGCCTTCGGCAAGCCAATCGCGGAGTTCGGGCTGATCCAGCGCAAGATCTCCGCCTCGGCCGCGCGCCTCTACGCCACCGAAAGCATGGTCTACCGGACGGCGGGCCTCATGGATGCGAAGCTGCCCGGCGCCGGCGAGGGTGCGCTTACTCCCGAGCAGGCGCGGAAGCGCATCGAGGAGTACGCCGTCGAGTGCTCCATCGTCAAGGTCTACGGCTCCGAGATGCTTACCCTGGTGGCCGACGAACTGATCGCTACCATGGGCGGCTACGGCTACGTCGAGGAGTACCCGGCGGAACGCACCTATCGAGATGCGCGCATCAACCGGATCTTCGAGGGCACCAATGAAATCAACCGGCTGATCATTACCGGCTGGCTGATGAAGCGGGCGCTGAGCGGGCAGCTTCCGCTGCTTGGGGCCATCAAGAGCGTCATGGATCAGGTGACGCAACCGCCCAGCTTCGACGCCGGCTTCGATGCGGACGAGCCGCTGGTACGCGAGGCCGAGGTGCTGGCGGCGGTAAAGAAGATTGCGCTCTTTGCCGCCGGGGTGGCCAGCCAGCGGTTCATGACCGGGTTGCAGGAACAGCAGGAGGTGATGGCAGACCTGGCCGACATGATCATGCAGGTCTATGCGCTGGAGTCGGTGCTGCTGCGGGCGCGCAAGCTGGCGGCTCGGCTCGGCTCGGCTGGCGGCGCGGCGGCCGGCGCGGCCCAGGTCTCGGCGGCTATGACGGGGTTGCTGGCAGACGAGAGCATGGCGCTGGCCGAGCAGGCAGCACGGCGGGTGCTGGCGGCCTGCGCCGAAGGCGATCTGCTGCGCACTCAGTTAGCCATCTTGCGACGGCTGACGAGGTTTACGCCGGACGATGCGGTGGGGTTGAGCCGGGCCGTCGCCCGCCATGCAATCCAGCTCGAACGGTATCCGCTATAGATTGCGCCCCAGATCGAGAAACCCGGACCCTTCGACAGGCTCAGGACAGGCTCTGGCACGGGTTCAGGCTCTGCCTTTTTTGCTCTTACTGCGCCTTGCTTTTGCTCTTCCATTGCCGTTCCTCCTTTTTGACCTCCATAGAGCGGAACCAGGCTTACCGCGTCCTGTTGAGTGTTGCGGAGGGTTGCCGCTCTCTGATGGTCGCGTCGACTTGAAATTTGCGGTTTCGGGATGCAGCGCCCCTGGCTCCGCTATAGACCAGCGTGCGCCGACGGAAGGCATTTCTACGCAGAAGGACAGATTTTCGCCAACGGTCTTTGCCCTTTCAGGTCCCAGACGCAAAGCAATACTTGGGGCACCCTGCTGTCCCACCTTTGCGACAGAAAAAAGTCGCAAAGATGAGGCACGGGGCAATTGTGCGAGGGAAAGAGCGTTGAACCAGATACTTCTATTAGGCCAGCTCCACTTTTTACGCCAGCTCCACTTCAATCTTCTTGGCTTCGGGGTCCAGCTTGACGATCTTGAAGGTACGGATCTGGCCTGCACTGAGCGGTGCGGGCTTGGGTTGGGCGGGGGCGGTGCCTTGCCAGCGCGCTTTGAGCATGGAACCGAGGGTGGAAAGGTCGGGCTTGGCGGCCGGTGGGGCTTCGAGCCTGATCTTGGGAGCGGGCGTCGGCTGGGGCGCGGCCGGGGCCTGGCTGGGGGTGGCGAAGGCGGTGCGGCAGATGGCGCGGATGCCGTCGCCCAGCTCGACGTGGGCCAGAGATGCGGATTGCTCGACGACGCGGCCATTGACCACATCGCCCGCCTTGTGCTCGGCGATGTACTCGTCGATATGGCTGGGGATGAGCTGCTTGATGCTGAGCTTGATCTGGCGCTTTTCGGGGTCGATGGCCAGAACCTGGGCTTTGACCACCTGGCCCACGCGCAGCACGTCCTGCGGATGGTTGATGCGCTTGTCGGGGCTGATCTCGCTGACGTGGACCAGGCCTTCAATTCCGTCCGTTACCTGCACAAAGGCTCCGAAGTTCATCAGCTTGGTGACCGGGCCTTCAATCTGCGCGCCCACGGGGAATCTTTGCGGAGCTTCGATCCAGGGGTCGGCAAGCGTCTGCTTCAGGCCGAGGGAGATGCGTCGCTCTTCCGGCTTGACGGAGAGGATGACGGCGTCAACCCGGTCGCCCGGCTTGAGGATGTCGCTGGGGTGGCGCACCTTCTTGCCATAGGTCATCTCCGAGATGTGAATGAGGCCTTCAATGCCGGGCTCGATCTCGACGAATGCGCCGAAGTCGGCGATGCGGGTTACCGTGCCCGCGATGCGCTGGCCGGGGACGAGGCTTTCGGGAACCTTGTCCCAGGGCTCCGGCTGGAGCTGCTTGAGGCCGAGCGAGATCTTTCTGGTTTCGGAATCGATTCTGAGGATGCGGAGCTGGAGCTGCTGGCCGATGCTGAGCGCGTCCTCCGGCTTGGCGATGCGGGTATAGGCGATGTCGCTGACGTGGAGAAGGCCGTCGATGCCGCCCATATCGATGAATGCTCCGTAAGGCATGAAGCTGCGCACCGTGCCGGTGACGGTGTCGCCCTCCTTCAGCGCCTCGTGGCGGGCCTGGAGCAGCCCGCGGGCCTGCTCTTCAAGCACGACGCGGCGATCGACGACCACATTCTCGTCGGTCACGTCGAGCTTGGTAATGCGGCAGTTGATCTGGGTGCCGACCAGCTTTTCCAGTTCAGCGGCGTCTTTGGCGCCGCTGCGGCTGGCGGGCATGAAGGCGCGCACGCCGATATCCACCGAGAGCCCGCCCTTGATCACTTCAGTGACGGTACCCACAACGGCGAGCTTCTCGGCAAAGGCCGTCTCCAGCGCGGACCAGTCGCGGGGTTGAGCAACGCGGAAGCGGGAGAGTTCGTAATAGTGCTCCTCGTTGCGCCCGGTCACAGAGACTGGGAAGCTGTCGCCGATCTTCACGGCTTCGGCATTGTTGTCAAAGGCGGAGCGGGGCAGAACGCCCTCGGTCTTGTAGCCGATGTCGAGGAAGACCTGGTCGGCGGAGAGAGAGACGACCGTGCCCTGCAACTGCCTTGCGCCCGGTTCGGCCTTGTGGGAGTGGCTGCGCTCGAAGGCTGAGAGCAGGTCGGCGAAGGACTCAGCAGGTTCGGTGACCTCGCCGGGCGAAGGCACTGGGTCGGATTCGGGAAGGCTGTCGTTGGTCATGGCGGTCTAAACCATTGTCCCATGATTCAAAGCGGGACGGTGCAGGCGGGCCGGAACCTGTGGACACCGGATAGGCCGGAGAGCGAGAATGGCCCTTCATGCGGAAGGGGATTCGGATCATGCAGTCGATTACGCGGAGGGGATTTGTGCGGCTGGGCGCGGGCGCGGTAGCGGCGCAGGCAGCCGTGAAGGCGACGCTGCTGGAGCCGGCGGCGTTGCGGGCTCAGACACTTGGCAGCGGGACGGCTGGCGGGGCGGATGAGCCGAAGATCCGCTTCATCTCCATTGGAACCGGGATTCGCGGCTGCGATTTGCTGCGCTCCGCGCGCCAGGTTCCAACCGGGGTTCTGGTGGGCACGGCGGACCTCTACGACATGCACCAGCAGGCGGGGAAAGAGGCCTATGGAGCGGATGTGCCCACCACCCGCGACTATCGCTCCCTGCTTGACCGCAAAGATGTGGACGCGGTGCTTGTGGCCGTGCCCGATCACCAGCATCGCCGGGTAGTGCTGGACGCGGTTGCGGCGGGCAAGGACGTGTATTGCGAAAAGCCGATGAGCCACAACGTAGCCGATGGGCTGGCGATGGTGGAGGCGGCGAAGGCCGGCAAGCGCATCTTCCAGGCTGGCAGCCAGCGGGTCAGCAATGTCGTTTACAAAAAGGCGGCGGAGATCTACGCCTCGGGGCGTCTGGGCGAAGTCCATTTGATCGAGGGCCACTCCGACCGCAACACGCCGTCGGGAGCGTGGGTGTATCCCATTCCGCCCGGCGCGAATGCGCAGACCATCGACTGGGAGGCGTTCTTGCGGGATGCGCCGCCGCGGCCCTTCGATCCGGTCCGGTTCTTCCGCTGGCGCTGCTTCAACGACTACGGCGAGGGCGTGGCCGGCGATCTGTTTGTCCATCTGCTCTCTGGCATCCAGTGCATCAGCGGGATGAATGCCGTGCCCGGCCGCGCTTACTCGACCGGGAGCCTTACGCATTTCAACGATGGCCGCGACTTCCCTGACCTGCTGGCTACGCTCTACGACTATCCGGGCGTGACGGTAAGCCTCCACTGCAACCAGAACAACGAGGCCGGAGAGCCCATTATCTTTTGCGGCTCCCAGGCCACCATGGTCATCAGCGGCAACACCCTCACCGTGACTCCGCAGGATACAAGCCCGAGGCCTGAGGGATACAGCCTGAACGGCTGGACCGCGGCGGCCAAGCGGCAGTACCTCGACGAGTGGCGCGCCGAGAATCCCGCGCCGGCTCCGAGATTGGCAGCGGTGGAGAGTTATACGGCGCCACCGGGCTACGACGACACCGCGGAGCATATCGCCAACTTCTTCCACGCCATCCACACACGGGAGCACGTCGTGGAGGACGAGGTCTTCGGCAACAATGCGGCCATTGCCTGCCACATGGCCAATCATTCTTACTTCCATCGCGTCGTGGCACAATGGGATGCGGCGGCGCAGACGATCAAAGGCTGATTCCACGCCTGGCCAAGGAGAGATGCAAGATGAGCGACCTTTCGCGGAGGAGTTTCTTGAAGACCACGGGTGCAATCACGGTTGCGGCATGTGCCGGCGCTGACCGCCTGGCCGCTGCGCCGCTTCGGCTTCCCATCGGGCTGCAACTTTACAGCGTGCGCGAACTGCTGCCCAAGGACTTTGACGGCACTCTGCACAAGCTGCGCGAAGCCGGCTACACCGAGGTGGAGGCGGCGGGCTACTTTGATCGCTCGGCGGCGGATTTCCGCAAGTCGATTGACCAGGCCGGACTGCGCATCATCAGCACGCATCATCCCATGGCCGTGCTTGAGCCGCGGCTGGACGAGCTGATCGAGTATGGGCATCAACTGGGCCTCGAGTACATCGTTTGCCCCTCGCCGATGAGGCGCGACCCGGCAGCCAAGGGTCCGCTCAATCTGGACGATTGGCGCTGGGTGGCGGGCGAACTGAACCGCATCGGCGAGAAGGTGAAGGCCGCGGGCATGATCTTCGGCTATCACAACCACGGGCCGGAGTTTGGCACGGAAAGCGGCGTGGTCTTCTATGACGAGCTGCTGCGGCTTACCGACCCCAATCTGGTGGTCTTCGAGATGGATTGCGGCTGGGTCTTCGCCGCCGGGCGCAATCCGGTGGATTACCTGGGCAAGACGCCGGAGCGCTTCCCGCTGCTGCACGTGAAGGATATGGTGAAAGGACCAGCCGGGGCGTACCACTCCACCGTGATGGGCCGTGGCCTGGTGAACTACCAACCGATTCTGCGCGCCGCAACCGGACTCAAGCATTACTTCATCGAGCAGGAGGAGTTCGACATCGATCCGATGGAGGCGCTGCGGCTGGATGCGGAGTACATGCGTAAACTGGATGTGTGATCGCCTTCCCGCTCAGGGAGGCTCTGATTAAGTCGGTGTTTTGAAAGGGCACGACTTCAGTCGTGCCGCAAATGGCCAATTTTGATTTCGGGTTTAGCCGCTGCGGGAATGCAAAATACTGAAGGATAATCGCAGGGGCTAAAGCCCAACATCATTTTTTTGCTTCTTCGGCACGACTGAAGTCGTGCCCTGACACTTGCCGCTGCGGGCAGTCTCAATGGAGTTTTGCAAGAGGCTCATGCGGTTGATTTTGGAGACAGTTGTGCCGGGGAAACTGGAATTGATCGTCGGTCCCATGCGGAGCAACAAGACCGCTGAGTTGCTGCGGAGGATCGAGATTCGCCGCCAGTACGCCAAGCAGTACGTCCTGCTTCTGAAACCGAGCGACGACACCAAAGCGGCAGCAGGGCTGGTGGAAAGCCGGAACCAGAATGGCTGCGGCAAAATGGAAGCTGTCGAGTTCCGCTCCTCGGATCCATGGACGGTGCTGCCGGTTCTGGCGGCCACGGAGAGGCAGATCGGCAAGCGCGTCGAATGCGTGGCCATCGACGAGGGCCAGTTTGTCAAAGATCTTTTCCTGTTCACCAAGCGCCTGCTCGAGTCGGGCTACGACGTGATGGTTTCGGGCCTAGAACTCGATTTTCGCGGCCTGCCGTTTGGTGAGATGATTGAGATCGCCTGGCTTGTGCGCACCTACTCAGGGAATATCACCGAGCTGGTGGCGTATTGCAGTTGCGGGGCCAAGGCGATCTACCCGCAGCGGCTGATCGATGGGGAACCGGCTCCCTACGACAGCCCCATCATCATGGCCGGCGACTTCTACGAGCCGCGCTGCGCGGAGCACTTTGTCTTGCCCGGACGACCGCATTAGCGCTTGCTGCGACTCATTTCTCGAAGTTGGAAAAGCCGGCTCCCGTTGCCGCCCAGGTAGTAGGAGCGTGCCTCCCACCCTAGCGGCAAGAACAGATACGCCGCAAGGATGGGGCACCCACTTTGGCACAACAACAAGCGGTCAGAGACGCCAGCTATTTCCGCAGTTTGGCGCGCACCCAGAGCGTACCGAAGAACGGCAAGTCCACGATCAGCACGATCAGCCCGGCCGGAAACCCAACCCAGCGGTAGCTGTCGGCGTAGCTGACCGCGTGGTGGCCGAAGAGGTTCCACGCCAGCAGCGAGAAGATTGCGATGCAGGTAGTTGCGAAAAAGGTGAAGAAGGCCGCCGCAAAGGCCAGCAGGAGGCTGGTGAACAGGCCGAATCCCGCCAGCGGGAAGCCAAGAACCGTTCCACTGCCGGGTCTTTCGGTCCTTGTGGATTCCGTCATCGCCAGGGCCTCCGTCGTCTAGAATACAGTTGAATGCCGGCCAACGCACAAATCGAACTCTGGCCCGCCGAGAAGGTTGCCGCGCAGGCGACCGTGAACCAGGCGGCAAATGGAGTTTGTTACGCCTTTTGGGGCGAGACCCGCGTCTCCGAGCCGGACCTGGAGCGGTTGGTTGGCGCCGTGCCGGCCACGCTTTCCGCGGCGCTTGCCAACCGCGCCTACTACTTTGTTCCCCTGGCCATTGCCGACACCGGCGAGCCTATGGTCGCCCCTTCCTATACCGTCGATCTGGGCGACCGCGCCATCTGCCACCGCAACGCGACATTCGGTTCGATGGAGGCGGTTTTTCTTTCCACCCGGCTGGTGGAGGACCGCTTTGGACTGGCCTTCGAGTTTTTCATCAACGTGGCCCACAACTTTGTGGAGGCAGCCGGCGTTCCTGAGAGCTTCTCTTCGCTGGCCTGGTCGCAGGCCGAGGCCCAGGCCCGCGGTGAAACCAGCCAGGACGCATGGGAGACCCGCCGCCGCGCCCAGGACAACCGCAACGGCAACGGCCAGAAGATCATCGACGAGCGCGCTCGCGGCGCCTACTACGAGTCGGCATTCTCCGATTCCCTGGCGATCTATATGCTGTCGCTGGCGGTGGACTTTGACTACCACGACCTGCGCGAGCGCGAATACCCTCTGCTCGCCGCCCCAGCCCTCGCCGAGCGCCTCCGTCATGTTGCCAGCCTCTTTCCCGCCAACCCAGGCTACGAGTTCCAGGTGCTTTACCGGCGCAAGGGCTGAGAACCTTGGGGCAACTTCTGACGAATCCACGACCACGGAGGAACAATCCTGGGAGCGCAGGCGAGAGGCTGCGCATTTGAAATGAGAAGCCTTCCAGATCGCATCTTGGTGCAATGGCGCGGCGCCGTGCTTCGTAGTATCGTAATGGATTGCCAATTGACGGAGTGGGGTGGTTCATATGCTCATGCGCAGAGTTGTTCTTGCGTTCGGATTCACGGTGTTTTGCATCGCGGGCTGCGGCGGTGGAGGCGGAGGAGGAACACCCCCGCCTGTGGAACAAACAGCCGCGACGCCAACTTTCAGCCCGGCTGCCGGTACGTATACCTCGGCGCAGACGGTGAGCCTGTCTGACAGCACTCCGGGGGCGTCAATTTACTACACCACCAATGGAACGACTCCCACCGCCGGGTCGACGCTCTTTTCGGCCTCGACGCCCATCGCGGTGTCTGCCACCACAACGATCCAGGCGATTGCCATAGCTTCCGGGTATTTGAGCAGCTCCGTTGCCACGGGCACGTTTACCATCAACCTGCCGGCCGCCGCGACGCCGGCGTTCTCCGTTGCTCCTGGATCGTATACGACGGCGCAGACGGTGAGCCTCTCTGACAGCACCACCGGGGCGTCGATCTACTACACGACCAATGGGACGACTCCCACCACAGGGTCGACGCTCTATTCGGCGTCTTCGCCCATTGCAGTCTCCTCCACCACCACCATCAATGCGATTGCGGTTGCCGGCGGTTACTCGACCAGCGCCGTTGCCACCGGCGCCTTCACGATTCTCGGACCGGCGGTATCCGTGGTCCTGAGCACGAATGACGAGACGAAGTTGATGGCCGCGCAGCCCACGGTCAACTTCGTTACCGGCAGCACGGCCGACGCGGGAACGAACACCGTGGTCGTGGACGCCACGCAGAAGTATCAATCCATCGATGGTTTTGGCGCGGCCTTCACGGATTCCGCCGCCTGGCTGCTCATGGACGTCGAGCCATCGGCATCGCTCCCAGGGACGCTGAACGACTTGTTCACGCGCAATGGAAATGGCATTGGGCTGAGCTTCATGCGCATCCCCATGGGCGCATCCGACATTGCGCAGAGTGTCTATTCCTTCGACGATCAGACAGCGCCAGCGACCGATCCAACCCTGGCGAATTTCTCGATTGCCCACGATGAGTTGTACATTCTGCCGCTGATCAAACAGGCCAAGGCGCTGAATCCCCAGATGAAGCTGATGGCCAACCCCTGGAGCCCTCCCGGATGGATGAAAGATCCCGCCTCGATGAGCCCGGTCTCGATGCTGGGCGGATCGCTGCTGATGAACAGCTCGACTGAGACGGCCTTCGCCAACTACTTCGTCAAGTACATTCAGGCATACGAGGCGGCTGGGGTGAACATCGACTACATCTCGGTGCAGAATGAACCGCTGTATGTCACCAATACCTATCCGAGCATGGGGATGAGCGACAGCGCCCAACTGGCATTGCTGCAGGGCTACGTGCTGCCCGCGCTGGCGTCGAACAACATCACAACCAAAGTCTTTGCCTACGACCACAACTGGGATACTCCGTCTTATCCGCAACTTGTCCTTTCGGGGCTGACGGCGGCGCAATTGACGCAAATGGCGGGCACGGCCTGGCATGGGTACGGGGGCGCTCCCGGCGCGCAGCAACTGTTGCAGAACCAATTCCCTACCTTGGGCAACTGGGAGACCGAGCACTCCGGCGGCACGTGGATCGCGGATCAGTTCACCTCGGATTTTCTTGAGATCACGCAGGTGATGCGCAACTCCAGCAAGTCGTACGTGAAGTGGAGCCTTGCACTGAACGAGAAGCTGGGCCCCAACCTTACCCAGAATGCCGGCCTGGGCGGATGCAATACCTGCACGCCCATTGTGACCGTCAACAGCGTAACCGGCGCGGCAACCAAGGACATCGAATTCTACACGCTGGGCCATTACAGCAAGTACGTATTGCCGGGCGCGGTGCGCATTTATACCAGCAACACGCCGGCGATTGCCAGCGTTGCCTTTGAGAATCCCGATGGTTCGATGGCATTGATTGCTTACAACAGCTCGACCGCGAGCCAGAGCTTCCAGGTGCAGTGGGGCACGCAGTCTTTCTCGTACACGCTACCGGCCACCGCCGCCGCTACGTTTACGTGGACGGGAACGCAGAGCGGCAGCACGCCGCCGATCGCAGCCACCGCGCAGATTCAGGGCTCAAGCTTCTCCAGCGAATCGGGATTGGAGACGGAGACCACCGGCGACTCAACCGGCGAATATGATCTGGGCTACTTGACGCCGGGCGGATATGCCGTGTACGAAAACGTCGATTTCGGCGCTTCGGTGAGCAAGGTGAATGTGCGCACGGCCAGCGGCGGCGTCGGCGGGACGGCCACGTTCTACCTGGACAGCATGACGGGCACGCCCATCGCCACCGCAACCTTGCCGGCAACCGCCGGCTGGCAGACCTGGACGACCGTCACCGCGCCCGTGACGGGCGCATCGGGCGTGCATACGTTGTACGTCGTCTTGGGAGGAACCGCGGGCACCATCGCGAACGTCAACTGGCTCCAGTTCCAGTAGTGCGGGCTGCTTGCGTTGCTCAGGGAAAAACGGCTCGTTATTCGAAGAGCGTAATGGCTCGCGCGAGTACTTCGGCCAGAGTCTCCGGCGGAAGTACTTGCGCGGCTGGGTGCACCGAACAACCCCGGCCGGTTCGAAACCTACGGTTCGGCGCTGTACGCAATACGCCCTTCGCTAATCGTCCAGCGGACCTTGCTTTGCATCGGCCAGCCGTCGAAGGGGGTGTTGCGGGACTTCGACTTGCCTTCGCGGGCGCGGTAGGTCCACTCGGCCTTGGGGTCGAAGATGACCACGTCGGCAAAGCTGCCCGCGGTGAGGGTGCCGCGGCCCTTAAGGTTCAAGAGCGCAGCCGGCTGGGCGCTGAGCAGGCTGATAACCCGCCCTAGCGGCATCCTCCACTCCTTGTGCAGCCAGCGCAGGCAGAGGCCGAGCGCAGTCTCAAGGCCGGTGATTCCGTTGGGCGCGTTGTCGAACTCGACTTCCTTCTCGTGGACAGCGTGGGGCGCGTGGTCGGTGGCGATCACGTCCACCACGCCGTCGAGAATGGCCTCGATCATGGCGTCGCGGTCGGCGGCCGAGCGCAGCGGCGGATTCATCTTGGCATTGGTGTTGTACAGGCCCACGTGCTCCTCGGTCAGCAGGAAGTGGTGCGGCGCAACCTCGCAGGTGACGCGCAGCCCGTTGCGGCGGGCCTGGCGCACGGCGTTCAGCGCGGCGGCCGTCGAGGTGTGGGCCACGTGCAGGTGGGCGCGGATGTCGCGCAGCTCGGTGACCAGGCGAATGTCGCGCTCCACCATGCCCGATTCGGCCTCCGGCGGCATGCCGCGCAGCCCCAGCTTGAAGGAGACCGGCCCCAGATTCATGCTGGCGCCCAGCGTGAGCCGCGTGTCCTCGGCGTGCTGGATCACGGTCAATCCCACGCGCGCCGCGGCGGCCAGCGCCTCGCGCATCACGCTGTCTTTGAGGATGGGGTGGCCGTCGTCGCTGACGGCCACTGCGCCGGCGGACTTCATGGCCGCATAGTCGTTGATGGCCTCGCCCTTCGATCCGCGCGTGGCCGCGGCAACCGGAAAGACGCGAATGGCCGCGCCGCGCTCCGGCGCCTGCATCCAGCGGGTGATCTCCGGCGAGTCGTTCACCGGGACGGTGTTGGGCATGGCCGCAACCGAGGTAAAACCACCCGCCGCGGCAGCCGCTGTGCCGGTCGCGATGGTCTCCTTGTAGCCTTGGCCGGGTTCGCGCAGGTGGACGTGCATGTCGATCAATCCCGGCGCCACAATGAGCCCCGCGGCGTCCAGAACTTCTGCGCCATTGGCCTGCTTCAGCTTGCCCGGGCCGGCGACCTCCGCCACGCGGCCATCCTTGAGCAAAACGTCTTTGAGGGCGTCCATGCCGACCGCTGGGTCGATGAGATGGCCGCCTAGAATCGCTAGAGCCGTCATGCGCGGCCTCCTTGTTGCGACACCGTCAGCGCCCGCTCCACCACGGCCATGCGGATGGCCACGCCATTGCGCACCTGTTCCAGAATCACCGACTGCGGGCCGTCGGCCACGCCGGCCGTTACCTCAAGGCCGCGGATGATGGGCCCAGGATGCAGGACAATCGCTTCAGGCGCGTGCGCGGCCAGCCTTGGGCCGGTGAGCTGGTAGTTGGCCTTGTACTGCTCGAGGTCCAGCTGCAAACCGGCGAGACGCTCCGCCTGGATACGCAGCATCATGACTACCTGGGACTGGCGGAGAGCCGCATCGAAGTCGCGCTCAATGGCGATGCCAGGGCCGGCCTGGGCGGCCAGTTCCGGCAGCAACTCCTTGGGGCCGCAGAGCAGCACG
The DNA here is from genome assembly GCA_050014455.1 of Occallatibacter sp. GTDB lineage: Bacteria > Acidobacteriota > Terriglobia > Terriglobales > Acidobacteriaceae > Telmatobacter. The sequence continues at coordinate 29,487 of JBEKDH010000024.1, forward strand.
CGCGCGCCCAACCGGGGCAGCAGCATCATGTTGGAGCGGGCCACGCGGCTGTGCAGAATGTCGCCCACGATGCTGACCGTGACGCCGGCCAGGGTTTCCGCTGTTACGGCAAGAACGCCGGGCCGCAGGTGGGCCAGAATGGTGCGCAGGTCGAGCAGCGCCTGGGTGGGATGCTCGTGCATGCCGTCGCCGGCGTTGAGCACCGGCAGGCGGGTTTCGGCCTCGAGCAACCAGGCCGCGCCGCTGGAGTTGTGGCGCAAGATGATGGTCTCCGCGCCCAGGGCGCGCAGCGTCAGGCCCGTGTCTTTCAGGCTCTCGCCCTTCTCAATGCTGGAAGAAAGGCTGGAAACCAGTGTGGTGTCGGCTCCCAGGCCCTTGGCGGCCAGCTCGAAGCTGGTGCGGGTTCGCGTGGAGGACTCGTAGAAGAGCAGCGCCACGCGACGCTTGGCCAGAATGCGGCTGCGGACCAGCGGGTCTTCATTCTCAAGGGCCGTGGCGCGGGTGAGAAGATGGCTCAAGCCGTCCAAGGTCAGATCCTGGGCGGAGAGCAGCGATCCCGGATGGTAGGGAAACGGCGAGGCCGGAACGGGCGGCGGATGAAGCGGGCGGCGGGTTGGCGTTGCGGTTGGGCTCATACGTTTCTCAGCTTCCAGCTTGATAGCTAGAGGTAACTCATCGTTCTTTGAAAACTCGCTCCGCCCCTAGGGGGCTGAGGATTGCAACTTGCACTCATTCCCAGGGTTTCACCCTGGGCTATTCTCGACGCCTCCCTATGGGAGGAATAGCTGTTTCCGCTCTTCGCTGCTCGCACCTAGCTTCTGACTTCTGGCCTCTAGCTGCTAACTTCTAGCCTCTAGCTACTAACTTCTAGCCTCTAGCTAAAAGCTAAGAGCTAAAAGCTGCATTTCAATCCACGCGTTCCACCAGCAGCACCTGCTCGTCGTTGTCCACCTCGCGAAACTTCACTTCGATGATCTCGCGGCTGCTGGTGGGCACGCGCCTGCCGATGTAGGTGGCCTCGACGGGCAATTCGCGATGACCGCGGTCGATGAGCACGGCCAGTTGCACGCGGCGCGGCCTGCCGTAATCGAACAGCGCGTCGAGAGCGGCCCGGATCGTCCGGCCGGTGTAAAGCACATCGTCGCAGAGGATTACGTCGCGGCCCTCGACTTCGCAGCCGATGGCTCCGGGGGTGACCACCGGGCGAATGTCCCTGGTGGAGAGATCGTCGCGGTAGAACTGAATGTCGAGAACGCCCGTATCGACGGGGTGCTTCTCGATGGCGGAGATCAGCTTGCCCAGCCTTTCGGCCAGGGGAACGCCGCGGCGCTTGATGCCCACCAGCGCCAGGCCCTCGCTGCCGTTGCTCTTTTCAACAATCTCGTGGGCCAGGCGCACCAGGGTGCGCTCAACCTCAGAGGCTGACATCAGCCTGCCCTTCAGGCGCAGACTCGGTTTTTCTTCGGCTTCGTTCATGAGCACTCTTTCGCCGCCCATCTGTGGCAGCTCCGTCTTGTGGAACGGTGTCTCTCGCAGGATGATACGAGGGGTCACGGCTCGCGGGCAAGTTGTTACGAATTCGCACTGAATAAAGGCCATCGCGGGGCTGGAAAAGGGATCGCACCAGGGAGAGAACAGTTCGTTCGCAGGGCAAACTTCGGGCTAGACCTCCGGCTGACGGCTCCGGGCCATCCAGCGCGCGCCCAAAGCGCCGCCGGCGACGGCAAAGAAGAGCAGAAGAACCGAATTGAAAGCAAAGCCACAGGCCCAGATGCCCGCATGACCCTCGGGGGAGAGCATCCAGGACTGGAGCTGGGTCAACTGGGATTGCATCTGCGCGGCATCCGGCGGCGACATGCCCACCATCGACTGCTGGGCCTTCTGCTGGAAAGTGTCCATGACGAAGGTCTTGTACAAACCATCGATCTGGCTGGCCTGGTGGAGCACAAACCGCTCGATAAAAAAGGCGCTTCCGCTGGCGCCAAAGGCCAGCCAGCCGCCCAGAATTCCAGTCACCAGGCCGATGCGGGCGCCCGCCCCGATGGTGATCCACGCCGGCCGCTGGCTGCGCACGTATAGCACCACGGCCCACGCCGCGGCGCCAGCCATCCAAAACATCCCCAGGGAACTCAACGGCGACGGCACGCTTGAGAAGAGCCCGGCTGGAATCGCCAGCATCACGGCCATTCGCAGGGCGAG
>JBEKDH010000025.1:0-31678 GCA_050014455.1 Occallatibacter sp.
ATCGAGGAAGTGCTGGAGACGGCGGAGAAGCTGAAGGCGAGTGTTTAAGAACAGTGGTCAGTTGTCAGTGATCAGTTGTCAGCAAAAGCCCGGTCGCCGCACAATCCGCACTTACTGATCACTGACCACTGAAAACTGACAACTGGCGACGGGCGACTGAAAGGAGCCCATGGCAGACGAGGCAAATCAACTGCGGGTCCGGCTGGTCACTCCCGAGCGCACGCTCTTCGAGCACGCGGCGTCGGCGGTCGAGTTGCCGGCGAAGTCGGGCTGCATGGAGGTGCTCTACGGTCATGCGCCCCTGGTGTCCGAACTGGGCGCCGGCGACGTGATCGTGCACGGCGGGGCGGACGGCGATTCTGCCGGCTCTCAGGACGTAACCCGCTACAACGTCAGTTGGGGCTTTGTCGAGGTGCTGCCCGACCGGGTGACGATTCTGGCCTCGGACGCGCTCAAGCCGGAGGAGATCGACGTGCCCCGCGCCAACGAGCAGTTGGAGCGCGGCCACAAGCAGTGGAACGAGGCCGGCGACAGCGAAGATGCCTACACCGAGGCGCTACGCGTCATCGCCGAGGCCGAAGCCAAGCTGGCCACGGGGGCGGAAAAGCACTGATGACTCTTTGATGCAATTCCGAGGGCCACGTTTAGGCGGTGATTGGGTTACCCCACTTGTCCACCTCACAGCCGCATTTGTCGCACGTTCCCCCACCCCAGAGCGTTTCACGACGCGATTTGGGCTTGCGCACTCTCGGAGCGGCCGCATGGCAGCGCGGGCAGTTGACTTGTTCAGAATTAATGCCCCAGCGATTTCGCACGGACGTTCCGTGTACGACCAACACAAGGCCGATGAGCATCCCCGTTGCCACGACCGCGAACGCAACATCTGAAACCTTGTCGGGGATCAAGAGCCCAAGCAGTTCGTCAAGTACCGCAAAAAGCACCAGGCTCAACACCAGTCCCACACCGCGCTTCCTCATGTTCATGCCTCGTTGATAAGTAGGGAAACCATGCTGGCAGGTGGAACGACCGCAAACATGGGCGCGATCACACTTCGCGGGTGAGTCGTCGCCCATTCGGAGGTAATCGTCGAGGAATTGACCTCCACTTGCCAATTTTCAATTTGGGCGGTGCTCCCGCGTGTTCGCAATGGGTGGATTTCCTGCCGTGCCTTAATCCTTCGTCCGCTTGACGACCAGCGGCAGGGTATTGCCCATTTGCGTAAATGTGCCATCGATGGAACTCAGATCGGGGGAGATCTTGCCCGCGAAGGCCGCGTTCACGCCAGTGAAGGTGATGGCGAGCGAACTGCCGCTGCGCGCGACCGAGTTCGCCTGAATCCATACCGGGCTCTGATCGGGGCTTTGCAGCTTTGCAGCAAGGCCGTCCTGAGTGTTGGCAATCTTGAAGAGGATGCGCAAATTGGCTCCGCCGGCACTTAACTCTCCCTGCCATGTGCCGTCGATATCCGAGGGCGCCGCGGGCTTGGACGCCGCCGCGGCTGGCGCGGAGCCGCGCTTGAAGTCGAGCTTGAGCGGCTGGCCCTGGTTCCAGGTTCCGTCGATCTCCGTCGCATCCTTGTTGACAGTGCCTTCATAGCTTCCATGCACGGCATCGACGGTGAGCGAGAGCTTGGAATCGGAGAGCGTGGCTGCAGTTACGGGAATGCCATAGGCGCCCTGATCGATGCTGTCGATGGTCGCGGTGAGGCTTCCGTCCTTGGCTGCGGTGACGTGCAGGGCAAGGCGGAGTTGACCACCGCCGACATCCAGCGTGCCGATCCAGTCGCCGGCTATCTGCGCCTGCGCACTGCCGAGCGGCGACAGAGCCAGTACGCCAAGGACGAAGAGAAAGAACCGTCGAAGAATGCTGATCTTCATGTGTCTCCCAAGCTGCACAGAGAACCGTGTCGGGGTTCTCCCCGCCGTTGCGGTAGAGGGTCATGGACAAAGGAGCAAGGGGAGCTGATCCCCCTGCCCATAGAGCTTACGACGACGACGGGAAAAAGTTCACTCCCTATTGTTTCAGAATCCAGGCCGCGATCTTGTCCAAAGCAACCGGCGAAATGGTCTCCTCATTCAGCGCGTACTCGGTGGGCGAGCCGGTCTTAGCAGTCTGGAAGAGGTGGTTCAAGCCCGGCAGTTCATCGATCTCGAATCGCTTGTTGCCGCCCTCTTCCAATGCCTTGCGGATGGCGGGCAGGTTCTGCGCGGGTGGAACCTGCAGATCCTTTTCGCCGTTGAGCACGAGCACCGGGCAGGCCACTTTGCGCAGCGCCGTGGCGGGATCGTAGGTGAGGGTGTAGCGCCACCACGGCGACATAAGCTGTTGGACCCCGGCGTCCATCATAGCCTCGGGCACATGCCCGGCCATCTTCGCTCGCAGCTCCTTTTCAAGGACCGCGTCGTCCTTCTCCGTTTCCACAAGGGTGAACAACTCCCGCTGCCGGACGGCGTCCTGCGCGGCCTGTTCCTTGGTCACTCCCGAAGCTTCCTCGATCAGGCGTTTTTGTTCCGCAATGAGCTGGTCTCCGGGCACGCCTGGGCCCGCCATCAGTACGATGAACCGGACGCCGGGATCGCCGGCCGCCACCATGGGCGCGATCGTCCCGCCCTCGCTGTGGCCGATGAGGCCGATTCTTTTGACGTCCACTTCGGGGCGCGACTTAAGGTAGGCGACGCCCGCCTCGGCGTCGCTGGCAAAGTCGGCGGTGGTAGCCTTGGCGAGGTCTCCGGTGGATTTGCCGATGCCGCGCTTGTCTGCCCGCAGTACGACGATTCCCTTGCGGGTGAGATAGTCGGAGAGGACCAGGAACGGCTTGTGGCCGAAGACGGTTTCGTCGCGGTCGTTCGGTCCCGAGCCGGCGATGAGCAGCACGGCGGGAAACGGCCCCTTGCCGGGAGGAACGGTGAGCGTGCCGGCCAGCGTATTGCCTGCCGGCTTGTTGGCGTAGGTTACTTCCTCTTCGCGGTAGGGATATGGCTTGACCGGATTCTGCGGGTGCCGGGTCTGCAGCTCGGCTTCATTTTCGATGCGCTTGAGGGCCAGCGGCAGGGGCCTGCCTCCTTGCGTAAATGTGCCGTCGACGGAGTTCAGATCCGCGCCGATCTTGCCGTCGTAGACCACTCCGAGGGAGTCGATGGAGAAGTTCAGCAAGTTTCCGGCGCGCTTGATTGACGTGGCGGGAATCCACTGCTGGGATTGGTCGGGGCTTTGCAGGGTTGCAGCCATACCGTCCGAGGCACTGAATATCCTGAGGATAACCCGCAGCTTGACGGCGCCGGCATCCAGCGTGCCCAGCCATATGCCATCGATATCCGAGGGCGCCGCGGCGCGCTTGAAGTTGAGTTCGAGCAGCGTGCCCTGCGACCAGGTGCCGTCGATCTCCGTCGCATCCTTGTTGACTGCGCCTGCGTAGACGCCGTGGATGCTATCCAACGTCAGCTTCAGCCTGGAGTCGCTGAGGGTGATGGCGCTGACCGGGATGCCGAAGGCACCCTGATCGACGCTATCCATGGTGGCCGTGAGCGTTCCGTCCTTGGCCGCGGATATGTGAAGAACCTGGCGAAGCTGGACGCTGCCAACGGTTAGCGTTCCCTGCCAGGCGCCAGCGATACCTGGGGGGACCGCCGGATTGGCCCCAGTCGGCGCGGGGAGACGCTTGAGACTCAGTTCGGCGGGCGGCTGCTCAGGCTCGATCTGAGTCCAGGTTCCTTTCAGCTCCGTGGAGTTCTTGTCGATTGTGCCTTCAAGAGTGCCCCGGAGGTTGACGGATTCTCCGTTGACCTGGATCACGTCATCGACCGTCAGGGTGAGGCGGGAGCTGTTCAGAGCGATGGACTTAACCGGAATGGCAAAGATGCCCTGGTCGATATTGTCGAGTGTGGAGGTAAGTCTTCCGTCCTTTGCCGCGGTGACGTGCCAGGCAATGCGGAACGGTGTGCCTCCGGCATTCAGCGTTCCCTGCCAATCCCCGGCGATTTGCGATTGAGCGCGGCAGAGCGGCGAGAGCGCCAGGGCCGCCAGCGACAGGATTGCGAGCTTCGGTACGATCGTGCTTTTCATCGATCTCCTAACCTTCGAGCGTTTGCAGTTAGAGGGTTTGCTACTTTGCCGGATCCTTTACCCGCTTGACGACCAGGGGCACGGGTTGACCCATCTGCGACAGTGTGCCATCGATGGAACTCAGGCCGGCGTCGAGCTTGCCGTCATAGACGATGCCAACGCCGGCGAAGGAGATAGTGAGCGATCCGCCGCTGCGCGCCACCGAGCTCGCGGTGACCCACGCCTCGCTCTGGTCGGGGCTTTGCATCTGTGCGGTAAGTCCGTCCTGGGTATTGACGACCTTGAAGACTATGCGCAGCTTGGTTCCTTCCGGAGTCGTCAGTTCGCCCTGCCAACTGCCGTCGATGTCAGAGGGCACCGCGGGCTTGGGCGCCGCTGCTACAGGCACTGAGCCGCGCTTGAAGTTGAGTTCAAGAGGCGCGCCCTGCGACCAGGCGCCGTCGATCTCGGTTGCATCCTTGTTCACTGTGCCGTCATAAGTGGCATGAGCGGCATCCACGATTAGCGAGAGCTTGGAGTCCTTCAGCGTGACACTGGTGACCGGAATGCCGTTGGCGCCCTGATCGACGCTGTCCAGAGTCGCCGTGAAGCCGCCATCCTTGGCCGCGGTAATGTGCAAGGCCAGGCGGAGTTGAGCGCCGCCGGCATTGATCGTGCCGATCCAATCCCCGGCGATTTGCGACTGTGCGCGGGAGAGTGGCGAGAGTGCCAGGGCTGCCAGCGACAGGACTGCGAGCTTGCAAATGATTGCGCTTTTCATCGATCTTCCAATCTGCGCGAAGGGTGGTATCGGATTCCTCCGCGCGGTTGCGGTTGACTTCAGGAACAGGACGAGACTGGCCATAGACTAGTCCCTGCCAACAGGCTTTACGCATCCGCGGAAGGAGAAGTTCAGGCGCCGGACGGGTGCAAGTGAGAGTCGGGTTTCTCCATCCCGGTTTCAAGTCCGTCGCCGAGTTCTCCGCGCCGCTCCAGTTTCTTGTAATAGGCGAGGGAATAGACCACGGCCGCCAGGCCGGAAACCCATAGAACCAGAGCCGCCCATAGATAGAGGCCAGTGATCGAAAGCACCAATCCGGCCAGACCGCCCGCCACGAAGGTCTTGGCCGCAAAGCGATGGGTGGCATTCCAGACGCGCTCGCTGGCCAGCGTCCATGGCGTTCTCACTCCGAGATAAAAGTTCCTGCGCAGCTTGCCCATCAGGTTGCCGAAAAGGACGACGAACAGGCAGGCTCCCACAAGAATCGCCCGGCCCATGTTGATCGGCCGTCCGCTGTCGGCCCAAAGCATGGCGGCGTACAGATAGGTCATCATGCCGAACAAAAGCAGCATGACCTGATGGTAGGTTGGCCAGAATGCATCCATCTGAAAGCGCTTTGGCGAGAGCCAGGGGAAGAGCCAGGTAAGCAGCATCACCAGGACCATGAAGCTTGGGCCGAAGAAGCAGAACGCCAGCTTGGGCGCAAAGCGGTCGGGCTCCATATGGATGTTCCAGTGCGTGGGAACCTGGGCCGGGAGGTGGGGGTAGAGAGCCACCGTGACTGCCAGCGCCGCGGCGATCAGCAGAATTTCGAAGAAAAAGACCTTGCGTGTCATTGCGTTTCCGTTCCTTTCCGTTTGCCGTCACCGATCAGATCCATGACCCAGGCCATGAGATCCTCGACCACGGTGGTATTCAGCCCGTACCAGATCTGCTGGCCCTCGCGGCGGCTGGTAATCAGGTCGGCCTCCTTCAACACGGTGAAATGATGCGACATTGAGGGCTTGGTCATGTCGAACCTCTCGGCCAGGGCTCCGGCGGTCATCTCGCCCTGGCGAAGCAGGGCGAGGATCTCGCGTCGAGTGGGGTCGGCCAGCGCTTTGAATGCTTCGTTGCTGCTCATGGCGTCCTTAGACCGTCTCCTAATTAGACCATTGTCTAAATATAAGTGGCAGAGGATTTCCTGTCAAGAGGCTGGAGAGAAATATTTTTCGGGAATCTGGACGATCCGTGCGGATTGACCAGAGACAGATCCGACCCGTGCCCGCTTGCAAGCGGTGTGATCCTTGCCGGATGGCCCGCGAATGACGCCTGCCCCTCTGAGCAGCCACCTTACCGTGCGCTATTCGGTGATCGTCGTGCCGTAATCGGCGGGCTGCGGGGCCGTGCCGCGAATCTGCTCAATGAATGGCGGCACCTCCTTCTCGATCAGGTCCGAGCGATCAATCTGAACGTGGTGCCCGCTGCCTTTGGCGATGATCCTGCGGCTGCACGTGGAGAGCTTCTTGAGGTCTTCCTGCATCTGGTTCCAGGGGTTCGTCCAGACCGCCGAACCATGAGCCGGCATCGTGGCAGGATCCTGCGAGAAGATCAGGATGGGAAGCGCGCCGAATGGACCAGTGTGAACCGTCTCCTGGCCGGATTGGTCGATACTCTCCTCCTCGGCGGCCGCTACAGCGGCATGCAAGTCGCAGTTGTCCTCGGCCAGCAATCTTCCGGCATGGGCGTCAAACCCAGGCGGGATACGCGAACAGATCCCCGCAAGGCGCGGAAAGCCCAGGATGAAGGCGGAGCGGATGAGAGCCCAATGCCGGCGGTCCTTGGCTATGGAGGCCGCGACGGCGGGCGGCAGATACCGGCCCGGAAGCGGCGTGGTGGCATCCACAAAGACGATTCCGGCAAGATCGGCGGGGAAACGTGTGGCATAATCGCGCAGGATAAGCCCGCCCATCGAATGGCCCATCAAGACGATGGGACCGGCGACCTTGGCCCCGAGCAGAAGCCCGTGAAGATCGCTGGCGATGTGGCGAGCGTCGCGCGGGCCGGGCACCGGCTCACTCCAGCCCAGTCCGGCCCGGTCATAGGCGCAGACGCGGGTGGTTTTTGAAAGCGCGGGCTGGACCGCTCCCCAGATGAGCGCGTCATTCCCCAGTCCCGATTCCAGAACGATGGTGGGGGAACCGCTGCCTGTGCAATCGATGCGCATCCGGTGGCCATCGACCGTGTAGAAAGCTCCCGGCGGCGGATTGACGGCACGGAAGCAATAGAGCGCGACGGCGTTGAATGCGCTGCTGCCCGCCAACGCGGCGGCCAGAAGTACGGCGACGGAAAAGACAATGCGCTCGGCAAGCTGCCGCCAGGAACCATAACCCCTGGCTGAGAGCGAACTCATGCGGCGAAGGCTCAACCAGATGACCAGAATCCCAACCGCCAGAATCAATGCGGGCATCGCAACATAATCTAAATCCACGCAGAGCCTCAGTCCTTCCTTGCAATACAGCACGCCCCGCATTATATCGGTTTGTTCATGATCCAATTCTTCGTTGAAGCGCGAGTGAGCAGGCCTGGATGCGACGACCGAGCACTGAGCCATGTCCACCTGGCCATCGCCGAGCTGCTCCCTAGTGCTGTGTCAATGAGATTTCGTAATCCAAGCAGAAGGCCGGGGTGCCCCAGGTCCCTCGCATTTGGGGACCTGGGAAAGCACGAAATCATCAAGGCACGGTACTAGTCCCTGTTCCGTGTTCCCTACCCCCTGTTCCCTAGTCCCCAGTCCCTGGTCCCTGGTCCCTGTCTTCGACTACCATGGAGCCATGCACGTTCTCTCGGCAGCCGAGATGCAAGCATGCGACCGCGCGACAACCGAGCGGTTTGGGGTTCCCTCACTGGAGTTGATGCGGGCGGCGGCGGGGGCTGTGGCGGCATTTGCGCGGGCAAGTTTTCCGCGCGCGCGCCGGGTGACGGTGGTGTGCGGCCGAGGCAACAACGGCGGCGATGGCATGATGGCCGCGCGGTTGCTGGCCGGCGCGGGCCTGGAAGTGACGACGCTGCTGCTGGGCGCGCCCGATGGGCTTGCCGGCGACGCAGCCCAGGCCTGGCTGGAACTGTCGAGCCCCGCGAACGGTCTCATTCACATCGTCACTGCGGCGGAAGATCTTGCCCGGCATACCCGCGCCCTGGAAAGCGACCTGATTGTGGACGCCGTGGTGGGAACGGGGTTCAAGCCGCCGCTGAAAGGGCTGGCACTGGCGGCGCTCGAGTGGCTGAAGGACAGGCGCGCGCCCGTTCTCGCCATCGACTTGCCCTCCGGCTGGCCTGCCGACGAGACCGGCGCCATCATAGCCGGCCCGGTCTTCCCCGCCGATGCGGTTGTGACCTTTACCGCGCCCAAGCCGGCGCACGTCTTTGGGCAGTTGGCCCGGCGCTGGGATCAGCCCGTAGTGGTGACGCCCATCGGTTCACCAAAGGCCGCCGTCGCCTCGGCGCTGGGCTCCAATTCTCTCCGATTGCATTGGGCCGGCTCCGCGCTGTCGCTTACCCAGGCGCCGCGCGCGGCGACGGCCAACAAAGGCAACTTCGGCCACGTGCTGGTGGTGGGGGGGACGCTGGGATCGGCCGGGGGCAAGTCGGGCGCGCCGGCCATGGCGGCGCTTGGTGCGTTGCGGGCGGGGGCAGGGCTGGTGACGGCGGCGGTTCCGGCCCCGGCGCTGGAGTTGGTTGCCGCGGTTGCGCCGGAGCTGATGACCTTTCCGCTCATTGCCACGCCGGCAGGAGAGATTGCGGCGGCGAACCTAGCCTCGGATGTAATGGCGGGGCTGATGGCCGGCAAGACGGTGCTGGCCATCGGTCCCGGCCTGGGGCAGAGCGCGCAGACGGTCAAGTTCACCTCCGGGCTGCTCTTTACCAGCCAGATTCCGGCGGTCATCGACGCTGACGCGCTGAACATCCTGGCTTCCCGGCCAACGCTGCTCTCGGAATTGGGCCGCCGGGGCGAGCGCACGCTGGTGCTCACGCCGCATCCCGGCGAGATGGCGCGGCTGGCGGGAATCCCGGTGGCCGAGGTGCAGGCCAACCGGCTGGAGGTGGCGCGCGGCTTTGCCCAGCGCACCGGCGTCACGCTGGTGCTCAAGGGATCGCGGACGCTGATTGCCCATCCCGATGGCAGCGTGGCTGTGAATACCAGCGGCAATCCCGCTATGGCCAAAGGCGGCAGCGGCGACTTGCTCACCGGGCTGGTGGCCGGACTGCTGGCGCAGTACCCAGGCGATGTGGCGCTGGCCGTGGAAGCGGCTGTTTACCTGCATGGACTGGCCGCCGACCTGGCCGTCCGCGAGGCCGATCAGCACACGCTGCTGGCCACGGACACGCTGGCGCATCTTTCGCGGGCTTTCCGCTTTCGCTTGCGCGGTCCAAACGGGTATGTTTGGTTGCAGGGGCTTCCGGTGGATTCGTCACCGGCCACAGCCCAGCGCGAGGGCGTCCAATGAGCAACGCCGCAGGCAAGATCTACGAGTTCACCACCCGCAGCGGCGCGGATACCATCGAGGTGGGCCGCAAGCTGGCGAGCCTGCTCAAGCCGCCGCAACTGCTGATCCTGCGCGGGGATTTGGGCACCGGCAAGACCACGCTGGTAAAGGGCATCGCCGAGGCTCTGGACGCCGCCGAAGCGGACGAGGTGACCAGCCCGACCTTCACGCTGATTCATGAGTACGACGGCGCGCAGGGCGGCAAACCGGTGAAGCTCTTTCACCTGGACGTATACCGCCTGGAAGGCGAGCGCCAGCTTGAAACGCTTGGCCTGGATGAGCTGCTGACTCCAGACGCATTGGCGCTGGTTGAGTGGGGCGAGAAGTTCAAGAGTATCCGCAAGAAGTCCACGGGCGAGATTGCGATTACATCCGCCGGCGGCGACGCGCGCAAGATTACGGTGACGCTGAAAGAGTAGTGCGCAAGTCCCTGTTTCTTCCTTTTCCCATCTTCTGAAAATGCCATGAACCGGGGGTTTTTCGGGGGTTCATTGTTTACCATTTCGACAACACGTCAGCTATTGACTCATGCCTATATATTATTTATTATGAATGACATACAGAACTTTATAGCCCGGGAATGCGCCCAGAAAATGGGCATTTTCCGGGGGGAGGGGGTAGGGGTACGGACTGACCACTGATCACTGACCCCTGTCCTTCATTCCATTGTGCGCCGGGGGAAGGTTATCTTCGGCAACCACCTGCGGTGGGGTGGACGCCCCTTCGGAAGGCTCCCCTTGCGGTCACTTGCCTCTCGATTGATTTGTGTGACCCTTGGGCGTTCTTGGGGACGAATAGTTGAGACGCAGCTGCCTTGTGCACTTCTCGAAGAGGCCCAACACCATTCACAGGGGCCGTTTTCCCTTGCCTATTTGTATTAACTATGATTAACTTTCAAGATGATCGCTGGCTAATAGGTCGGGCCAGCTCCGTTTTCCCGCAAACGAACAAATGAAGGGGGATCTATGGCGCGCTCCGCGCTCGTTGCCTTTCTTGTGTGGTCAGTGGCGTGGTTTCTTCCAGCCGGAGCTTTGGGACAGGGCGAGACTACGAGCGCCGTCGTTGGCCAGGTTCGGGACTCATCCGGTGCCGTCGTGATGGGCGCCACGGTGACGATCATGAGCCTCGATGCCGGATTACGGCGTATCGCCACGACCGACAACGCTGGCCGCTTCGATTTCCCTCAATTAAGGCCGGGAGTCTATTCGGTCAAAGTGGAGGCGCCCGGCTTCGAGAGCCAGAAAAACGACAATGTCGTTGCCAGCCTGGGCCAGAAGCAGACCGTAGACTTCATCCTCAGAGTCACGCGAACCACCGATTCGGTTGAAGTCACTGGCGAGGCCCCGCTCATCAATCCGGAAAACGCAAACACCGCCACGACCCTGAATGCGCAGACGCTGGAGGATCTGCCCAATCCCGGCGGCGACCTGACATACCCTCTGCAGTTCGCGCCCGGGGCTCTCATCAATACTGCGGGGAGCAGCAACGATTTCGTGGGCGGCACCAACGGGTATGGCAACGTGGAGTTCAACGGGCTCCCTGCCGTCTCCAATGGCTACATTGTGGATGGGCTGGAAACGAACGACCCGCTCACCAATCTCAACAGCGGCCTTTCTACCAACCTCGTCCTGGGTCTCAATTCGATCGCGGAAGCGACCGTCAACACCCTTTCCTATTCCGTCGACCAGGGGCGGTATGGAGCCTCCCAGGTCAACTACGTCACCAAGTCGGGCGCGAACCGGTTTCACGGAAACCTGTATGAGTTGTGGAACGGCTCTCTACTGAACGCAGCGGACTACTTCACCAATGCGACAGCAGGGAACCACAAACCCAGGTCGACGGTGAACCATTTTGGGGGGAGTCTGGGCGGGCCGATTGCGAAAGACAAGCTGTTCTTCTTCTTTGACAGCGAATGGGTGCGGATCGCACTGCCCATCGTCACTCCGACGATCGTTCCCAGCTCGGCATTCCAGCAATACGTGCTGGAGCATCTACCTTCTCCTTCGGTCCCGTTCTATCGGCAGATGTTCTCGCTGTACGGAAATGTCAGCGGCACTCCCACCGCGATTCTGGGATGCCCGCTTGGCTCTGGCGCGGACGGTTGCGCAAACCGGCAAAGCGTTTCGCATTCCAGCGACGACCACGAGCAGGTGCAAACGGCCCGCATAGACTGGAATATCAACAGGGAAGATACGGCCTGGCTTCGCGTTCAGGCCGACACGGGCGTGCAGGCGGCCTACACGGACCCTATCAACTCCCTATTCGATGCGGTCTCTCCGCAGCCCCTTTACTCCTTCGCCGCAGGCTACACGCACATCTTCTCGCAACACCTGGTGAACTATTTGAATCCGGCGTTCTCCTGGTACGAGAGCCTGTTTGGACCGGCAAACTTCAAAGAGACGCTGGCGGCGTTCCCGATCGCCTTGGAGGGCAGCGGCGCCAATGCCTTCACGCCCATCGGAGGGCTCGACAACACATGGATTCAAGGCCGGCGCGCCTCGCGGTTTTTCGTGAACGACAACCTCGCCTGGAACCGAGGCGCTCACGAGCTCCGCTTTGGGACCAACACGCGCATCCTCCGCTTGAACGATTATGACTTCGGAGAAGGCACGGTTCCCACCGTGACTTATGCCAACCTGCAGCAGTTCATCGGTGGAGTCGCGAACACCGCGTCCGAAGCCTTCCCATCGAATGCCAACGAGCCATTCGACTTTCTCAATCTCGATCTCTACGCGCAAGACACCTGGAAGCTTGCCCGCTCGCTCACCTGGACCTTCGGCCTGCGCGATACCTTCAATTCCAATCCGCTGAACCCGCACGATCAAGCCGCCCGCCTCCGCGGCTCTTTCGGCTCCATCTCGCACGATGTCAATCAACCTCTGAACCAGGCCATAGAAACCGGTCTCAGCAATCTGTTCTCGTCCACGCCGCTGGCCCTATTGCAGCCGAGAACGGCAGTGGCCTGGCAGTTCGAGCCAAAATCCGTGCTCCGCACCGGCTTTGGAGTTTTCAGCGATATTTTGCCGGGCACGGTGGCCGACCTGATCGGTATGAATCCTCCCTACGACAAAATCTTCCAGGGTGGAGCGCTGGGAAGCGTGGGTGGAACATCCACGGCGCCGGGAGTGCCGGGCAGCGCCGTGGATGCGACGGTTGCCGCAAATCAATCCTTTACTTCCGGGTTTCTCGAGGGTCAGGTCTCCTGTGCATCGATTCAGACCGGTCCGCCGGGCTGTCTTCCGGCAGTTGCCATCACGGCGATTCCCGACGGTAAACTCCACGCGCCGTACTTCATGGAGTGGAGCCTGGGCATGGAACGTCAGCTCGGAACCGCCGTCAGTCTGAAAGCTCAATATGTGGGCACACGGGCCCTCAACCAGCCGTATACAACGCAAGTGAACGGCTACCAAACGGTGTGCCAGGGCTGCTTTGCGCCCTTCCCCTACCTCCAACCGGCAGATCCTCGGTTTGGCGCTGTAACGCAGTTCTCGACCGGTGCCAGCAGCCGTTATAACGGCCTTCAATTGACCGCGATGATGCGCCTCAGCCATGGCCTGCAGGGAGAGATCAACTACACCTTGAGCCGCTGCATCGACACAGTCTCAAACGGAGGGTTCTTTTCGTTTTCCGCGGGGGGCCTGCTGTCGCCGCTACCGGGAGACCTGGCGCGCGATTACGGCCCCTGCGACTACGACGTCCGCCACAATCTGGATGCGCAGTATGTGTATCGGCTGCCAGTCCGTGTGCGCAACTATGCGCTGGGCTATGCGCTCAATGACTGGCAGATTTCCGGAACTGCTTTCTGGCACAGCGGCGTTCCGTTCTCGGTGCTGAGCACGCCATATTCTGCGAACGGAAACGGGATTGTACAGGGCAGCGGGCCTCAGTTTGCCAGCGCCGTTCCGGGCGTCCCGCGATACCATCGTTATTTGATTCCGGGAGTGACCCAGGCGGGGACGCTGCAATGGCTCAACCCGAACGCATTCGTTTCGGCGGTCGACCCAAGTACCGGGCAGTGCGCCGGCGGAGACAGCCCGCAAAATTGCCAATTTGGAAACCTTGGCCGCAATGCCCTGCGCGGTCCCGATTTCCTCTGGAGCGATTTCTACCTGACCAAGGCCTTTCCCCTGGCCGAACGGCTGAAACTACGGTTTGAGGGCCAATTCTTCAATGTCTTCAACCATCCGAACTTTGCGATTCCCAGCATGGTGCAGGCGGGCATTCCTGGAAATGCTTCCACGCAGAGTGGATTTGGAGCGCTCACGTACACGACCGCGCCACCGACGGGGCTGCTGGGCGTGGGTCTGGGAGGCGACAGCAGTCCGCGCATGATTGCCTTTCACGCGCGGCTGGAGTTCTGAGCACACTCTGGTGTTTTGCCGAATCGTTGGCGGCGCGAAGGTGCTCCGAGGGGAGGACCGAGGAGACGGCGGTTCCTCCTTAGTCAGCTCGGTGGCACGCCTTCGGCGCGGAGGATGCTTTTCCGGGTGGCGGGAGGACGATGCGCCGATTGGCTTCCAGGGTTGGGTGTAAGGGGGCAGCGCGGAGGTGGCGACGGGGGGTCCGGGCGCGGCTTCGCCGCGCTAATTGGTTTCAAAAGGCGCGTGGGATGGTTGCGGCACCCTTCGACAGGCTCAGGGCAGGCTTTGAAGCCGTGCCCGTTCAAGGCAGCGAAGGGCAGCCGCAGGCCCTCTTCGGCTTCGCTCGGGGCAGGCTTTCGACTCGGTCGCCGCGGCGACCTTCGCTCAAGATGACAGCCAGGTATTGAGCGCTCGCTCAGGATCACAGCGAGGATGGGCTGCATTGTCCAGCGGCTAAAGCCCTCGTCATTTTGGGGCCGCTTTGCGGCACGACTGAAGTCGTGCCCTTTCAAAGCGGCTGCACTCAGGGGCTGCATTCAGGGGCCTGAAGGCTCCTGCTCCCTCCGGATCAAGCTGCATTCAGGAGCCTGAAGGCCCCTGCTCCCTCCGGAAAAGGCCCGGAGCCGTCAATGGAGCCCCTGGACCGGCGTTAGAAGCCCATGATGTTGTAGCCGCAATCGACGTACATGATTTCGCCGGTGATGGCGCTGGAGAGGTCGCTGGCCAGGAAGAGGGCCGCGCCGCCGACTTCGAGCTGGTCGACGTTGCGATGGAGCGGAGCGCGGTCGGCGTGGGACTTGAGCATGTCGCCGAGGTCGCCTACGCCGCGGGCGGCCAGCGTGCGGATGGGGCCGGCGGAGATGGCGTTGACGCGGATGTTGCGGGCGCCGAGGTTGGAGGCCAGGTAGCGGACGGCGGACTCAAGGCCGGCCTTGGCGACGGCCATGACGTTGTAGTTGGGCACCACCTTCTCGGCAGCGTAGAAGCTGAGGGTGAGGATGCTGCCGCCATCGGTCATGAGCGGGGCGGCGGCGCGGCTGACGGCGATGAGCGAGTAGACGCTGACGTCGAGGGCGACGCGGAAGCCCTCGCGGCTGGTATTGATGAACTCGCCGCGCAGGTCGGCGGCGGGGGCGAAGGCGACGGCGTGGACGAGGATGTCGAGCCGGGCGTACCGCTGGCTGAGGGCGGCGAAGAGGGTGTCGATTTCGGCGTCGTTGGAGACGTCGCATTGGAATCCGCTGGCGCCGGGCAGCTCGTCGATGAGGCTTTGGGCTTCGAGCTTCATGCGCTCGTTCTGGTAACAGATGGCCAGGGTTGCGCCGGCCTCGTGCAGTCTTTGGGCAATTCCCCAGGCAATGGAACGCTTGTTGGCCAGCCCGAAGACAACGGCCGTCTTACCCGCCAGATTGATCATGCTTGCTTTCGTCCTCCAGGGTCCGTGTTCAAGATCGATTCAGGATTGTTGAGGGGAATGCCGGACCCGCCAATTCTTAGAATATCAGTTACCAAGAGGATATCAGCCGCCCAGATCGACGAGTTCGACCCGGCCGGTGGGGCGATTGAGGAAGCGGGAGCCGAGGCGCTCGAATTTCTCGACGGAGTCGGTGGCGAAGCAGCGGCACTCCGTGCTTTCTGAGCTTGCGCTGGCTTGAGCGAGAGCGGCGACGCCGAAGTGGCGGACGGCAGCCTCGGCGGCGGCTTCGGCGGAGTCGATCACCGCCATGCCGGCGGGCACGGCGCGGGCAATGAGCGGCCTGAGCAGCGGGTAGTGGGTGCAGCCGAGGACCAGCGTATCGGGGTTGAGGCCCTGGGCGGCGGCTTCGGCGGTCAGCTCGTCGAGATAGATGCGGATGACTTCGGCGGTGACGGGATGATTGGTCCAGCCTTCCTCGACCAGCGGGACCAGCAGCGGGCAGGCCTTCTCAAGGGCGCGGAGGCCGTGGGCGCGGCAGGCGGCGGCGTAGGCGTGGCTGTGCACGGTGGCGTCAGTGGCGATGACCAGTACATCGCCGGTGCGGGAGGCCTGGCGGGCGGCCGCTGCGCCGGGGGCGATGACGCCGAGAACGGGGACGGGGACGGCATCCTGGATGGCGTCGAGAGCCAGGGCGCTGGCCGTGTTGCAGGCGATCACTACGAATTCAGCGCCCTGCTCGCGGACCAGAAACTGCGCGCTCTGGGCGGCGTAGCGGGCGATGGTGCGGCGGGATTTGGAGCCGTAGGGCAGGCGGGCGGTGTCGCCAAGAAAGGCGAAACGAGCCTGGGGAAGCCTGGCTACCAGCGCGCGCAGAACGGTGAGGCCGCCGAATCCGGAATCGAAGACACCGATGGTGGGGGCGAGAGGTTTTGCCGATCCTTCGCGGCTGGTTCCGGGAGAGCTCATGGGTGCGCTCCCTCGGTTGGGACGGCCTCGGCGGCCAGGTAGGTGCGGGTGAGGTCGGCGTGACCGGCGAGGGTGGCGCGCGGCTGGCCGTCCACCAGGAAGCGGACCTGAGTGACGCGAGGCAGGTTAGCGTGCAGGGTTCCGCAGATGGAGAGCACGGTGAGCGTCTCGGTTTCAAGGCCCGATGGGTGGCTGGCGACAAATGCGCCCGTCAGGTTGACGACGGCGAGCTGGGGGCCGGTCGGCTGCGGGCTCCTGCCTTCCGGCACGGGCGCTGCCGGGGCAGGCTCGCCAGGTTTGAATCCCGCGCGCGGAAGATTGCCGGCAGCGGGCGCGGAGGAGCTTCTCGCCGGGTTCTGGCCTGAATCCAGCTCCGGGTTCGGGGCCGGCAGCAGGAAGACCTGGGCAATGGAACTGGCGCCGCCGGGAACAGGATGGTTGGCGTCTGGAGCGGCATAGAGGTCCATCAGCTTGCCCAGCACGACGCGGGCGCGCGAGCCGGGGTCCTGGGGCAGCGGCAGCGATTGAACCTGGGTGAGCAGGGAGTTGTCGGAATCGCTGGCCACCAACAGGGTGGCCGGCACAGTTGGAGCCACCTCGGGAGCCTGCGTGGGCGCCGAGTCCTGGCCGGCCAGCAGGCGCTGATGGGCGCGCTCGCGCAACTGCCAGAGGAGCACACTCATGCCCACCGAAGCCATGAGCAGGACGGCGAACAGGATGGTCTGGTAGCGGGGTATCATGGCTGACGGCCCTCCGATCGCCAGGCGAGCACAGCGGCCGCCAGCGCCTCGGCCACACGCGCCTGGTACTCCGGATCGTCCAGCTCCGCGGTCGCCTTCTTGTCAGGGCCGCGCTCGGGCGCAATCTCGACAGCCACGGCAGGACATGTCATGCTGTCGACCGCCAGCAGGGAGGTGCGGCCCAGGGTAACGTTCATCCCAGCCTGGAGCAGGGTTGAGTTGAGCGTGCCGGCAAGGGCCAGGCTGCGCACAACCGAGGCGGCCTGGGCGGTCTTCCAGGCGGCAAAGCGCGTGGGCTGCGCCGGGGCCAGCGAAGAGACAAAAAGATGGATGCCGCTGCCGCTCTCAGAGCCGTGCAGGCTCAGGCAGGCCTGGGCGTTGGCGCGGTTGGCAATAGTGGCCCTGCGGTCCAACTCCACCGTTTCATCGGATTCACGAGTGGTGACCACCGGAATGCCGCGCGCTGCGAGGAGGGAGCGCAACCTGACGCTGAGGGCAAGAGTGAAGGCCTTCTCCGGCTGGCCGTCCGCGAGGCGCCCGCCAGGGTCGTCGCCCCCGTGGGCGGCATCCAGCACCACCACAAAGCGGGCGGCAGGAGGCGCAGGCGCGGGGGGAGCTTGTGCGGCGGCAATCGAGCCGGATAGCGCCAGGAGCAGCCAGACATACCAATGCCTTTGGAACGTCCGATTGTCTTTTTGGAGCTCGGGACGAATTTCGAGACCAACCGGCAAGAAGCATACCTCAGGGGCTAAAGCCCTGTTGATTCTGCGACACTTACGGCACGACTGAAGTCGTGCCCTGACACTTCTGACGGTTCGAGAGAAGATTCTCCGCATCCCGCGAAACCCCGCCTCCCTCCGAATCGAGTCTTTCCGCGGCCTGTAAAACCCGGACCTGCTGCCCGAGCGGATCTCTTCCGCCTGTTGCGGCTAGTCCAGCGCATAAATCGTCAAACCGCTGAGCAGCTTGGGGAAGAAGTCGGTGGACTTCTGCGGCATCACTTCGGCGGCAAAGGCCACTTCCCGCAGTTGCTCCATAGAGACGGGATTGGTGAGGAATACTACGTCGGCCTCGCCCTGGCGAACCTGGTCCACCGCTTCGCCCGGGTCGCGCAGGTAGCGGATATTGCTCTGCTCGCGAACCTTCTCCGCGTCCAGGCCGAGCAGCCGGTCGAGCACGATGAAGTGCAATTGACTCAGGTCGAGCCGGCGCTGGCGCTCGGGCAGGCCGGCCAGCGCCGCAGCCACGGCTTCCGGCCTGGAGCGCAGCAACAGAGCGCCAGAGCGGGTGACGGCGACAAAGGCCGTTCCTTCCTGGCGGCCGAGCAACTCCAGATAGTTTGAGGCATCGGCCGTTTCCAGCGCCTCAAGGGTGAAGAACTCCTGTGCGGCGATAGCAAAGGCCAACGAATCGAAGTGAGGCAGGCCGTGAACCACGCGATGGGTGGGCAGAATCACCAGGCCGTCGGAGTCCATGTTGACAAAGGTCATCATCACGGCGGCTTCAGGATAGGCCGGCTGTGGCATTTGGCTGGTGCTGAACTCAGCCTGCGCCCGCAAGGCGGCCGTGTGTTCCCTGGAGTAATTCAGCGCCGTCTCATAACGGTGGTGGCCGTCGGCGATGATCAGCTTCCTGTCGTCCATGGCGGTGGTCAGCAGGCGGATGGCCGCAGGATCGCTGACTTTCCAGAGACGGTGCAGCACGCCGTATTCGTCGGTGACCTCGGCTTCGGCGGGACCGTTCCCGTCGTAAAGAATCTTCTCCACGCTGCCGGCCGGGTCGGAGTAAAGCATGAAGATCTGCCCGAAGTGCGCGCGAGTGGCCTTGAGCAGGTTGAGCCGGTCACTCTTGGGCTTGGAGAGGGTCTGCTCGTGGCGGAAGACCACCTTCTCGGCATAGTCGTGCAGCTTGCCGAGAGCAATAAAGCCGCGCCGCTCCTTCACGATTTGGGTTCCGGGAACCTTGAAGCGCTGCGCGTAGGCGAAGATGCAGGGACTCTTCTCCTGGATCAGAACGCCCTGCTCGCGCCATGAGCGGAAGTCGCGCGCGGCCCGCGTATAGACGTTCTCGCCGCGCTCATTGTCGAAGAGTTCCGGCAGGCCGAGAATGATGCGCACCAGGTTGTAGGGGCTGCGCTGGTAGTAGGCCTGCTGCATGGCCGGAGAGATCTTGTCGTAGGGCTGGGTAACGACGTCTTCCAGCCGGACCGCAGAGGGATTGTAGCGCCAGGCGCGAAATGGATAGATGCGGGCCATGCCGAAGGTCTTGCTCTCCGATCAAACGGTTGAGTTCGCGCTCCGCGGTCCCGTACTGTTCGCTCCGGGAACCCTTGCGCGCTCAGGCTCGATTGTATCCCAGTTCGGCGCGGAGGCCGCGCGGGGCGATTGCTCGGTGCTGGCGCAGTTTGGTTTTCCGCAGGTCTAGCGCGTTCGGCTGGACGGTGGGATGATCGAGGTATGGGGAAGAAAAGAGGATTGATTAGGCGAGATGAATCTGGATGGGTTGTGCGGGGTATGGCTGGTTATTCATGCACCAAACCCCCAAAATCATTTCCCCATTGTTGAGTGCGGGAGACGCGCTTCAACTAGAATTCAACGCACATGTTTGCGCAGGCTATTCGCGTCCGGAGAATCCGCGCGAAGACGCGAACCAGCCCGCCCTGCGGATCGTGAGAGAAGCGACGGAGCGCTAGTGGCATTTATGGCAAAGACCCAGGTAATTTGATGTCAACGACGATTTCTCCATTCACCTTTTCGTAGGCTTCGATGGCCCTCGCCAAATTGTCTCTCATTATTTTGGCACCACGCCAACTCACGGATACAGCCACTTTCTCTTGAGCAATGGGTATGAGATCGGCTCCGGGGTCTGGAGTTTCAGGACTATTGATGATTTGCGCTAGTCTGACCCTCACGTCATCGAGAGACCACTGAAGAGTCGCCATATTTGCGTAGATTTCTAAGACTCCGCCCGGTGCGGGGAACCAATGAAGCGGTGATTCCTTGTTCTCATCTTGAGGCATCAATTACGCTCCTATCGCATTTTGAAATGGAGGATCGTTGGACGATTGATAGGGGTTGACCCTGCCAACAGGCATGGCCGACACCCGATTTACGGACGATTGGGATAGCCCTCCCAACTTGCCTTTACTTACGTTTGTGCTCTCCACCAGAGCAGGATTAAGAAACACTTCATCCCTAGCAAGGGGCGTGACGGAAAAATGGTCCTGAGAGTGTTCATTCTCCCATCGAAGCATTTCGCTAAGCGGAACAAACTTCACAATCAATCCCACCTTGAAAGCGGCAGCCAACCGAGCAAGAGTTTCTATAGTCATGTTCGCTGCGCCGGGGGTCTCAAACATGGAAATTCGGGACTGGTGCAACCCCGCAACTCTTGCGAGATCGGCTTGTCTTGGCATCTCAGATTGGATCCTAAGCGAACGAATCTGGGATGGAACCAGAATTCCCAGTTTGGCCTTGATGTAGCTGGTTCGGGAATCGAGGCTTTCAATCAACCTAAGAATCAGACTTGATCTCTCGCTCATGCAGTTCAGCCTTCCCTTCGCGTATTGCCTTGGCGCGTTTTCGCGCCATCTCTAGGGCGTCTCGTGGGGTGTAATTGTCCCCTTTGTGGTAGCACCCGAGGATTAAGACGGCGTTCTTTCTTCCCACTCCAAAGATGCCGAGCAGACGATATTGACGCTTATCGGCGATGAAATCGAGCTGCCAGATCCGCTCTTCTTTCGGCTTTCCTTTCAAATACTTAAACCCATTCCAGTTCAGGACAGATTCAACCTTTCGTTGATTCTTGAGCAACGCATCAAATGTGAATTGAGCCTCTTCCGACAGATCATTCTGGTACCACTCCTCAATCAGGTTGTGGCCGTTCGCCACGTAGTCGAAGAAGGACCAAAAGGGCGGACTAGGGAATAATATCAGATTTGTATGATTTTTCAAGCGTTTTTCTTGACCTCCTGGAATCAGTTATATATGATACGCTCGATGGTCGATTCGTAATGAATCGACTGAGCACAGCGAAGCGCATTCAAGTAGTGGCTGCCCTCGTGGAAGGGAGCAGCATCAACTCCATCGTCCGCGTGACGGGCGTTTCTATGCACACCATTTTAGACCTATTGCGCGATCTCGGCCGTGCCGCCGCCGACTATCACCATCGATACGTGCGCGGCCTGCTGGTACGCATTCTCCAATGAGACGAGTTTGGGCCTTTGTAGGGGCGAAGTCGAAGAGCGCCAGCGCAAAAAAGAAGGCTGAGGGACGGGGAGGCGCTTGGACCTGGACAGGAATCGATGCCGACACGAAGTTGTGCGTCTCGTACCTTGTGGTCGGACGGACTAGGGGATGGCGGATACCCAGTGAATTCGACTGTTTGCACGGCAATTTGCGTTGTTCTCCATTTCTTCGCTATTTTTCTCTGTCAATGTCTGCCCGGCCCTGCTACAATCCCATCGAAATCCAATCCAGCCGCCGCGCCGTTTCCTGCGGGGAAAAGCAAGGCGCGCATCCCGAGGAGTCTTCCCATGGCCATTGCCGACGACCGCGCCAAAGCCGTAGAACTAGCCCTTGCACAGATCGAGAAGCAGTTTGGCAAAGGCTCGATTGTCCGCCTCGGCTCACGGGAGGCGCTGCTGCCCATTGCCGTCGTCTCCACCGGCTCCATCAGCTTCGACGCGGCGCTGGGCGTGGGCGGCATTCCGCGCGGGCGGGTGACGGAGGTCTTCGGGCCGGAGTCGTCGGGCAAGACGACCATCTGCTTGCAAATCATCGCCGAGGCGCAGCGGGCGGGCGGCCTGGCGGCCTTTGTCGACGTCGAGCACGCCCTGGACCCCAGCTACGCCAAGAAGCTGGGAGTGGACATCGATAATCTGCTGGTCTCTCAGCCAGATAACGGCGAACAAGCGCTGGAGATTACCGAAACCCTGGTCCGCACCGGGGCCATCGACGTGCTGGTGGTGGACTCGGTGGCCGCGCTGGTGCCCAAAGCGGAGCTGGACGGCGAGATGGGCGAGTCCCACATGGGCCTTCAGGCCCGGCTCATGTCGCAGGCGCTGCGCAAGCTCACCGGAACCGTCTCGAAGAGTCGCACCGCGCTCATCTTCATCAACCAGATTCGCGAGAAGATCGGCGTGATGTTCGGCAACCCGGAGACGACAACCGGCGGACGGGCGCTCAAGTTTTACTCGTCGGTGCGGGTGGATATCCGGCGCATCGCAGCTATCAAGGATGGCGAGGCGGTGACCGGCAACCGGACCAAGGTGAAGATCGTCAAGAACAAGGTGGCCGCGCCCTTCCGCGAGGCGGAATTCGATATTCTCTACGGCGAGGGGATCAGCCGCGAGGGCGACGTGCTGGACCTGGCCGTGGCCAACAACATCGTGGAGAAATCCGGCGCCTGGTACGCTTACGCCGGCGAGCGCATCGGCCAGGGCCGCGAGAATACCCGCGCCTTCCTCAAAGAGAACAAGGACATCTTTGCCAAGCTGGACGGCGAGCTTCGCAAGAAGCTGAAGATTGGCGCGATCAAGGCCGAGGTGCCCGAAGTTCCCGCCACCGGCCACGCCGACGCCAAGGAAGCCGTGCGCGGGCGCAAAGGGTAGGGACAGCGCCGACCATCGGTCTCCCAGGTCTCAAGATCGAGACCTGGGGCACCCGTCCGACTGTCCGGTCAACCGGCCAGCCCGCCCGCCGCGCGCTGCTAGAATCCGCATAGAGCGATCCGCATGAGCGTGACAGCCCTCTATCCCGGCACCTTCGACCCGCCGACCAACGGTCACGTAGACCTGATCCAGCGCGGAGCCAAGCTCTTCGACCATTTGACGGTTGCCATCCTCAACAATCCGGAGAAGGACCCGCTGTTTACCGTCGAGGAGCGGGTGGAGATGCTCAAGGAGGTCACCGGGGGGCTGGCGAACGTGTCGATCGCCACCTTCGAGGGGCTGACGGTCGAGTTCGCCCGCAAGCAGGGCGCGGCGGCAATCCTGCGCGGCATCCGCGCCATCTCCGATTACGAATACGAGTTTCAGATGGCCTTGATGAACCGGCGGCTGGCCCCGGAGATCGAGACCGTCTTTCTGCAGCCGGCCGGGCGCTACTCGTTTGTCAGCTCGCGCATGGTGAAAGAAGTATTCAGCTTAGGCGGCGACGTGACCGGCCTGCTGCCCCCCAACGTGCTCAAGCGGCTGCGCGGGCGGGTCAATCAGAACCACGGAGCCACTGAATAGGCTCTTCCATTTGGGGCATAGGTTCTCCGTGCAGGGCCGGCATTCCTTCAGGGGTGGGGCCTGCGAATTCCCCGGCGAGCCTTCGCCGGTCGCCGTCGTTCCCCACCGCTCCCTGTGGAACGCCCACTTCGACGCATTTGGGCGGCTTTCCCGGCGTTTTCACATACGTGACAGCGAACCGGTCGGGCGCTGCAAGCTCGAAGGCAAAAACATGTTGACATGATTATGCAAGAGAGTGTATGAATGTTTCGTTTCGTATTTGAAACAATCTCCTTATGGAAATGTGATGGGACGGAATCTGCTTCCGTCGGCCGTCTCAAGTCAAGAGAAATTCTCGGGTCAAAATTTCGCAGGAGGGAAGAAGAGAAATGTCCATGCTACGACGCTTCGCCGCGACGGCGCCGGTGCTTTTGCTGGCGCTGTTCATCTTTGGCCCTGCGCTCCATGCGCAGCTTTCCACCAGGGCGACAATCACAGGAACAGTGACGGATTCCACCGGCGCGGTGGTACCGGGCGCGACCGTGATTATTACCGACGAGGCGACCAAGGTCGCCATCCAGACAACGACAAACAGCGGTGGCACCTACGTTGCGCCTGACCTGAACGTGGCGACCTATTCGGTCACCTTTTCCAAGGCAGGCTTCAAGACCTACACGGTGAACGGCGTCGAACTGCACCCGGCGACGACGGCCACGGCCAATGGAGTGCTTGCGGTAGGCGTCCAAACGCAGACCGTGACGGTCGAGGCTGCCTCCACCCAGGTGGAAACATCCACTCCCGAGACTTCGGCCGACATTGATGCCGATGAGGTGAGCACGCTGCCCATGAACGGGCGCAACTACCAGGCATTAGCGGTGATGATGCCGGGCGTGACCGCCTCCTCGCAAGGCACGTCTTTGGGGACCGGCGGCCGCTCCACCAGCAGCGTTCTCTCCATCAATGGCCTGGACGTGTCGCGCAGCTTTTATGTGCTGGACGGCGTGTGGAACGAAAACACCGGCAACATGACGGCGAATTCGGTCGTTCCAAACCCCGATTCCCTGGAAGAAGTGCGTGTGCTGCAAAACAACTTCTCCGCGCAGTATTCGCTCCTCGGTTCTTCGGTCATCGTGGCGCAAACCAAGAGCGGGACGGCCAACTGGCACGGAGCGGCGTGGGAGTTCTTGCGCAACAACGATCTGAATTCAAAGAACTACTTCTCGACCACCATACCGCCCTACCATCAGAACATCTTCGGCTATAACGGCGGCGGCCCGGTGTACATTCCCAATCACTACAACGCCGACAAGAAGAAGACCTTCTTCTTCTGGGACGAGCAGTTTGTGATTTTGCACGTGCCCAGCCAGAACACCAGCACCATACCCACGGCCCTGCAGGAAGCCGGCTGCTTCTTTTCGCCCATCAAGGATCCGACGACGGGCAATCTCTTCCCAACGTCTACGGGAGGCTCATGCCCAGCAGGCTACTACCAGATCCCGAGCCAGAGAATCAACCAGAGCTCAGCGGCTTACCTGAAAACCCTCTATCCGGCGCCCAATTACGTCTTGGCCGGCAATACCACCAACTACATCAATAACATGGCGCAGGTCACCGATCAGCGCGACGATGAGATCAAGATCGATCACAACTTCAACTCCAAGTACCACGCGATGGGCGAGTACCTGGACGAGTACCAGTCGTATGCGCAAAATACAGTAAGCACCGGTACGACTCCCATCAACTCGGAGACGGACTTCACCCACAACAAGCTGGCGCAGGTCTCGCTGACCCAGGCCCTGTCGTCGAACATGATCAACACCACCAGCGTGGCCATGAACATCTACCTTCTGAACCTGACCCTGGTGGGAATCGACTACATCGACCAGCTACCGGGCTTCAGTGAAACTCTCTTCTATCCGAACGGTCTCTATTCCGATCGCGTTCCCGTGGTGTCGTTCAGCGGCGGCATGGCGGGGCAGGGCATCACGGCCTCGCGGCCCATCCCCCACGCGTCCGATCTGGACGATACGGTCACCGACAACTGGAGCTGGCTCAAGGGAAAGCACTACCTGACAGCAGGCATTACCTTTGTCTGGAATACCAAGCGCCAGGTTTCGGGCCAGCAGACCAATGGGAATTTCTCCTTCAACGGCACCTCCACCGCGGCCACTGCGGCACAAAAGAGTGCGTTGGGCGCCTGCGCCAGTGGAACGCCCGGAGTCCCCAACGGTGAGTCTGCTTCAGGCCTATGCAGCCAGGATGACTCGATGGCGGATATGCTCCTGGGCTATGTAGGCGGCTTCAGCCAGGCCAGCAACGCGCCTCACGGCGATATGCATGCGTTCTCGTGGACGCCGTACCTCGAAGACCAATACAAGCTGACCAAGAACTTGACCTTCACCCTGGGCGCGCGGCTTTACCACTTGCCGTTGCCCTACGGCGTGCCCAACTCCGAGACCAACTGGGACGCGGGAGTCTCACCGGGGAACATCTACGCCAACCCGGCTTACGTTGCCGCCAACGCGCCCACCGTGAACGAGTTCAGCGGGGCCACCAACCTCACCTACCCCGCCACCTACAGCAACGGCATGCTTTACAACAGCGGCACATCGACGGGCTTGCCAGTAAACTTCTCCAACGCCCATACCTGGTACTTCGGGCCCGATGGCGGCTTCGCCTGGGATGTCTTCGGCAATGGCAAAACCAGCCTGCGCGGCGGCTACGGAATCAGCTACACGCGCATCTTCACCAACCAGGATTGCTCCTTCAACTGCATAGCCAATCCGCCCGTGTTCAGCAACCAGAACCTCTCCAATCTGACACTCCCTTCAACCACGGCCTGGAACATCGTGGGCGCGGGCGGCACCGCGAATACGGAGAGCGTCATATCGGTCACTGGAGGGGACTATCAGATCCAGGCCTCACCGGCGGCCAGCTACTCGCTGGGAGTCCAGCATGAATTCCCAAAGAACATCATAGCCTCGGTGGTGGGAGCCGGAAGCCGTCTTCAGCATCTGGAGGCCACATGGAACTGGAATCAGCCGCCTTACTACACTACGGGTGGCGTGGCCTACGACTACAATCCGCTCATCGCTATCAATCCTGCAAACAAGAACAAGGGCGATAGCTCGGCTTACTGGTCGCCTTATCAGGGTTTCAACTCCATCACTGTCTATTCCACCCGGCTGTGGCAGGAGTGGAACGGCCTCGAAGCGCAGATCAAGCATCCGGTGACGAAATCGCTTTACCTGGCTGCGGCTTACACCTGGTCGCACGACACCTCCAACTCTGTGGTCGACCCCTATAACCTCAACCGCTTCCACGGGAACAATGGCCTGAACTATCCCCAGGCGATGAACGTCACTTTGCTCTACGAACTGCCGTTCTTCCAGCACAGTGGCAATGAATTCGAGAAACTGACCATGGGCGGATGGCGCATCAACGACATCTCGACCTTCCGCAGCGGAGGCTCGATCACGCCAGGCATAACCTTGACCAACGGGGGACTCACGGCGCGGCCGTTCGTGGTGCCGGGTGTTTCGACCAACGGGCCGAAGACCTGGAAAACCAGCGTCTGCGGCTCCACATGCCAGTGGTACAACATGGCAGCGTATGTGGATCCGACTGCTCATATAGGCGGCGTCGCGGCTAACCCATTGAACTCAACGCTCTATTACGGCTACTATGGCAACGCCCAGAACGGCACCATCCGCGGGCCGGGCCAGGAGATTCACAACCTGAGCCTCTTCAAGGAGTTCCACATCACGGAGCGGAACTTCTTTGAGTTCCGCGCTGAGGCGTTCAATCTGTTCAACCACACCAACCCCCAAAACCCAAATACCTCTGTAGCCAACGCAAACCAGGCCAAGACAACCGGCGCGTACGATCCCCGCATCATGGAGCTCGCGCTGCGCTACAAGTTCTAACTCCGGCGCGGAGTAGCAACAGGCGCCATCCGATGCCGCGGGTGGCGCCTTCTTATTGCGGCAGAATGCCTATGCCGAAAACGGGTCACACGCGCCTCTTTGCGGCCCAATCCTTGCACGGCCAACCAAGCCGGGGGACATCAAACGCCGCCGCGCGCGGCGACACGCAAGCCAGCCGGGCGAGTGCCGCGGGTGAACGCCTGTGAAGATGTGCTTGGTCATTGGCGCGGAAATCTGTAAAGATCGAAGTGCTATGACAGTCTCGACTCCGTCGCAAGTATTTGCCGGCCGGATTGACGGGATGACCGTGTGCCGCTGTATTTTGAACTGATGAAACGCATTCGGTTCTCGATGCTCCTTGCTTCCGCGGCTTTGATGGCCGCGGCTGTTTCCCTTCTTGCACAGTCGCCGTCCTGGCCTCAGGGAGCGCAAGCCGGCGCCGGCGCGATGGCCGCGCAAGCGGCTTCGCCGCCCGCACCGGCGCCCGAGGAAACCGAAGTATGGGAGCCGGTTCCCCCGGTGGTGACCCCTGGGGCATCCTGCGCGACGCCTCCCTCCGACGCGATTGTGCTCTTCGACGGCAAGAACCTGGACGAATGGATTTTGGTCCGCGACAAGTCGCCGGCCAACTGGATCGTCACAGATGGCGTGGTTACCGTGAACAAGGCCGGGGGCAACATCGAAACCCGGCGAAGGTTCAAGAATTATCAGCTGCACATCGAGTGGAAGATTCCCGAGAACATTACCGGCAGCGGCCAGGCGCGGGGCAACAGCGGCGTGTTCTTGGCCTCGACGGGGCCCGGCGACGACGGATACGAGTTGCAGGTTCTCGATTCCTACCAGAACAAGACCTATGTGAACGGCATGGGCGGCAGCATCTACAAGCAGAGCATTCCGCTTGTGAATCCGGGGCGCAAGCCCGGAGAGTGGCAGAGTTACGACGTGGTGTGGACAGCGCCGGAGTTCAACGCGGACGGCACGCTGAAATCGCCGGCCTACGTAACGGTGTTCTTCAATGGAGTGCTGGTCCAGAATCACTTCGAATTAAAGGGCCAGACGCTTTACCGCGGCACGCCATTCTACAAAGCGTACGAAACCGCACCGATCAAGCTGCAGGCGCATGGCGACAAGAGCGAGCCGATCAGCTTCAGAAACATCTGGGTGAGAGAGCTGAAGTAGCAGGAACGAGGTGTCCTGCGGCCGTTGCCGGAAGAGCTTCTTTCGAAGACGGGCTTGGACCTTGCCGCCAAATCTGTAAAGATAGAGGTGCTATGACAGTCACGACACCTTCCCAAGTCTTTGCCGGCCGAATTGGCCGGATCGAGGTTTCCGCAACCATGGCTGTGGCCGCGGAGGCCGCCAAGCTGCGCGCTCAGGGCATCAACTTAGTGGATTTCGGCGCCGGTGAGCCGCACTTCAACACTCCGCGTCACATCAAGGACGCGGCAATTGCCGCCATCGACGCCAACTTCACCCGCTATACGGTGGTTCCGGGCATTCCCGACGTGCGCAAGGCGATCGTAGAGCGGCACGCGACCGACTTCGGGTCGGACTACGGCCTGGACGAGGCCATCTTTACCACCGGCGGCAAGCTGGCGCTCTTCAACACCATTCAAATCCTGGTGGATCACGGCGACGAGGTGATCCTGCCCGTCCCTTACTGGGTGAGCTTCAAGGACATCATCCAGTACGCCGGCGGCAAGGTGGTGTATCTGGAGACGAGCGAGGCGGAGAGCTTCCGAATCACGGCCGACGCGATCGAGAAGGCGATCACGCCCAAGACCAAGGCCATCATCCTCAACTCGCCGTCGAACCCGGCGGGCTCGGTGGTGTCGGCCGAGGATCTGGAGCGGATTGTGCACGTGGCCCACGAGCGCGGGATATTTCTGCTGCTGGACGAGTGCTACGTGTATTTGAATTACGCCGGCAAGCCGGTCAGCGGCGGCTCGTTTACCTGGGCCAAGGAGCATATTGTGGTGCTCGGCTCACTCTCGAAGACCTATGCCATGACGGGCTGGCGGGCCGGGTTTGCGCTGGCCGCAAAGCCCATTGTGGCCAACCTGAACAAGCTGCAATCGCAATCCACCTCGAACGCGACCAGCTTTGTGCAGAAGGCCGCCGTGGCCGCGCTGGCCGGCTCGCAGGAGTGCGTGAGCGAGTTCCGCGCCGAGTTTATCGAGCTGCGGGACTACATGCTGGCCAGGCTAGCTGAGATTCCCGGCATTACCTGCACCAAGCCGGAGGGGGCGTTCTACGTCTACCCGAACATCTCGGCTTACCTGGGCAAGGGCGGCATCAAGACGGCTACGCAGATGGCTACCCGGCTGCTGCACGAGGCTCATGTGGTGACGGTGCCCGGCGAGGCATTTGGCACCGCCGAGCATATCCGCATCTCCTATCCGGTGACCAAACAGAACATCGATGAGGGAACGCGGCGGATGAAGGAGTTCCTGACCGGGCTGGAGTAGGGCCGAGCGCGCGGGCCGCGAATGAACGTTTTGACCAAACTGCCCCAGCGATGAGCAACCGCCGCTGGGGCAGTTCAGTCTCTGAACAGCAAGCGAGCGATTGGCAGAATGCGTAAAATCTGATAATCTGATTCTATGAGAGAGCAGGCCATCAGCGTGACGGAGGCGGCGCGCAACTTTGCCGATTGCATCAATCGCGCCCGCTACCAAGGCACGACCTTCGTGCTGCACAAGAATGGCGTACCCGTGGCGCGGATTGTGCCGGAGCATAAAAAGGACAACTCTGGACGAGCCATAGCCGAGGCGCTTGCCAAGGTCCGTCTGACGGACGAAGAGTTTGCCGATTGGCGCCGCGATCTCAAAGCGGCCCGCGGGATGCTGCTCCCACCGATTGACAAATGGCAATGATCCTCGATGCAGATGTGCTCATCGCCGACGAGCGAGGGGTATTCGACTTGCACAGCTGGCTGGTTGTACAACCGCGGGCGCGGTTCGAACTCGCCGCCATTACTGTTGCCGAGCTCTGGCATGGCCTGGAAAGGGCCTCCGGCGCACACAGGGTCCGGCGGCGAAGTTATGTTGAAGGCGTTCTCGCGAGCTTTCCTGTCATTCCCTATACCGGCCTGACGGCTCAGATACACGCGCATGTATGGGCAGATCTGGAGTCGAGAGGCAAGGTGATTAGTTACCACGATCTGATCGTTGCAGCCACTGCCCTGGAACGAGGCAGCGCCGTGGCCACCTTCAACGTGCGCCACTTCTCCGTGGTGAAGGGCTTGAAGATCATCGAGCCGAAGTAAAGCGCTCCCTATAAATGGGTTTGCGGTCTGAGGTTTCCCACCCTTTCGCCAGAAAAAAGGCGAAAGGATGGGGCACGGGCCATTTGCAAGGCTATCGGCCTGTTCGTCTCTGGATGTGACTCGCCGCAGAGAGTCAAGTTGCTCGTGAGAACGCTGCGGGAGCTGCCCGCCCCTCCCCGTACAATAGGACCATGCTTCGCGATCTGGCCCCGCTCTTCAAATACATGCGCCGCTACCGATGGGGATATGTGTGGGGCACTCTGGCGTGCATCGCCACCAATGCGGTCTCGGTGCAGTTTCCCAGGGTCTTGCAAGTGGCCATCGACGAGATGAAGCACGGAGTAACCCGCAAGGAGATTCTGCTCTTCTCCGGGTTGCTGGTCGCCATCTCGCTGGTCAAGGGCGTCTTTCTTTACGCTCAGCGCTGGATTCTGATCGGCATATCTCGGGAGATCGAGTTCGATCTGCGCAACGACCTCTTCCTTCACTTGGAGCGCCAGGATTCGGGCTTCTACCAGCGCTACCGCACCGGCGACATCATGGCCCGGATGACCAACGACCTGAATGCCGTGCGCATGATGCTTGGTCCGGCGCTCATGTACAGCGCCAACACGATCTTCTTTACGGTGGGCGCGCTCTACTATGTGCTGCGCATCAGCCCCTTTTTGACGCTGGTCGCGCTGGCGCCGATGCCCGTGGCCAGCATCCTGGTGCAGTACCTGGGGCGCAGGATTCACGATCGCTTCGAGCGCATCCAGGCCAGCTTCTCCGAGATCTCCTCGCAGGCCCAGGAGAACTACTCCGGCGCGCGGCTGATCAGGGCCTTTGCCCGCGAGGAGTCGGAGATCGGCCTCTTCGAGCGGCTCAACCGCCGGTACATCGGCCGGGCGCTCCGGCTGGTGCAACTGATGGGCATGCTGTGGCCAACGCTGGAGTTCATCCTCGGCGTCTCAATGGTGATCACGCTGCTGGCCGGCGGCCATCTGGTCATCGCTCATCGCATCTCGGTGGGCGACTTCGTGGCTTTCAATACCTACATGATCATGCTCATCTGGCCGATCATCGCGGTGGGCTGGGTCGTCAATCTCTTCCAGCGGGGCACGGCTTCCATCCAGCGCATCGACGAATTGCTGAAGGCCGAGCCGGCCATCGACGACCGCGCCGCCGATCCCGCGATTTCGCCGGATGCCGTGCTGCGGGGCGGGATCGAGTTCCGTCACCTGAACTTCAGCTACGGCGAGACGGAGGTGCTGCGCGACATCTCGCTTGAGATTCCCGCCGGTTCCAGCCTGGCCATCGTCGGCCCCACCGGCTCGGGCAAGTCCACGCTGGTCAACCTGATCACAAGGCTCATTGAAGCGCCGGAGGGGTCGCTCCTGATCGACGGCCGGCCGGTGCGGGAGTATCCGCTGGCGGTGCTGAGGCGCAACATCGGCAT
>JBEKDH010000026.1:0-31661 GCA_050014455.1 Occallatibacter sp.
GCCGGCCTCGATTCGGTGGTCCTGATCGGCCCCACGGCTGGACAGGTGGACTCGATTGGAATCAACGGCGAACGCTCCGTCGGACTGCCCCAGCGCCAGGTGGGCCCAATTGAGGCTCTGAGGAAGATCTCCGGCAACCCCAATGTAAAACTCGCTGTGGACGACGATATGACCGGCGTTCCAGTTCCGGCCAGCGCCTTGAGCCACGACGGCAATCCGGGCCTGGTGCGCACCGGCAGAAGCGACCCGCGGGTGGACGCGCAACTCGATTTCACGGCCCGCAATTCTCTCGCCCCCAACGCGACCGTTACGTGGAAGGGAGCGCTCACTCCACCGCACGCCGGCATATACTGGCTTTACCTCCAGGCTCTAGGCACCAACGCCAGCATCTCCCTGGACGGCAAGCGTCTGGCTGCCACGGGCGTCTTCCAGGGCGCAGTTCATGGCGACATCCTGCAGGCCAATCAGGATAACGCCATCCCCACCACCGACGGCCTCGACAACGTGCGCCGGGCAGTTGAACTGACCGCCGGGCCGCACGCAATCGAAATCTCAACCAGCCCCGACAGTTCCGGCGCTCCGGTCCAGGTGCGCCTCAACTGGTACACCCCCGAGCAGCGGAAGGCCGACCACGAAGCCGCCATTGCCGCCGCCAAGAGCGCCAAGACCGCAGTGGTCTTTGTGTGGACGCGCCTCGAGCCGGTCTTTGGCCTTCCTGGCGAACAGAACAAGCTCATCGAGGAAGTGGCCGCGGTCAATCCCAACACCATTGTGGTTTTGAACACCAGCCAGCCCATCGCGCTGCCCTGGATCGACAAGGTGAAGGCGGTGCTCGAGATGTGGTGGCCCGGCGATGAGGGCGGCTGGTCCGCGGCCAACCTGCTGCTGGGCAAGGCTAGCCCCGCCGGCCGCCTGCCTGTTACATGGGGCAAGCGGCTGAAGGACTACGCCGCCACCGACCCCAAGTATCCCGAGCGCTCCGGCAAGGGCGTGGACAGAAAGACCACTTACAGCGAAGGCGTAAATGTAGGTTATCGCTGGTTCGATCATGAAAACATTGCCCCGCTCTTCCCTTTCGGCCACGGCCTGAGCTATACCACCTTCGCTTACTCCGGCTTGAAGATCGATAAGGCCCCAGACGGCGGCCTCGACGTTAAGGTTCACATCAAGAACACCGGCAGCGTAGAGTCGGACGAGGTTCCGCAAGTCTATCTGGGCGCGCCCAGCGAGATTCCCGATGGAGTCCAGTTCCCGGTGCGGACTCTCGTTGGCTTCGATCGCATTCACCTGGCCGCGGGCGAATCCAGGACCGTCACTTTGCGCGTCCCGCTGCGCCAGTTGCAGTACTGGTCAACAAAGGACCACAAGTGGGTCACCGCCAATGGCAAACGCGTGGTAAGCGTGGGAGCATCGTCGCGGGATCTGCGCGTCAGCCAGACCATCGGTTGAGAATGCTGTTGTTGGACAAGAAATGCCGGGGCCGAGGCCCCGGCATTTCTTGTCTGTAAAATCCCAATCAAGCTCGGATTTGCAGAGGTGCTTCGCGCGTGCCATCCAAGGGGAGGCTATTGGTCTTCTCCGCCTCTCTTGCTCCTCCGTTCTGGCTCAGACGCAATACTCTACCGAAATTGGCGGGTGTGTAGGCGGAGAGCCAGGCCCGCACGTCTCCGCGTGGAAGACCAGTATCCGATTTGACAAGGCCCGCTCCACGAAGGTTTACGGCAAGCTTGAGTGCAGCCAATGTGCCGCCTCCGAGAGGAACAAGAGCTGTCATGTCGTGTATAGCCTGTTTTTTGCCGAGGGGAGAATGCCGTTCCGCGCACTGAAGCGATTGGAGTGAGACACAGCGGAAGGGGAGATTGGCGGGATCGAACTGGTGGGCTTTTCTCCGAACGAGTCAAGGTTCGCGGCGGATTTCTGGCCGCCCCTTGCGACGGTGAGTTGCATCGCCCCGTTGTCTAACATCTGTAGACGCACACAACGGCGGATCGCCCGCTGGACAACCTCATACTTCGGTGGATCGTTGGTTGCGATCGGAATGAGGATTTCATTTGCATCGCCAACTTCGGCGAAGCGGTTCTTGTTATCCCTCTGAGCAATCATGACGATTCACCGGAATGCGGCGACATGAGCCTGTGGCAATTCAATCTGCAAGCCGGAAAGGTCTATCGCGAGCGTCTGTGCCAAGGCCGCAGGCCCCGTCGTCCTACTGCACCGGGCTTTGGTTCGACGCGGTTTGCCCGTTTTGATCGCTCATATTCGACAGCAGTTGCACCTCGACCCGCCGGTTCTGTTTCCGCCCATCCGCAGTCGTATTCGGCGCCACTTCCTTGTCCTTGCCGATTCCGATCAGATAGAACCGGTGCGCGGCTATCGCGTACTTCGACGCCAGGTATTGCACCACCGCATCCGCCCGCCGCTGGCTCAGCTCATAGTTGTACTGAGCTGGGCCGGTCGAATCCGTTCCGCCGGTCACCTCCAGAATGTAGCTCCTGGCCGAACCAAGCTGCGCCGCAAAAGCATCCAGTTGAGCGCGGTCCTCCTTGGTCAGCACCGACTTGTCAAAGCCGAAGGTCACTGTCACATTCGCGAGCGGCTTGTAGTTGTCCAGCCCCTTCACCACGCTCTCCAGCGAGTCAGCGCGATGCACGGCGTTGCCGGCGGCGGTCTGGGCGTCTCCGGCAAGTTGGCCCGCATTCCGCGCGCTCAGGCTTGCCGCGTCCGCGGCGCCTTGCGCCCGCTGGATGCCGGCTTGCGCCTGCTCGTCCACATCGTGAATCCGGCGGTTGTTCGCAGCCGTCTTGCCTTCCAACTGGTCGGTGTGCTCCACCAGAGGCGCCGTCTGGTTGCGCACCGAATTCTTGGTTGCGCAGCCCGTCGCGCCCAGCGCCGCCAAAGTTGCCCCCAGACCAATCAATCCAATTCGATAGATGCTCATTTTTCCGATCCCTTTCTTCAGCCGGGCCTCTCGCCTGGCCGCCAAATGCCGGCCTCGCCAGCATGGCCCACGAGATACCAATGTGCATCTACGGGACCAAACTGCCCGCGCATTCAACTCATTGAAAACAAGTCTTTTGAACAGAATACTGCTCTCGGCTCCGCAGCTGCTTCCCGTGTATTTCTTACTCATTGCGGTAAGGATTGCCCACATCGGCGCAGCCGGATTACGGCCTATCGGCTCGAACCAGACTGCCCGCGAAGGCCGCAGGCAACTGCCTGCCTGATAGAAGTAGAAGTTGCCCGCCGGGCCCATATCCACGCCATCCTCAAAGGGAAGGAATCGTCATGGAATCCGCCGCCGCAGCCGGCTTTAGTCCTACCGATCAGACGATTCAAGCCCTCTTCGAATAGGCCGCGCGGACCGGGCGCGAACAGCAGTTTGACGAGATCGTGATGCTGAACGCCGACTTTGCCCGCGATCTTCCGGGCGGAGCCCCCTGCAGTTTGTGGCCGATTGACACGGCGCAGAATGAGGTTTGGACCAAAGTGTCGCATGGCCTGGAAGCGATCCGGATTCCGCTTGGGGGACGGCGGTGTGGCGGCAACCGTCCGCTTGCCATGCTATATCCTTCCCGCAGAGTCCGAAGCGGAATTAACGGAGACACATGCCCTCGATAGCCTTTTTGTTTGACGATAAACCATTGGCGCTCGAAGGCCTCCAGCGGCTCATGAATAACACCAAAGCAGACGACTCGGGCGCAAACGCACAAATAATCTGTGGCTGATCCAAGGATAAGCCGCCCGCGCGGAGCTACTTGCATGAACTAGTGGATGATACTGTCAGCTTGACAACGAAATGCAGCCAGGAATGGGCGCCGGAGCCTCCGGCCGGAGGATCGTCTTTCGTAACCAACCCTTCCCTTTCCGCGCGCTCAACCTTAAATTTCGTGTCGACCGCAAGAACATTGAGCGCACTATCGTATACCAGACTTACCTTCGGCTTGGTATTGCCGGGGTTGGCGCTGGTGACCTCAATCGATGACGAGCAGTATTTCGTTCCAACATTAAGGGAGCATCTTCTTATCCCCGATCTGGTCGTTCCGCTATTGTCGGGTGGAATATCCCATTCACAAAACTGATCCTGGAAATGCCACGGCCCGAAGACCGGGCCAGCAATTGTTGTCACTGCGCCGGTGGGAGTTACTTCGCGAATGTTGTCTGCTTCAAGCACGAACACGCTGCCTTTGGCGTCAGTCGCAACCGCCATCGGTTCCGAGAACCTCGCCGCCCCTCCAATGCCGTCGTATTCGGCACTCTCTCCTGCTTTTCCCGCAATGGTCGTCACCACCCCAGACGGCGTAATCTTGCGGATGGTGTTATTGCCGTAGTCCGCCACATAGACGTTGCCCACGGCATCGGTTGCAACTCCGTGGGGGAAATAGAATCTCGCATCCGCCCCAATTCCATCTTCGTGGCCGGTCACGCCTGCCTTGCCAGCCAAGGTCGTCACCACCCCCGCCGGCGTTATCTTGCGGATTGTATGGCTGGAGATCTGAGTCACGAAGACGTTTCCAGCGCCGTCGGTTGCAATGCCGTATGGAAGAGAGAAACTCGCGTTCCCGCCAATTCCGTCTGTGTTACCTGCCACGCCTGCCGCACCGGCTAAGGTCGTCACTGCGCCGTTTGGGGCGACCTTACGAATAAGGTCGTTGCCATAGTCCGCCACATAGACGTTGCCTTTCCTGTCGGCGGCTACGCCGACGGGGCTATTGAAACTTGCATTTTCGCCAATTCCATCGGCATGACCGGTGACGCCTGCGGTGCCAGCCAAAGTGGTTACTACCCCTTCCGGGCTGATCTTGCGAATTGTGTTGCTCACCTTGTCCGCCACATAGACGTTGGCTGCGCTATCGGTGGCAATGCCAATGGGATAAATGAAACTCGCCACAGAACCAATGCCGTCGGCGTGCCCCCTCACATCTGGCATTCCAGCGAATGTCATGACCACCCCGGCTGGCGTTATCTTGAGGATGGTGTTATGCGAGTTAGCTACGTAGATGTTGCCCGTGCTATCGGTGGCAATACCGGTTGTGAGATTAAAACTCGGAGCAGCAGCAAAGGCGCTGATTTCCTGCTGCGCGCTTGCATATTTACCTGATATAAACATTGCAGCTATTACCATTAAAATGATGCGGCTGGCCCATTTCTTGCAGTTCACCTTCATATCGATCGTTCCTTTCCCCTTGGAATTCTGCGATTTGATCGCGCCGCTCGGGAATTCCGCACGTGTGCCGTTGAATTCTGCACAGGCGCGATAGCCGGCTTCGATTTAGCCGGCACCCACGTCGTCTCTCCCGCCGAAATCGGTGTAACTCTAGTCAGCGTCGCCGGCAATGCATAGCCGTTCACCGCATTCTGAAAGCCGCAAAGGCCCACCGCCATGGTGGACCTTTTGCTGACAAGGCACCTTATTGCCTGCGTGCTAATCGCCGATACCGGACCAAACCCTTCTTCAGGCCATCATCTTGTGCCTCAGGTCTCGGAATCGAGACCTGAGGCACGCGGCAACCAGTTTCAACTGCACAGTCCGGAGTCACCTGCCACCTCAGAAGATCAGCTTCAGGGCCAATTGTACTTCCCGGCTGGGAAAGTAGGAATTGACGACGCCATAACCGGGGTCGGTTGCGACGCTGTCGGGGGCCTGTGCGTTGGAATGGTTGAAGACGTCGAATGCCTCGGCCCGAAATTCCAGAGCAGCCTTCTCAAAGCCCAGGGGAAAGCGCTTGTGCACGCCGAGATCGAGGTCGTTGTACCCAGGGGCGCGGGCGACATTGCGGGGGCAGTTGCCATAGGGCGTGTTGGCCGCGGTAGGTACGGAGACGGCCGTTGGGTCGAGATACTGATACTGTCCCGGCTGGCCGGCGACGGGGTTCTGACTAGCCTTGCCAAGAACCGGCGTGCCGACCAGATTTGGGCGGTAGAGGAAGCTTGTCTCGGTACTTAGCTGCTGAGCCGTGGTCGGGGCGTAAGTGATGTTGATGGGCAAGCCAGTGATGTAGAAGTTGAGTGCCGTCAACTGCCAATCGCCTAAAGCGAATTGCAAGGGCGCGGCGGCGTGCGAGCCGAAGTGCTTAGCTTTGCCATAGGGAAGATCCCAGACGGCGGCAAGCGAGTCGTTGATCGGCCGGTCATATGCAGAACGGGTGTAAGACCCCATCATGTTGTAAAGGTCCACGACCGGGCTGTCGTTGTTATCGAGTTCCTGATTGGCGGCGGCCACATCCTGCGCGTGCGACCATGTGAAGGAGTCGGTAATGTAAACTCCGTTGCCGTAGCGCTTTTCCAACTTTGCTTCCAGGGCATTATAGCGCGAGGGACCCTCATTGAAGGATTCCTGGATGGTGCCGTAAGTCTGAATGGGACGGCGCGCCTGCAAGCTGAGCGTACCGCCAGCCGCATTGGGCAGGGCCTCGTTATAGTCCTGCACAATCTCCTCGTGGACGCCATAATTGCCGACATAGCCCACATCGAGAAAGGTCCGGCCGGGCAACTGCCTTTGCACGGAGAGTTGATAGCTCTGCACATAGGTGGTCGGGGTTCGGGCAGGATCGTAGGTGGTGGTCGTAGACAGCGCGGAGTAGTTCGACAAGGAAAGGTAATTGTTCACGTAGCCAAGCTGCGTGGGCTGGAAGCAACTGAGCGGGGCTGCCGACAGCGAGGTGCAGACAGACTCAGGCGAGGTCTTGGAAATCGGCGCGTACTGCGTGATCAAGTTGTCGATGCTGTAAGGGGCATTCTGCGCCAGTTCATTGACGACCGCGGCACGAAGGAACTGCTGATATCCGATGCCGTAGGCGCTGCGCACGACGGTTTTGGAATCGATGCTGTAGGCCAGGCCAACCCGCGGAGCAAAGTTCAAGTCGTTTCGGTTGATGAGCGCGCGATTGTAAATGGAGCCGCCGCTGGCCACAACCAGACCGCCGGTGGGACTGGTAGCGGGATTGAAGTTGGAAAGTTGATTGTTGGTCTCGAAGGGCGGTGTCGCCAGCTCGTAACGCAGGCCCACGTTGACCGTGAGTTTGTTGGACACGCGCCAGTCGTCCTGACCGTAAAAAAAATTCATCCGCTGGTTGTATTCCACCACGTGGTGGGCGCTAAGCTCGTACTTGCTGCGCGCGCCGAAGATGAAGTCGGCGAGGTTCCAGGCCTCGGCATAGCTGGGGTCGGTGCCCACGGCCTTGGCTGTGCCCTCAGAAAACTTTCCGCCGTAAGTGTCGGAGCCGAAGATCGGCTTGAAGTTGCTCACAACCTGAGATTCATGAAGGTATTCATAACCGAACTTGAAGCTGTGATGCCCTTTGAGCCATGAGTAGTTGACCTTCGGATCGTAGACGAACGGATTGACCACCGTGGGCAGTTGGGTGTTTCGTCCGAACTGTGAAAAGCCGGTTACGGTTACGGTGTTCAGGCCGCTGGCGAAGGATGGATCGGAGGGCACATTGGGCTCCCCGGCGGCCACCAGGAGGTTGGTCTGGCCGTACGAAGTGGGGTTCTGCGCGCCGGCGTTCCAGGTAAAGCCGATGCGCGCGTCTAGCGCGGAGACGGTGGTTAGCTGAAAGGTGTATCCGGCTGCCAACTGCTTATTGTCCTGATTGATGTTGCCCTTCGCGGTCGAGTTGATGGGAGCGGGGATGGGCGCCGGATCGAGCGCGTTGAACCTGCGCTGGCTGTAGCGGGCGAACGTGGTCATGCGCGGGCTGATGTTGTAATCCATACGTGCGTCGCCCTTGTCGGAGTCCTCCGTTCCCAATGGGAACGAAGTGTAGTTGTTGCCTACTCCCGATGTCTGGGTGGTCAGGGCATTGGTCGGCAACAGGCCCAGGACAGTCATACTCAGGGAGCTGATCTGTGGGGTCGCCGTTCCCAAAAGGTTGGTCGCCTCAAGCGCGGAGATGGGAATGATGCCGTTCGAGTAAACGGCTTTGGTGTAGGGGTTGGTGATCGGAATAGCATTGCCGCTTGCATCGACGAATTTTCCACTGGCCTGCGCGGCGGTGGGCAGGGTAGCTTCCATGGGAGCGCGCAAGATGCGGCGGAAGCCCTCGTAGTCACCAAAGAAGAATATCTTTTCGTGGAGTTTCTGACCGAGGACGAGAGGACCGCCGATATCGGCGCCAAACTGATTCTGGATCAGCGTCGATTTTTCGCCGTTGGCAGGCGGAATGGGCCCATTGGCATTCAAGACCGTGTTGCGCAGGTAATCCCAGGTGTCGCCATGGTAGGCGTTTGTGCCGCGGCGCGAGACTTCGTTGACCAGGCCGCCGGCCGACTGGCCGAACTCCGCGCTCTGATTGCCGGTTGTCAAGCGGAATTCGGATAGCGCATCGGGACTGAGCTGAATCTCCTGGTTGGAGAAACCCAAATCGTTCAAGCTCCAACTATTGTTGTCCAACCCGTCCAGGAGGAAGGAGTTGACTTGGTTGCGAAGGCCATTGACGTTGTAAGCGGCCTCGCGGCTGGTGGCGCCTTCGATTTCGAGAAAGGACTTGTTCACGCCAGGAACCTGGAGAGAGAGATCCGCCGCATCTCTGCCGTTCAGAGGCAGATTGACGACCTCGGTCGGATTGATCACCATGCTGCGATCGCTGCTGTCGGTTTCAAGCAGAGTGGCCGACGCCGAAACTACAACCTGCTGGGAGACGCTGGCGGGTGAGAGAACCAGATCGACTCTCTGGCGCGCGCCCACGGTGATAGTGAAGACGGAGGTCGATGTGTCCTTGAAGGTGGCGTGCCGCGCCGTGACGACATAATCTCCGGGGAGAACGTTCGAGAACTCGTAGTCCCCCACGTTGTTGCTTGTGGTTGTTTTCAAGCCGCCGGTGCCGAGGCTCTCAAGTGTGATTGAGACCTCCGGCACCACCCCGCCGGTTGCTTCACGAACAGTACCGACGATGCTTCCGCTATCGAACTGAGCATTCAGGACGGTTGCGGAGCCAAGGAGAATAAGGATCAAGAGCAGACGACGCGCAAAAGTCATGGGACTCCCTTGAAATGATTTCTTGGTTGGAGCGTCACTTTCTGTCGAAACTAAGGCAATAACGTCAAGAAGCGATGAACAACAAGCAGAGCGGTCGCCGAGTGTGATGACGGTCACACGCGATGCGCCGACATCCAAAACCCTGAGCAGGCTACGCACAGAAGACATACGACTCCTTTCGTAGGACTTCCTGAAAACGGACAGTTCCTACCCAGCACACACTGTGGTACTCGGCGAATCATACACCATAGTACTCTTTTGTGCATACCCTATAGTACCCGCTTCGTCTAATCTTGCAAGAGCAAAAGTGACCGCTCATTGCCTATTTTCTTCCAAAACGCCGGGGATTTCACAATGTGAGAACGATTACATGACGATGATTCAGATTTGGTCGTGCGCGGGTACGAACGGCGGCGCGTGGGCAATACGGGCACGACAGAACGTTCCTTGGGCTCTCGGGAAGCACATCTACTCGTGATGAGACCGTTGCCGGTGTACTGCCAAGCCAGCTGTGCAACCCCATAAGCCAACTCGCGGAAGCCGCGCGAACGTCATGCGCCGCACCTGGCGGATAGCATTCGATCCTATATCCAAAGTAACCATCAATATGTTACCAGGAGGCACTTCGATATGCGTTGTCGGTCAGAAGTGCGATGCGTGTTACGCATCGGAACTGCGATGCGTGGTACCA
This sequence comes from Occallatibacter sp., assembly GCA_050014455.1. GTDB lineage: Bacteria > Acidobacteriota > Terriglobia > Terriglobales > Acidobacteriaceae > Telmatobacter. The sequence goes on from JBEKDH010000026.1 coordinate 9,669, forward strand.
ATCAGTACTGCAATTAGTGTTACCAATAAGGGCCGCGATTCTCATTACTAACGTCGCACCGAACTAGCCTGAAACTGGGATTGTCCCCGTAGACGCCCCTTCGGCATACTGAGTCATTGTTGCTTTGAGTCGAGCGCCCAACATCGACTCAAAAAAGGACGTTCCCCACAATGATCGACACAAATCAATCCCATTCTGAAAAGGCTGCGATCCAGTCCGCTACCGGAACCATCGCGTTGCTGGTTGCTTTGGTTATGCTTGTCTTGGCGCCACTGTCTGCCTCAGCGCAGCAGAAGCCGGCTATCGCCGGAGACTACGTTGGAACCCTTGGGCCCCTGCACCTGGCGTTGCACCTGCAGGTTGACCCAGCAGGCAAAGTGACAGGCACTCTCGACAGCCCCGAACGCGGTGCGATCGGCATTCACTGCGCCAATTTCCGTGTTGAAGGAGAGTCGTTTAGTTTCTCGGTTCCCGCTATCCAAGGTGCGTGGAAAGGGACCGTCGATTCCAACGGCGCCCTCAATGGAACCTGGAGCCAGGGCAATCCCTTGCCTCTTAACTTCACCCGCGATGCGGCCGCTCCTGCGGAGAAAGCCTCCAGAACCCCTGCGAGCGACAAAGTGTCCTAGGTTTTGTTAAGGGGCGGGGCAAGAGTTGACCACTGCGACGAAGGAATAGCAGGCCAGTCAATAGCTGCGAAGTTGTTGGATTTGCGGGGGAGAAGGACCGCCGGAGCGTAGCGGGCGCGGGCCTTCTCCCCCACAGTTCGTTCGGCGGCAATGAGCTACATTGAAGGCGCTTCCAGCTATTTAGTGGCAAGCGGGTTCAAGTCCAAACCGACGCAGCGGCAGTAGATTGCGTTGATGAAGTTCTGTAGGTTGCGAAAGCCGCGCGCCGTGTCCTGAACATCGGGAAGCGGATTGGCCGGCGTTCTCTACGTCATACCTATTCAACCCTGCTTAAGGGAAATGGCGAAGACGTAAAGGCCGTTCAGGAATTCATGCGCCATGCGAACTTCCAGACCACGATGAACATGTATACCAGTGCCATTACGACCGCAAAGCGCGACGCACAGGCCCGAGCCGTGGACGTGCTCACGGACCGCGCCGGTGCAAGAGAGCAGACAAGAAGCCGCTGGGTAGAACCAACATACGTTCGGCGTATTTCGTTCGTGCTTTCTTTTATAAAAGTTGTCGATTTTATGGTGGGCGCTGCAGGATTTGAACCTGCGACTTCCACCGTGTGAAGGTGGCACTCTACCGCTGAGTTAAGCGCCCCAACAGGTGGCTGGCAGAAGGCGCGCCAGCGGGGCATCCCGTAGTTTAGAGTAACACCAGCGGGGCTCTTCGGCCAACCAATGCTTGAGCTTTGGGGGCACATGGGCTTTGCGCCTAGTCAACCATGCGCTGGAGAGCCAGATCGATCCGTTCCGCAGGCGGCCTCCCCTCCGACGGGGAAGCGGCACTGTGCTCTGCTGCGGCCATCGGCGGCCTGGGTGTGTCGAATCCGGGTTTTTCGGGTTCGGATCGGGCGAACCTCCACTTGTCGGGCGCGAATAGGTTCAGCGAAGGCGCAGGCAACCCAGGGCTGCCTTCCTCGATGGCCAGTTCTTCCGGCGCTAGACCCGGCCCGAGGCCGGATGGGAGCTCTGACGCGGGTTCCAGCCCTGAAAATGCAATGGAAAGCGCGCTCAGGGCGCAACCTTCCGCCACGAATCGGGTTCCAGAGGATATGGCTACCTTGGTGCTGGACAACTCGGCCCTGGGAGCGGGCGCGGCCCCGCGGCCAGATTCAAGAGTGGACGCCAGTGCGGACAAGATCGGCGGCCTGGACCCGGCCAGCGACGCGGCCATTATGCTGCGCGCGGCTGCGGGCGACGAATCGGGCTTTGACTTTCTGGTGCGGAAGTACCACCGGTCGATGATTCACTTCCTCTTCCGGATGGTCCGCAACCAGGCGATCGCCGAAGAGCTGGCGCAGGAGGTTTTTCTGCGTGTCTACCGGTCCAGGGAGAGCTACAGGGCCGAGGCCAAGTTCACCACCTGGCTTTACCGGATTGCGACCAACCTGGCGGTGAACCACGCACGCGATACGCGGCACGAGCGGGCGGCGCAGACCCTCTATCTGGATGCTACGGATGAGGAGACAGGCACAACGCCGGACGTGGCCGACGATGAACCGACGGTGGAGCAGCGGCTGATCCGCGATGAGCGCATGGCCGCCATTCGCACACACGTGATGGCATTGCCGGAACGGCAGCGGATGGCGGTGTTGATGCACAAGTACCAGGGGATGGACTACCGGCAGATCGGAGAGGTGCTCAAGTTGAGCGAATCGGCGACCAAGTCGCTGCTTTTCCGCGCCTACCAGACGTTGAGAGATAAGCTAAAGGATTTTGTGTAAGTGGAGAAAGCCGGGCGACACCGGTGGAAGCGGGGGGTGAAAGATGAATCGGATGAAGAACCAATGCGCTGGAATGGACGGGAAGCTGGCAGACATGCTGCTGGAGCCCGAAAAGGCGTCTGCCAAGGTTCAAGCTCATGTGGCGGAGTGCGACCGCTGCCGCAAGGAACTTGCAGAGCTGCGGGCGACCCTTGCCTTGCTGGATACCTGGGAGGTTCCGGAGCCAAGCCCCTACTTCATGACCAGGTTCGATGCGCGGCTGCGCGAAGCGCGCGAGGCGGAGCCGGCAGGCTGGATCGCCCGCCTGCGCGCCCGCTTTGCTTATGGGCCAGCGATGCATGTTCGGCCGCTGGCGGCCATGGCGCTTACCGTCCTGATGCTGCTTGGCGGCGGAACCTACCTGGGTGTTACCGATTGGAATCAGCCGGGTCAGCCCGGGGGGCAGGCTGCGGTGGTCCACGACCTTCAGACGCTGGATAGCAATGCTCAACTTCTGGATCAGATGGAGGCGCTTTCCACAACCAACGACAACGGGGAGTAGTTCGTTGTTCTTGGCAGGCAAGAACGGAAGCGGGAAGAAATGAGAACCGGGAGAGACAATTTGGGGTGTATGAGCCGGGCGGCTTTGGCTGCGGCAATCGCGCTTCTGTGTGTCTCCACTGCCTGGGCGCGCGGCCAGCACGAAGGTGCGCCTGCTCCCCGACAGGCCGGCGGGCCGGCGATGCATGCCGACGGGCCCAGGCCCCGGAATGCCCGGCCCCAGCCCGCCCGGCGTCAGCCGTACAGGCCTCAATACCAGAACCGGCCCGGTCAGCAGATTCCAGGCAGGCAGCAGGGGAACTTGATGCAGAGCCCCGCGCCCGGCTACGCAACGCCTGGGCTTCGGCCCGGTAATCCGGGCTCGGCGCCTGGGCAGGTCTATTCCCGGCCCATTTATCCAGCCGTGCCCTACATAACCCCCGCCCGGCCCATTCATGTCTATCCCGGCGCGGCGCCTCCGGGGCATCTGGGCGACTGGCTCAATCAGCACCGGGATCTTCCCGTCCAGGAGCAGGAGCGGATGCTGCGCGGCGACCCCAGCTTCTACCGCCTTCCTCCCGCTGACCAGCAGCGGCTCTTGCAGCAGTTGCACCAGGTGAACCAGATGCCCGAGGAACAGCGGCAGCGCAGGCTGGCCCGTGCCGAGGCTCTGGAGCACATGACGCCCCAGGAGCGGATGAGCCTGAACCTCTCCGGCCGCCGTCTGGCAAACTTGCCGCCGGACCGGCAGGTGCTTGTGAAGCGGGCGTTCCGGGATTTGCGCTCGGTTCCACTGGATCAGCGCCAAACGGTGCTCAACTCCAGCCGCTACCAGGGTGTCTTCAGTCCTGAAGAGCGCGGCATCCTCACCGATTTCCTGCGCGCGGAGCCGTACGAACCGGCGCAGTGACTGGAGGAGAAGATGCAACGACCACGGTCAGGCAGAGACGGAACTGGATTGGACAGCGTAGCCCGGCTTGGCCGCTGTTCCCGTTTGCGGTCGCGCTACGCTTCGTAGCGGAGTTCCTCCGCGAATCCGGTCTCCGGTCAAATGCCGGCGAGCGTCACCGGCGGGCGGCGCTATCGCTTTTGGTTACAAGACATAACCAAGGCCTCGCGTTCTTCGAGCCTATGCGGTTCGTGGTTTCAAGAGCGACCAGCTTGGAGTGCATCCAAACGACCACGCGGTCGCCAATGTCGGGCGCTCCCAGCGGGCGCTGTTGTCTCCCGGGTTTTGGTATGTATACCAGCCGCAGGAGCAGTCGATGCTTTTGACTTTTCAGATCGTCCCTCAATTCGTCCAACCAGCGCTCTTCGCCATGCGAATCGATCTCCTCGACCGTCTGGTCGTCCATTCCCGTGGCTCCCCCAGTTGGCTTTCGCTGAATTGCAGGCGAACTTCAGTACGTCCTATCGGAACAAACTCCCGTATAGCGCGTAGAAGTGAAGTTCAGGCGATTTCCTCGCTTTGCCGTGTAACGCCGCCTGTAACTTCTGAACATTTTCGGGGGATGTGAGGCTCATTGCCAATCTTTCCCTCTCTGTCACTTCTTGCGGTGATCTCCAACCAAGGCCCCTTCGCTCCATTGAAGCACCGTCTCACAGTCGCCGATCTGCTTCACTTGTCGATAATATGAAATATGCAAAAAGACAAGACCTGGTTATCGTTGCCATAGCACCAAACAAAAATCCGAGAATGCTTCAGTTTCATGGCGATCCGGCCCGGAAGCCCGCAAGGAACACGGCTGATTGGCCAGCGCAGTTTAGACGCGCCGGCCTGAGGAAGAACGGTTGAGCGGCTTTCGGAAGGAAACGATTGAGTTCGAGAAAGACTGGCCGGTTCATTGCCGGGCGCGCCATCCTTACGCTGCCTAACCGCACAAAGGTGGGGTTCCGCGACCCCGGTTGCAGGATTCCCGCCCCAATCGCCGTTAAACCCTGTAAGCTGTCTTTGTCGCTTCCTCCCCGCCGGAGTTCCCCCATGAATCCGGCAGAACCTGAATCCCCCATCGGCTTCTTCAAAGGAGAGAATCATGGAACCCGAAAGCACCCTGCAGCCAGACGAGACCCACCACAAAAAACCCACCCCGCCGACTCCGCCGACTCCGCCGCCGCCCCAGCCCAAGCCGCCGGTTCCCCCGGCGCCGCCTACGCCTCCCACGCCGCAGCCGCCGGTTCCAGGCCCCACCAGTTACACCCTCCTCACCGAGCCGAATCAGGGACTCACCGCCATCTACAACCTGCTCTCCTCGGCCAAGAAGTCCATTGACATGACTATGTACGAGCTGAGCGACCCGAAGGTGACGACCATCCTTACCACGGCCGCTGCCAGCGGCGTGACTGTCCGCGTGATCCTCGACCAGAACAACGAGAAGGCCAGCAACACCCCCGCCTACAACACGCTCACCGCCGGCAAGGTCAGCGTCCACTGGGCCAATCCCGCCTACGCCTGCACCCATCAGAAGACCATCACCGTGGACGCGGTCACCTCGGCCATCATGACCCTCAACCTCACCCAGGACGACTACGCCACCACGCGCGACTTCGCCGTCATCACCAACAATCCCGCCGACGTCGCCGCCATCGAGACCACCTTCAACGCCGACTTCACCGACGCCGCCATTACCCCGCCCACCGGCGACAACCTGGTCTGGAGCCCGACCAACTCGCGCAGCGGCCTCACCACCCTCATCGAGGGCGCCACAAAATCCCTGCTCATCTCGCAGGAGGAGTTTGCCGACACCGCCATCCAGACCCTGGTGGAAGCGGCCCTCAGGCGCGGCGTGGCTGTCACGCTGGTTCAGGAGAACGCCGGCGGCAAGTACTCCCCGGTCCTGAACGCGCTCAAGAACGCCGGCGCCAGCATCGCCACTTACAGCTCCCGGACCGGCTATTACATCCATGCCAAGACCGTCCTGGCCGACTACGGAACGGCGCAGGCCAGTCTCTTCGTCGGCAGCGAGAACTTTTCCACCGATTCTCTCGACAAGAACCGCGAACTGGGCCTGATCTTCTCTGACCCGGCCTGCATGGCGGGCGTTGAAGCCGCCATCACCGCCGACTACAACGGCGGAACCAAGTTCTGAGAGGCTGCCCGGCAGAGTGCATTCGGTGAAGACGACGGCTGTGCAGGCTGCGGATAAGCTCCTTGGGAGCAGCCCAGCCTGCCGCGTCGATTCGGCCCAGAAATGGACCCTATGCAGATGCAACACAAGCGCCCCAAGCCTCATCGTCTCCGCTTTCCACTGGAGAAAGGGCGGGAGGCCCCGATCTCCGGCTCCGCGTCCATCCGCGCCTTGGCCTTGGCCGTCTCTCTCAAAGCATCTAGAATCGGTACAGCAATGACCTCAACCCTCCGCGACCAAATCAACCGGTTCTTCAAGCCTGTTTCAGAAATCGCCTGGAAGAAGCGGTTGGAATTACGCAGGGGCTAAAACCCCTGCTTTTCGGCTGTTTCTGGGCCTACTGAAGCCGCGCCCTGAACCAAGGCCTGCTTTTTTTGAAAAACTCCCTGGGAGCCTGACAAACGTGAACGATATTTTCTGGATCAAAGGAAACCCGCCCGTGACGCTGGCCATCGTGCTCAGGCCGCGCGGCGACGAATGGCTGGAGGACGATCTGCTGAGGATGAAGCAGAGCGGCATCCAAACCATCGTTTCGCTCCTCGAAAGGAAAGAGGCCTTGTTCCTCGGCCTCGATGAGGAGCACCCGATTGCGGACCACATTGGACTGCAATATCTCTCCTATCCGATTCCCGATACCGAGATTCCATCCAATATCGCTGCCTTCCAGACCTTCGTTTCCGGCTTGGCCAATCGCCTCCGGGCCGGGGAGCGCGTCGGGGTCCATTGCCGGGGAAGCATCGGCAGGGCCACCGTCACCGCGGCCTGCGCGCTCATCCACCTGGGCTGGACGCCACGCGCGGCCCTCGATGCCATTGAAGCTGCCCGCGGGTGTACGGTTCCCGACACGCAGGAGCAGGAGGACTGGATTCTGCACTACAAGGTCAAACCGTGACTACCTACCTCCCCGCGCCTGTTGTGGACCTCAGCTTTGCGCACCGCTGGCAAGCCGAAATCCTCACGGCGCGCCCCCTCATCCTGCCCGCCCGCCATTTTGTTTACCCCCGCCAGGCCGAAGAGGTCGAGCGCGGCGCTCTTGAACTCCTCATCCGGCCTGCCGCCGGGCAGGCCGGAGAATGCAATCGAGAATCTCCGCTGAGCGCGCAGTTCTCACCTTCCGGGATGGGGTTCCTGGCCACCTGCGCCGTCGGTTTTCTCGACCCCGCCCTTCCCACCGGCCTCTGGTCCACTCCAAATCCGGAAGAGATCTGCGCCGTCTCCGGCGGCTACGCCTATTTGATCGACACCACCGTCCCCGAGCGTTTCACCATGCTCGCCTGCCGCCCGGTTCTCGAGGTGCGTCCGCTGCCCACGCAGGGTTTGCTGCTCTTCGTCAACCATCGTTCCATTCTCGCGTGGGGCCGCGAGGGCCAAGCCTGGCAATCGGAGAAGCTCTCTTCCGAGGGGGTTGAAATTGCCTCGATCGACGGAGACGTCTTGCGCGGCCTTGGCTGGGATCTCTTCACCACGAAGGAAGTTCCCTTCTCGCTCGACCTGCGCACCGGCCTGCGCATCTCCTGATCGCAGCCCCCCGAGCAACCCAGAAATCTCTCGTGCTGGCGATGCCCTTGCCCGTCAAGGATGGCACGAGAATCGTCATGTTCGGAGGCGCGTTCCGCATGGAGTTTCTTTGGGGCGGAGGGGAGCGGATTGACGCCCCGGCCCGGCGGGTTGAGGATAGAGACTGGGCCAGCTTGCGTTACCGCGGAAAGGAGTCTCTTGCATGCCTGAGGAATCGATCGTTCCGAATGAAAGCGCGAACGCCGGTGCGAACGGCAGCCAGATTCTCCCGCAACCGCTCCCTGCCGGAGTTCAGGAGTTTTCAAGCCGGGTGCATGGCATGATGGACGGCCAGCCCAAGGACGATGCCACTGTTGCCGAGGCCCTGGGCGGAATGGACGATGTCTTCGACCTGATTGCCGCCGGGCTTTACAGCATGGCTTCCATGCTCCTTGGCGAGGGCGAGGAGAGCATTCAGGCGGTAGAGACGGCGATTGCCAACGCAGAGGTTTCGGCCTGCCACAATCCCGTCGAGGCGCGCCAGAGCAGCCGCCGTGCGCTGTGCGCCGCCGCCCTGGAAACCATTGCGCGGCGTGACCCCAACGCTCTGGCCGCGCCCGAGGGGCTGGAGCGGGCGTCCACTTGCATCGACGACGACGACTTGGACGCAGCCGGCGAATCCGGCGAAGAGCTGTTGAGGATGCTTGCCGGCCCCGACCGGGACCGGGTGAGGAGCTGGCTCGCCGGCTTGCCCACCGCGCAGCGCACCATCTTTGTGTTGCGCGCAGTGGCTGGTTTCACCTCGGCTGAGACTGTAATTCTGCTGGCGGCCCACGGCGGTCCGCGGGCTGCCGGATGGACCGAAGATGCGGTGCGCGAGTTCTGCCGCCAGGCGCTCTGCTCACTGGCCTCGCAACTGATTCATGCCTCGACCGCGCGTTAGCCCGGCGAGGGGGAGGGAACCACCTTCAACTGGCCCTTGCTCATCCGCAGCGCAATTGCTCTGGCGATTCTTCGCGACCTCCTTCCCTGGCTGCGGCGGCGGAAATCGCGGGCCGTCCTGTGCCTGTGCGCCCTACAGAGCAGGCTCGCCCCATTCTTCGTTACACTGGATATAAGAACCCCACCGCCCTTGCCGCGCATCCATCAAGGGCAATCATTTTCGGGCAATAGCGCCTTTCTGAGAGTGGAAGAACCTTGATTCTGTTCGAGCAACCAGGCAAAAGGACAATTCGCCTATGCGCCCTGCTTCTGTTCGCCGCGGCTGCCTTCCCTGGCGGATTGGCCGCGCAGTCGCTGCCCGGTCTGCCCGCCAGCCAGTCGTCCGCTCCATCGGCGTCTGTCTTCCTGGGCAGCGTGGCCACGGGAGAAGCCTCGCCGCAACCCATCGATCTCACCCTCGACGATGCGATGCAGCGCGGGCTGAAGGCGAACCTGGGCATTATCCTCAGCGGGGCGCAGACGGCGGGGGCGCGCGGAGAGCGGCTAAGCCAATTGCAGTTGCTATTGCCCTCGGTGGATGCGAGCGCCAAAGAGACCGTGATGCAGATTGATCTGCCCGCCGAGGGGCTGCGCATTCCCGGTTTTCCCGCCATCATCGGGCCCTTCGGCTTTACCGATCTGCGGGCCACGCTCAGTTGGTCGCTGGTGGACGTGGCCTCGCTGCGCAGATACCTGGCCGCGCGCCACAACTTTGCCGCCGCCCAGCTCTCCGCTCAGGACGCGCGCGAACTGGTGGTGCTCACCGTGGGCAATGCTTACCTGCTTGTCCTGGCCGATGAAACGCAGGTGGCCAGCGTGGAAGCGCAGTCATCCACAGCCAAGATCTCGCTCAACCAGGCGATCGCCAATCATCAGGCGGGCACTGCGCCGCTTCTCGATGAGCTGCGCGCCCGCGTGGATTCCCAGTCCCTCGATCAGCAATTGATTGTGGCCCGCAACGCTCTCGAGAAAGACAAGCTGGCCCTGGCGCGGGTCATCGGCCTGCCCCTGGCGCAGAGCTTCGCGCTCGCTGACAAGGCGCCTTTCGCGGCCTTCGACCAGTTGGACATTGATGCGGCCATTCGCCAGGGTCACGCGAACCGCAAGGATCTGGCGTCCATGGTGGAACAAGCCAAGGCAGCCGAAGAGCAGCGCAAGGCTGCCAGCGCCGATCGGCTGCCCACGCTCACCTTCAACGGCGATTACGGCGATATCGGCGCCACGCTCTCTCACTCGCACGGCACCGGCGATGCCGCGGGCACCCTTAGCGCGCCGCTCTTCAAGGAGTTTGCCTTGCGCGGCGAGGCGCAGATTGCCCGGGCTCAACTGGACACCGCGCAGGCCCGGTTGAGCGACAAAAATGCCCAAGTCGACGCGGATATTCGCGACGCGCTGCTGGATATTGCCGCGGCACAGAAGTTGGTTGAGGTTGCAAAATCGAGCGTCGAGCTGGCCAGCGAGGCGCTCAGCGAGGCCCAGCAACGCTACGCCAACGGCGTCAGCGACAATCTGGCCGTCAGCCAGGCCGAGCAGTCCGTGGCCCAGGCTGACAGCCAATACGTAGCCAGCCTTTACCGGCACAATGTGGCCAAACTCAGCCTGGCTCGCGCCCTGGGCTCGGCCGAAAACTACAAGGATTATCTGGGAGGAAAGTAGACGTGGCGGATTTTACTCCAGTACCAGCCCAATCGGAACCGGATGAAGACAACGAGATGGCGCAGCCGCCATCCCGCCGCCGGGCTATCGTCGCCATCGTGATTGTGCTCCTTGTGGTGGTTGCGGTCGCCCTCTGGTGGCACTCCACCTTCACCGAGAACACCGACGACGCGCAGGTCAACGGCCATCTGATTCAGGTTAGCTCGCGCATCGGCGGCCAGGTTCTCAAGGTCGACGTGCAAGAGAATCAGCTGGTGAAGGCAGGTGACGCGATTGCCGAGCTGGACCCCGCAGACTACCAGGTTGCTGTGGAGAACGCCGAGGCCGCTTTGGCCAGCGCGCAGGCCAACGCCGCGGCCGCCGACGTGGCCGTGCCCATCGCTGCAGCCAACACCGGAAGCAACCTGAGCTCGGCCGGCGCCGATGTCAGCGGCACCGAAGCCGGGGTCGAGCAGGTCAAGAATCAGTTGCAGGCAGCGCACGATCTTGTGAACCAGGCCAAGGCCAACGATACCAAGGCCCAGGCCGACCTTGAACGCTACAAGCCGCTGGTTGAGAAGGATGTGATCAGCAAGCAGCAGTTTGACGCCGCCGTGGCCGCCGCCGACGCCGCCAAGGCCGCGCTCTCCGACGCGCGGGCCATGGAGCGCGCTGCCGCTGACGCCGTGAAGGTAGCCAACGAGCGCCTGGCGCAGGCCCAGGCCCAGTTGAAATTCGCCCAGACAGGCCCCCAGCAGGTGGCCGCGCAAAGCGCCCGCGCGCAGCAGGCCCAGGCCATGGTTCAGCAGGCGCAGGCCCAGCTGAATATGGCCGAGCTCAACCTGAGCTACACCAAGATCGTGGCTCCGGCGGCGGGCGTCGTCACCCGCAAGAGCGTCGAGATCGACCAGAACGTCGCCGCCGGCCAGAACCTGCTTACGCTGGTCTCGCTGGAAGACCTCTGGGTGACCGCCAACTTCAAAGAAACCCAGTTGCGCCACATGCTTGCCGGGCAGCCGGTGGAGATTGAAGTGGACGCCACCGGCAAGACCTATCACGGCAAGGTGACCCAGATCGGCGGGGCGACGGGGTCGGTGCTTTCCTTGTTCCCGCCGGAGAACGCCACCGGGAACTACGTCAAGGTAGTCCAGCGCGTCCCGGTGCGCATCGACTTCACCGATCTGAAGAACGAAGATCCGAACCACGAGCTTAGGCCGGGGCTATCGGTTGAGCCAAAAGTGCGCGTGAAGTAAGCGCCTGACTCGGAACCTGTGCAGGAGCTGGCAGTTCTGGTAATGCGGGGAGGAACGATGAACCGCGAGTGGCACAGACAGCACAAGATGCCGGAAAGGGCGACCGAGAAAGAGCGGATCGAGTGGCATCTTGAGCACGCGAAGAACTGCACGTGCAGGCCGGCTCCCAAGGAGCTGCTGGCGAAGATGGAGAAACAGAGTGAAGGGAATAGCGAATAGGGTGTGGAGATTGGAGGTGACTCGCTCCGTCCGCGTTCGCTATCGCAGGCCAGTTTGTTTTTCCCTAGCAAGGCGCTCCTTGAGTTGCTCCTCATATAAACTGGGCGGAAGGTCGAACTGGCCGCCTGACTCATAATAGGCGCCGTTCGCGCCAGGCTGCGGAGCTATCTCCTTTCCCTTGCCGGCTATCACCCAGTTATAAGCTCCCGGCGGGCTTTCCACCTGTAACTCGTCCACGGTCGAGTTCCATAGAACGTCATATGCTCCCGCCCAGCCGTGGCCGCTGCCAAGGTTCCACTGGTTGTAGTTATCGAATCTGCCCTTGAGCGTCAACTGCTCAAACAGGGTTCCCGTCGCCCAGCGATGGTGCGGCCCGGCGTCAAGATCGCTTCCCTTGGCCCAGGAGTCGCGAAACACATTCGGCCCCGCGACCCGGGCCTGCGTCGTCCACACGTGATTCAGGCGTCCGGTCATATTGCAGCGCTGCATCAGCACCTGCTGCCCATCGACATCGAAGGCGAACGGCGCTGCCTTTCCTTGCTTGAGCGGCGTATCGATGTGCTCACCTTCCACATCCTCCACGGTGATCGCTCTTCCATGCTGACTGACGACGACCAGGTTGTTGTAATTCGCCAGGCGCACATTCCGCATCCACGCATTCTCCACGGCTTCAAACTCGGAAAAGATGGAGTCGAAAAAGCTGCCGTCCGCAACGTGCGGAATGGATGGGTTGTTATAGTTGGGCGCCTGTCTGAAAACCGCTCCGTCGCTGCGCAGATCTTCCACTCCAACCTGGGAGACGCGCCCCGCAAACTCGTACTTCCATACCACGGGATTCTCATCCTTGGCCATCGGCTGGGTAAGCGGCGCATTCAGTCTAAGCAGGAAGCCCTTGTCGGTTTTCTTCATGGCGACAATAGTGCGGTCGAATCGCAGCGCCATGCTTGTGCCCCATTGCCGCACCTCCCGCTCATCGCGGCGCGGGGGTATCCGGTCCATGCCCAGATTGTGGATGAAGGCTTCCGTCATGTTCCACTGCACAATCACGCGATCCCCGACGCTGAAGAAGCCGTCGGGAGCATCCACCGTGATGGCTTGCTCACCCAGCGGGACGAACTCGTCCACGATGGGCCTGCGGCTGCGAACCTCCTTCCATTCGCCCGTGCCGCCAATGCGCAGCACCGTGCGAGGAAGACCCTCGGCCACAAGAACCGTTCCGTTCTCGTCCGTTCCGCTCCCGCGCAAGACCACTCCGCTTACATCCAGGCGGATGGTTCCCGCAATGTGGAATGTTCCAGGCCCGAGGAGCACCGCACCGCGCACGCCGCGCGCATCCATAGGCAGGTTGCTCATCGCTTCGATCGCGTTTTGAATCAGCTCGGTTGCATCCAGGCCCGCCGGCGCTTCGACGCGCATCTTCACCGGCACCTCCGGAATCGCGGCCTCGCCCTCCTCGTAACCGGCGGTCGAAAAGTCGGGAATGCGATTCAGCGCGGAGTCCGCGCCATAAACCAGACGCCCATTCTCCATTTGCACCCACGGCAGTTCTTGAGGCTTGGGGCCGGCCGCCGCAGCCGTTAGGACGGCGCCGGCAACCAGCAGGCAGCAGAGCACGTTCGTGAGCATCCTTCTCATCGGCCACAGTCTATCGCAAGCGGCAGGGCTTTCGTCTCGATCGCGGCGGTGCGCACACCGGCCGGGCGTCCGAGCCGGATCTGCATTTGGATTGAAGAAAGGCCGTAATTTGCAGTCCTGACAGAATGGGTGTTGTTCAACAGGGGTATGCGGTAAACTTGCAGCCAATGCGAGTCTTTGGAGTGGATTGCGGAACTGAGGTTACGGGCTTCGGCGTTGTGGAATCGTTCGACGCCGGGCGGCAGCCTCGGCTGGTCTGCAAGGCAATGGGGGCAATCCGGCTGAAGAAGGCGCTGACCACCCCGGCGCGGCTGGAGCAGGTCTTTCGAGAGCTGTCGGCCGAGTTGGAACGCTGGAAGCCGGACGCGGTGGCCATCGAGGAGGTCTTCTACTCGGTGAACGCCAAGTCGGCGCTGAAGCTGGGCCAGGTGCGGGGAGTGGCGCTGCTGGCCTCGGCCATGCAGGGGCTGCCGGTGGCCGAGTATGCGCCGCTCAAGATCAAGTCGAGCGTGGTGGGCTACGGGCTGGCGAAGAAGGAGCAGGTGCAATTCATGGTGGCGCGCCTGCTGGAGCTGGCCGAGCTTCCACAGCCGGCAGACGCGGCGGATGCGCTGGCGATTGCGATCTGCCATATTCATACCGCGGAGACTCTCAACCTGCAAGGGGTAGGCCGATGAGGGCGGTCTGGCTGGCCTTGGCTCTGACTGCGCTGGCGCTGCCGCTGCGGGGCCAGGTCGGCAGCGCGCCTGAGCCGCTGTTTCAGGTGGACTTCTCCAATCCCGGGCTATCTCCGGCGCATTGGACGCTGACGCTGCGCCCGGATGGGAGCGGGCATTTCCGCTCCGAGCGGGGCAACGCCGCCGGCGAGGATTCGCAGGAAGGCGCCCAGCGGATCGAGGCCCCGGATGTGGATCGGGATATTCAGGTGAGCGCGGAGTTTGCGGCGCGCGTCTTTCAGACGGTAGAGCACAAGAAGTTCTCCGGCTCAGCCTGCGAGAGCCGCCTGAAAGTGGCCTTCCAGGGATGGAAGAAGCTGAGTTTGACCGGTCCCGGCGGCGAGTGGGGCTGTCAATTCAACTACTCGCAAGACAAGGAGATTCAAGCTCTGGGCGATTCGCTTGTGGCAGTGGCGGGGACCATTGTGGAGGGCGCGCGCCTTGAGCTGCTTTTGCGCCACGACCGCCTGGGACTCTACAGCGAGATGGAGTCTCTAGCCGAGGCCGCGGCGGATGGCCGCGCCCAGCAAATGAGCGCAATCCGCGAGGTTTTGGAGCGCCTGGCGGACGATCCGGGCGTCATGGAGCGAGTGAGGAAGCAGGCCAGGGCTCTGCTGGCTGAAGCAGGGAATAGGGAATAGGGAACAGGAAATAGGGGGAGAACGAAGGCGATCTCTCCGGCGGGATTTTGGCAAGACATTTTGAGGCGTGAGGGTGTCCAATGAGTAAACGCCCGCCAGCCACGGCGAATCGAGTCCCGCGGCGGAGGCAGTGAAGCGAGGTGGCGCCATGAATCGCATGGGGAATGGCATCAGGCTGGTCGCACGCGGGTTGGGTTCTGCTCTGTTGGCGCTGGCGGCGTTTGCCCTTGGCGCGGGATTGCTGACGGTCGCGGCTTGGGCCGATGATGCGGCGCAGACGGCGCGCGCACTGCGCCTGAGCAGCGTGGACGGCCAGGTTAGGCTCTCGCAAGGCGGGCAGGCGCTTGCCGATCAGGCCGTCGCCAATACGCCGCTGTTTGAAGGGACGACGGTGGCTACCGAGGAGGATGGCCGCGCTGAGATTCAGTTGGAAGACGGGAGCGTGGCGCGGCTTTCGCCCGACAGCGCGCTGACCCTGTCGGTTCTGCGCGGCCAGGGCGCGTCTGGACTGGCGGAGATCACGCTGGTGAGCGGCCTGGGCTACTTCGAGATTCAGGGCGACGGGCAGGCCGGAACGATTCGCATTCGGTTTGCCGACAGCGTGGTTACGGCGAGCGGCTATACGGTGCTGCGGATCGACCTGGACAACCCTCCGGGCGAGTTGGCCGTCTTCTCGGGTAATGCCCACCTGGAGCGGGGCACGGCCCTGACAGTGGACCTGCACGGGGGCCAGAGCGTGGCCCTGAGCGGCGCCGATGCCACCCGCTACGAACTGGCCGATTCCATTGAACCGGACTCCTGGGACTCTTGGAACTCCGACCGCGACCAGGTACTCTCGGCCGAGGCCGCGTCGAAGACCGGAGCGGCGAGCGGCTACGCTGACAGCGGCAACCCCGCGTGGAGCGATCTGGACGCGAATGGAAGCTGGTACAGCGTGCCGGGCCAAGGCAATATCTGGTCGCCCTATGCGGCCGCCAACCCCGGATTCGACCCCTACGGCAGCGGCTACTGGATGTGGACGCCGCGTTTTGGCTACATGTGGATATCGGGCTATTCCTGGGGCTATCTGCCGTTCCAATGCGGCGCATGGGACTATTTCGACGGCTTTGGATGGGGTTGGATGCCGGGGATGGGCGGCTGCCTGCCCTGGTGGGACAGCGGTTACGCTGGCCCCAACATCGGCATTGGCTACGGCGGATATCGCCCCCCGATCCCTCCTCATCCGCGGCCTCGCCCGCCCATCGGCCATGGAACCCGCATTGCGACCTATCCGCTGGTTGCCGTCACCCGGCATTCCGCGGCCGCCGGCAACGCGCTGCCGGCGCGGGATGGAAGATCTCCAGTAACGATTGCCGGGCAAACGATCCAGCCCCTTCATCCGCTGAACCCAAGGCTCGTCTACCAACACCCAGCCTCGGCTTATGCAAACCGCCCGGTCTATTCGGGCGCGGGCTCCGGCGCGTATCCAGGCACGTATTCAGGCGCAAGGATTACGGGCGGCCAGGCGCGTCAGGCAGGGTCGGCTTATGGCGGCAGCCGCACGGGCTCCTCAGCTAGTTCTTTCGCGGCCAGATCGTCTAGCGGCAGCAGCCGCACTGCTTCGGCGGCCAGCCATGGCTCCTCCGGCGGCGGGTCTTCCGCAGGCCGCTCCTCGGGTGGGGGTGGATACTCCGGTGGCGGCAGTGGCGCCTCTCACGCTGGCGGGGGCAGCGTCAGCTCCGGTGGTGGTGGCGCCAGCTCCGGCGGCGGATCGCACCACTAACCGGAAGACGATTCAGGACGAGGGGGCTGCTTCGCTGCGCGGAGCGGCACTTTCTGTCTCCGGGAAATCTCTTTGCAGGCCTCGATAGAGAGCCGCCAAGGCCTCGATGGCCAGAGCTTCGGCGCGGACGTGGAGGTCGATTTGGGCGCGCGCTAGCGCTGAGGCGGCATCGGCAGCGGAGAAGCCGGCGGCGCGAAGGTTGTTCATCAGCGTCTTGCGCTTCTGGGCGAAGGCTTTGCGGACGAAGGACAGAAAGCCGGCCTCATCGAGGCCGAGTTCCGTGAAGCGCGGAGCAAAGCGCCAGCGGAAGACGGTGGAGTATACATCGGGCGGCGGCAAAAATGCGGACGGTGGAAGGGTGAAGAGCTTCTCCGCGGGGCCATACATCTGCACCGTTACCGCAAGCAGGCCGTAGTCGCGGGAGCCGGGCTGGGCGGCGATGCGATCGGCCACTTCGCGCTGGACCATGAGAACGGCGCGCTCGACCGAGGCATGGCTGGCGGCGAGTTTGAGCAGAATCTGCGAGGTAATCCCGTAGGGCAGGTTGCCGAAGACTAGCAGGCGCTGCTCGACGGCCGAGGCCGGTGCATACTCGGCGAGGGCGGTTGCAAAGTTGAAGTTGAGCACATCCTGCTCGACGACGGTAACGCGGCCCGGTGGAAACTGTGTGCGCAGATAGGCCGTGAGGCCGCCGTCCAGCTCCACGGCCAGAACGTGGGCGGCGCGGGCAGCGAGGGCTCCAGTGATGGCCCCCGCGCCGGGGCCGATTTCAATAACCGTGCGGCCGGAGAGATCTCCCAGAGAGGCGGCGATGCGCTCCGCGGCCTGGGGGTCGTTGAGGAAGTTCTGTCCGAGCTTGGGTTTGGAGGCCATCGCGCTGCCTTGATGGTAGATGAAGGAGGGTGGCTTGACGGGACCGCTGGACCCGGATTTGCTGATTAATTCCCGCTCCATGCTAGCGTGGAATTGGTGGGCATGAACAGCTTTGCGCAGGGAGGATATCGATGAGAATGAGCTCGGCGGGACTCGATCTATTGAAGCGGTCGGAGGGGTATCGCAGCCACACATACCTGGATGCGGCGGGAATTGCGACCATTGGCTACGGCCACCAACTGCTGTTCCATGATTCTTTTCCCGACGGCATCACGGAGGCGCAGGCCGAGAAGATTCTCTCCAGCGATCTGTGGGGCGCCGAGCAAGCCGTCCAGCGCCTTGTCCGCGTCACTCTTACCCAGGGCCAGTTCGACGCGCTGACGGATCTCTGTTTCAACCTGGGCGCGGGCAAGCTGGCCTCGTCCACGCTGCTCAAGGAACTGAACGCCGGCCAATATGAGGCTGCCCGCGAACAGTTGCTCCGCTGGGACCACGTGGGATCGCAGGAGAACGCCGGCCTGAAGGCTCGCCGCCAGGCCGAGTTTCAGCTTTGGGGCAATGTTTGTATCTAGAACCCCCTCCACAAGCCCGCCCTGTGTCAGGGCACGACTTCAGCCGTGCCGTAAGTGCTGCAAAACCAACGCGGGCTTTAGCCCCTGGGAGGATGTCGGCTTCGCAAGAAACACTTGTTCAGGGTCTCAGAGGAGCAAGCGGTCCCAAGCCGCCCAAGCTTCAGGAGCTTTCCGGCGCAATCTCCACAACCCCCAGCCGCTCGTCCCGCTTCAGGTAGCCCTTGCGCCGGAACCAGTCTTCCATGGCCGGCTGTAGCCGGTGGAGAGGGACGCGATTCCCGGCTTCGAGCACTCCGTCGGCGGCGGGCAGCGTGTCGTCGAAGATCGCATCGTTGGTGAAGTTGCGCATGGCGAAGTTGTCGATCCAGCCGATCGGGCAGGGGTGCGCCGCGCCGCTGGAGTCGGTTCGCTGAATGGAGAGCCGGCGCGCAAACATGCATTCACTCTAATCCGAACTCGCTGCTCCCTCAAGGCTTCTTTTCCGCCACCACCTTGGCGTCCTTCCCTTGCTCGGTCTCCACGCGGAAGCGCTTGTAGTCGTAGTCGCGCTCGATAAAGCGCTGGTGAATGCCCTTGACCAGCAGGATGCGAGCCTGGATGGACCCCTCGCCCCCAGTTGGGAGCCATACCTCGCCGTTCACCAGTTCCTGATCGAAGCGGAAGCTGGAGCCCTTCTGGACGCTGGCCACCAGCCCGCCGCCAACATGAAAGTTGTCGTTAAAAGTCACCTCAAGGTGAGCAACCTGGCGGTCCGCTTCGTCGATCCAAACCGTGCCCTGAAGCTTCTTTGAGATATCCTCGCTCATGCCGTGGGCCTTCAAGTCCTTGCGGCCCACAAAGTCGAAGACGATGGTGGGACGCCCGCGATAGCTCTCGCGGCGAGGGTTGCGCACATCGGCAACCTCCAGAACGTGGCTCAGGCTGATCTGCTGGCCTTCCTTCGGCTGCTCCTGTTCCGGCTTCTCCGCCTTCTCCACCCATTTGGTTACGCGCTCGGTCTCCTTCTGCTGCTCCTGGCCTTCGAGCGGCTTGCCGTCCTTCTTCACCAGGCGTCCGATCTGGTGCCCATTCACGAAGAACTCTTCAGCTTCCCCGTTTTCGGTCTTGGTCACCCGGCCGTCGGCGTCCAGATACTCGGTGGTTTGCAGCGACGTGAAGGTGTAGTTTTCCCGCGCCTTGTCCAATTGCTTCTGGTGCTCCCGCACTTCGCGAATCAGCTGGGGGGTCTCCGGCAGGGCTTGTACCGGTTGTCCGGCTTGCCCGGTCTGCGAAGCTTGTCCCGCCGTCCGCTGAGTCTGCGCCAGCGGCCCCGGCGTCAGGAGGAGCAGGAAACCGGCCGGCAGGAGAATGTGTGCTAGATCCATGAAGACTTTCCCTTGAGATTGATTTGAGCCCGTCAGCGAGGCCGCGCAGGAGCGCCTCCTGTTGGACCCGCAGGGCCGGGAAACGTCGCGATCCCAGGAAGCAATTGGCCCGGATTCCATTTCCCTCGACCGCGCTGCAACAAAAGTTGTAGGATGGCATCCAAGCTTTCAGTACCTGTCAGCAAGCGATGGGCCTGAATTGCGCCACAAGGAGTGCTCCCCCATGTTCGGACTGTTGATTCAATGGATACTGTCCGCTATTGCTTTGATGTTTGTCTCCAAGATCGTGCCCGGCTTTTACGTCTATGGATTCCTGCCTGCGCTGTACGCGTCGCTCATCATCGGTCTGCTGAACGCAACGCTTGGCGTGTTCTTGAAGACAATTACCTTTCCCATCGCAATTCTCACCTTCGGGATCTTTCTGCTGGTCATCAATGCGCTGATGATTATGCTGGCTTCCAAGATTGTGACCGGCTTCGACGTGCAGGGATATGCTCCCGCGTTCTGGGGCGGGGTGGTGCTCACGCTGCTCAGCCTTGTGATTCGCTGGTTCTTGAGGGACTCGTAAACTTCGCCGTTGAATGGAGACGTCTCTACCTGGCTGGCGGAGCCGCCAGCTGAGCGCTGGCCTTGGCGCCTTTGGCAGGCCGCGCGCGGCGACCCGGTTTCTCCGCAGGCTGCGCGGGAACCTTACTCTGCTCCGCCTGCGTCGTCGCCGGATGCGCCACCACCGGCCCATTGAGAGTTTGCGGCGTGCGTACAGCTCCAGCGCTCGCAAAGCCGCCTGGCGCCGGTACGCGCGGCGTCAGAACGACAGTCCTTGCCGGCTGCCTCTGCTCGACGCGCGAATAAACCCCCCATCCCCCTCCGGCAACCACAAAGACAATGGCCGCCGCCGCCGCCGCGCGCATCCAGCCGCTTTCTGGCCTGAACGCCGCTGGCCAGGCCAGAATACGGCCGCGGCGCGGCGCTGCACGCAGGCTGGCGCGCACACGCTCTTCCAGTCCCTCCGGCGCGGGCAGCCTGGCGATCAGCCGCAGCGTGGCTTCCGCCTCGCCGCGTCCGTTGCCGCCAGCCGCATCCCTCGAAAATCCTTTCTCACTTGGATCGTTCATTGCAACCTCCTTGCCTGGCCGAGCAACTGACCACTGACAACCGAAAATTGAAAACCGACCTGCGATTCATCGCAAGCTCCTGGTGTGCTGCAGCAGTCCGGCCATCAGGTTCCGCGCCCTGAACAGCCGCGAACGGACGCTCGATTCGCTGATCTCCAGCACCGAGGCAATCTCCACGCTGTTCAGCTCCTCGAAGGCTGAAAGCATCAGCACCTCGCGCTCCTTGGCCGGCAGCCGCTCCACGCACGAGAGCACATGCGCGTGGTGCTGCGCCGCCGAGGCTATCTCCTCCGCGCTCAATCCATCCGACGGCAGAACCCGCGCCAACTCCGACACGTCGTCGGTCTCCGGCCTGGTCTTTGCCCGCCGCTTGCGGTCCAGCACGATATTCCACACGATGCGGATCAGCCATACGCGCTGGTCACGCACCTCCCTGAGCGTCTCGCGGTGCCGCAGTACCCGCACAAACGCCTCCTGCACGGCGTCTTCGGCGTCGGCGGGATTGCGCAGCACCGAGAAGGCCACGCGATAGAGCGTCGCGGCGTACTGGCTTACCAGCGCCGCCAGCGCCGCCTCTTCCGCCCTCTGCCCCGCTTCGTCCCGCACAGCCTGCTCTGGAATCTCCATCCAACCTGAGAATACCGCCTGGCTGGCGCTCATAGACCACCAGACGCAGAAGGATTGGAAAATGCTCAAACAGCGGCGCTGCGATGTCCGCTCTATCGCCGCCAAAACAAAAACTCGCGAAGCCTTAGGCTCCGCGAGTCAAAGTTCGCATCTCCAGCCGGGTGGCGCAGGTCTGACCTCGCCAAAATGAATGGGTGCCCCGGTTCTCGCCTTTGAGACCTGGGAGGCAGGCTTCTGACCGGTCCGGCTGCCCCGCTACTTGCCTGCCAGCTTTTGCGTGGCGATCATGCCGGCCGCGCCATCCTTGTCGGCGTCCTTCACATGGGCCCACAGCGCGCGCGCCTGGTTCAGCTTGCCGCTGCCCGCATACAGGTCGGCCAGGTCGAGCTGCGCCACGTTGGCCGAGACCGTCTCTGAAGGCTTGGCCGCCAGCGCGTTGTACATCTCGATGGCCTGCGAATCCCGGCCCGTCTGGTGATAGAGTTCAGCCAGCGCCAGCGTGGCAAGGTTGGTGAGATTGCGGTCTCCCCAGCTCCAAGCCCCGGCAACTTGCTTCAGCTCCGTCTCAGCCGCTGCGGTTCGTCCCAGTTCCTGGTCCGTGACCCCAGCAAAGTAGCGCGCCTTGGCGCCCTCCGAAAGCCAGCTGTACTTATCGGCCACCGCCGCAAACTGCTGATGGGCGGCCAGCGAGCGTTCGCTCGCCGTGGCATAAACGCCGGTCTCCGCCGGCGCGCCAGGCATCGCCAACGGCGCATCGTAGACGTCCAAAGCTGCGCCCAGAGCGCTGTCGGCAGCCGAAGTGCGCACGCTCCAAACCACCAGCCCGGCGACCAGGAGAAGAACGACGGCGCCAACACTGACCACCCAGCGCAAAACGCCGGAACGATGACCGCTGAGCCAATCGAAGCTGTCGGCTGTAGCTTTGGCAAAACTATCCTGCTTGAGAGCGTGACGGGTTCTAGTATCCACGGTTTCTTCTTGCCCTTCTTATTCTTCTTCTGGCTTGCAGACGAGCCCACTCCAGCGCAGGCTCCGCCGCCGCAACCCTATTAGTCT
>JBEKDH010000027.1:0-30128 GCA_050014455.1 Occallatibacter sp.
ACTCACTCGCTGGACCCGAATGTCGCCGTCGTTTGGTCCGGCCTCTGCAACCTGACCGGTGTTCTCTTCTCCTCCGGCACGGTGGCGTTCGCCATCATTACCCTGCTTCCTGTCGAGCTGATTCTCCAGGTCAGCTCCGGCGCGGGCTACTCCATGATCTTCGCCCTGCTGGTTGCCGCCATCGTATGGAACCTGAGCACATGGTGGTTCGGACTGCCCGCCTCCAGCTCTCACACCATGGTCGGCTCCATCATTGGCGTGGGCCTTGCCAACCAGTTGCTTAGCATCCGCACCGGCACCTCCGGAGTGGATTGGGAGCAGGCCACCAAGGTTTTCAAGGTGCTGCTGATCTCGCCGTTGATCGGTTTTGGCGCGGCGGCGTTGCTCATGCTGGTGTCCAAGCGGTTCATCAAGTACCCCTCCCTTTACGAGGCGCCCAGGAACAGCCAGCCGCCGCCGTGGCCCATTCGTACCCTGCTGTTGCTTACCTGCTCTGGCGTCAGCTTCTCGCACGGCTCCAACGACGGACAAAAGGGCATGGGGCTTATCATGCTCATCCTGATCGGCACCGTCCCCACCGCCTACGCGCTCAACCACGCTGTCAGCCCCATGGAAGTCCAGTCTTTCATCGCCGCCTCGGAGCAGGCCGGCCACATCCTCGACCGGCACGTGGACAAGACCGCCATCCTGGGCCCCGATGCGCGCGAAGAGGTTACCGACTACATCCGAACCAAGCAACTCCAGCCAGACACCATTCTGGCGCTGCGAGAGCTGGTCGAGGATCTCAACCATGAGGTGGCACTTTACAAAGTCTTCAAGTCGGTTCCCGCGCAGGATCAGACCAACGTCCGCAACGACATGTACGTGGCCAGTGAAGCCATCCGCCTGATGCAGAAGAACCACAATCCGGCCTTCACGCCGGAAGAAAACGCCGCCCTGACCAATTACAAAAGCAAAGTAGACCAGGCCACCAAATTCATCCCCGATTGGGTTAAGGTGGCGGTGGCCCTGGCCCTTGGTTTGGGCACCATGGTAGGCTGGAAGCGCATCGTGGTTACTGTAGGCGAACGGATCGGCAAGCAGCATCTCTCTTATGCGCAGGGCGCCAGCGCAGAGCTGGTGGCCATGGCCACCATCTTCGCCGCCAACACCTGGGGCCTGCCGGTAAGCACGACACATGTTCTCAGCTCCGGCGTGGCCGGAACCATGGTGGCCAACGGCAGCGGGCTTCACCTCTCCACGGTGCGCAACATCCTGGCGGGCTGGTTTTTTACCCTTCCGGCGGCCGCGCTGCTTTCCGGCGCGCTCTACTGGATATTCCGCGCCATCTCGTAAGATATTGATTCTGTCGATTTCCCGACGCATCTTTCCAAAAACTCCGAGGAGGTCTTCCCTTTGCCCCGTCACCGTCTCGGTCTCGCAGTTCTTTGCCTCGTCCTGCTGGCGTGCGCTCCAGCCTGGCCCGCGCCGAGCCAGGCCCAGGCTACCGCGCCAGCGCAGACCGCCCCACCCACCGTCGCCCAGCTTGAAGCGCTCGCCGGCGAATACACCAACCCCGCCGAGCCCGATACCCCGCTCAGCTTCTACGTGCAGGACGGTAAGCTCCTCTACGAAAGCGAGCGCAGCGTCCCCGCCGAACTCAAGCCCATCTCATCCCTTGATTTCGGCCTGTCCGGCTCGAAAGAGACCTTCCGTTTCACCCTCGATGCAGCCGGGATCGGGGACACCTTGGTCGTCTCCAGCGATCCTGAAGGCTCCGTTTATCGGCGCACCGGCCCGCCCGTCCACCACCTCTTTCACGACTACCAGCGCACCGAAGTCATGATCCCCGTACGCGACGGCATCAAGCTCCACGCCGTCATCCTCAAGCCCGCCGACATCGCCGGCCCGCTCCCATTCCTCATCGAACGCACCCCTTATGGAGCGGACGTGATGACCCGCGCAGTGCTCTCTGCCAGCCGCCCCGAACTCGCCCGTGCCGGCTACATCTACGTCGCCGAGGATATTCGCGGCCGCTACAAGAGCGAGGGCGAGTTCGTCATGAGCAGGCCCCTTGCCGACCATCACGATCCCAAAGCAATCGACGAAAGCACCGACACCTGGGACACCGTGGCCTGGCTGCTCCAAAACGTCCCCGGCAACAATGGCCGCGCCGGCTTTGTCGGCACCAGCTATCCAGGCTTCCTGGCCATGATGGCCGGCATCGACCCCCACCCCGCCGTCAAAGCTATCTCTCCCCAAGCTCCGATGATCGACGTCTGGATGGGCGACGATTTCTTCCACAACGGCGCCTTCCGCCAGAGCTACGGCTACGATTACGTGCTGGGCCTCGAGTCCAACAAGGAAGAAGTCAGCGTCGACTACGGCAAGGACAAGGACGGCAAACCCCGCGATGGCTTCGACTACTTCCTTGAGCGCGGCTCCTTCGCCGAGGATGTCAAGAGATCCGGCTCCAAACTGCTGCCCACCTGGAAGCTCTTCCTGGAGCACCCCGCCTACGACAGCGTCTGGACCTCGCGCGCCGTCGAGAGATCGCTCAATGCGGTCGCCGTACCCACCCTCACCGTCGGCGGCTACTACGACCAGGAGGATATGTTCGGGCCACAGATCGAATACCAATCCCTTGAGCCACACGACGCCAACCACCAGAATTTTCTTGTCCTTGGCCCCTGGCGGCACGGTTCCTGGGCCTCAAGCTCGCGCCATCTTGGCAACCTCGATTACACCGAACCGATCGGCAAGGAGTATCGCGCGCAGATTGAAGCCAGGTTCTTCGCCCACTACCTGAAAGACGAGCCGGGCACGAATCCCTCCGGCTTCGACCTGGAAGACACGGCCAGCTTCCAGACCGGTTCCAATACCTGGAAGCGCTACGCCCACTTCCCGCCCGCCGAGTCGCAGCCCACCAGCCTCCATTTGCTGGGCGCGGGCATGCTCAGTTGGAGCGATGCTATAGCCGCGGCCAAGACCACTTACGTCAGCGATCCAGCCAATCCCGTCCCTTACCGCCATCGCCCCATTCAGCCCACCTACAGCGAAGGCTCGCAGTGGCGCACCTGGATGACCGAGGACCAGCGCTTCGTCACCGATCGCAAAGACATCGCGGTGTGGAAGCTTCCCGTATTGAAGAAGGACCTCATCCTTACGGGCGAAGTCCTGGCCGACATCTACGCCTCCACCACCGGCACTGACACCGACCTCGTCGTCAAGCTCATCGACCAGTACCCCGACGACACGACCGTCACGGACCCCAAGATGCGCGGCTACCAGCTCATGACCAACGAGGAGATCTTCCGCGGCCGGTATCTTGAAGCCTTCGACAAGCCAACGCCCCTGCGCTCGGGCTCCGTCCATGAGTACAGGTTCTCGCTCCACGGCGTGGACCACGTATTCAAAGCCGGCCACTCCGTCATGGTCGAGATTCAAAGCACCTGGTTCCCGCTCTACGACCGCAATCCGCAGACCTTCGTCCCCAACATCATGACTGCGAGGCCCGAAGACTATAAGCCGGCCACCATCACCATCTACTCCGGCCCAGAGCACGACTCCACTCTGCAACTTCCGCTGATGAATGTCTGCGACCACATCGAGTGCTTCTGAACCTATCCGTGGATTGACACATAATAAGTGCGCACGTATTATGTGTATATGAACATCACTCTCTCCATCGACGAGCAACTGGTCGAGCGCGCCCGTGAGAAGCTGCGTGCGACTGGCAAAAGCCTGAACCAGGAAATTCGCGAGCACCTGCAACACATCGCAGGCGCAGGCAGCGTGGAAAGCGCGGTCGAAAAGCTTCGTCAGCTTCCTCCTCTGGGCAACCCCGATGGTTGGAAGTGGAATCGGGAGGAGCTTTATGAGGAGCGCATCCGTTGGCCCCGGTGAGCGATCGGGGAGCTCGTTCACGTCATTTGCTCACACCGGCAGGTGATGGCGAATGGGTAATCGTCGAGCGGCGAACATCGGAAGTGACCAGAATCGAAGCCGCGCCCCGGAGATCCGCTCGCACTTTCCTGGATACCAACATACTGGTCTATGCGGACGATACAAGCGATCCGGCTAAGCAGAAGACCGCAGTGGCGCTGATTCTCCACCACATGCAGCAAAGATCGGGCGTCGTATCTACCCAGGTGCTTCAGGAATACTTCGTAGCGGTGAAGCGCAAATTCAAGGCGGACTCCGCCCGGGCGAAAGAGAAGGTGGAATTGTATGCCACATTTGAGGTCGCTCGGCCCGACCTCGGCGATATTCTCGCGGCCATCGACCTGCTTCGCTTGCACGGCTTCTCGTATTGGGACGCGCTGGTTCTGCGCATGGCCAAACAATCGGGCTGCCGGATTCTCCTCACTGAAGACATGCAGCATGGCCGGGAGATCGACGGAGTAAGGATCGTCAATCCATTTCTATAGAACGCCGGCTCGCGCCGGAACGGCGGTTGCGCATCCCAGGCAGAGCGTTGTATCGTCCGGGCTATGCATTGGACGACTCCGGAAGAACGCATCCATCTCGGTCAGGCGCGGCGCAAGCAGGTTGGCCGGCAGGAACATGACGAACTCAACATCAAGGCGCGCAAGACGCCCCCGCCCGAACTGCTCGAGCGCTCGATGCGCGGCCGCGTTCCGGCACTCATCAAGCTCAAGTACGAACTGATGGCGCAGTCGCCCTTCGGCTACTTTCGCGGCGCGGTGCCGGTCATGGCCGCGGATTTGGCCGTGCTGCCCTCCACCGGCATTGTCAGCCAGCTCTGCGGCGATGCCCATGTGCGCAACCTGGGCGCTTACGCCGCGCCCGACGGCCGCCTGACCTTCGACATCAACGACTTCGACGAAACCATCCGCGGCCCCTTCGAGTGGGATCTGAAGCGCATGGCCGCATCGCTGGTGCTGGCCGGGCGGGAGTCAGGCCACAAGGACGCCTCCGCGCGCCAGGCCGCGGAAAAGTGCATCGAACACTACACCGCCCAGATGCGCGCCTTTGCCAAGATGCCCGGCCTCGACGTGGCACACTTTCAGGTGCATCGCATTGGTCAGGTCGCCCCCATCCATGCGGCCCTGCTGAAGGCCGAGCGGGCCACGCCGCAGCACACACTGGAACAGCTCACCGAGCCGGAATCGAAATCGGGAGCGGGCGAACCCACAGCGCCAC
Organism: Occallatibacter sp.; assembly: GCA_050014455.1. Classification (GTDB taxonomy): domain Bacteria; phylum Acidobacteriota; class Terriglobia; order Terriglobales; family Acidobacteriaceae; genus Telmatobacter. The sequence goes on from JBEKDH010000027.1 coordinate 5,146, forward strand.
GCCGCTTCAGGGAGTTGAAACCCACGCTCACCCGCGTCGCCGGCGCCCAGGCCCAGGCCGTGCTGGCCTCGCTCGCGCCCTACCGCGAGATGCTGGAGCCGCAGCGGCAGCACCTCTTGTCCTTTTATCGCCCCGTGGACGTGGCCTTCAAGGTAGTGGGCACAGGCTCGGTGGGCCTGCGCGACTTCTGCATTTACTTTGAAGGCAACGGCCCCGCCGACCCGCTCTTCCTGCAGATAAAGGAGGAGCCTGCCTCGGGCTACGCGCCCTATCTGCCCGACGCGCGCCCACCCCACCACAACGGCCAGCGCGTGGCCGAAGGCCAGCGGGCCATGCAGTTGCAGTCCGATCCCTTCCTTGGCTGGACGCACATCGGCGGACGCCAGTATCTCGTCCGCCAGCTCAACGATCACAAGGGTTCCATCGAACTTGAAGACCTGGCCGGTGCCGGCCTCGAAGCCTACGGCGAGGTCTGCGGCGAACTGTTGGCCCGCGGCCATGCCCGCTCCGGCGACCCGCTGGTCATCGCCGGCTACCTGGGCGGCGGAGACGGCTTTGCCGAGGCCCTGGCCAAGTTCGGCTCCCTCTACGCCGACCAGACGGAAAAGGACTGGGAGGCTCTGCGCCGCTCCCGCAAAGCGAAAACGAAGCCCTAGAGGCGACATTCCAATCGAGCGCGTCAGACAGGAGATTGCTACTCAAATGCCAGACAAGACAACTGGCCCCGTCAGAATGGTGATACCGATGCTGGTGTGCAGCGACGCAGCCGCTGAGATCGCCTTCTGCAAGGCCGCCTTCGGAGCCGTCGAACTCTCCCGCCGCTCGGCCGAGCACGGAACCGTAGTCCATGCCACGCTGGCCATCGCCGAATCCCTGATCTTTATCCACGATGAATCGCCTCATCTGGCCAGCCGCGCGCCGCAGCCGGACGGCAGCTCCTCCGTGGTGATCTACATTTATCTGGAAGGCGTTGACGCGGCGATCGAGCGAGCGGTCGCAGCCGGCGCCAGGGTTCTGTTGACGGCGGCGGATGCGTTCTGGGGTGATCGCGTCGGGCGGATTGTCGATCCGGCGGGCCACGTGTGGAACGTCGCCACTCGCGCCGCTGCGATTCCGCCCGCCTACCCAGCGCCGGGCCCTATGGGGCGTGAGGAGCAGCCGAATCCGCCTCCAGGGTAACAACAGAGATGAACCCGGACCGGACGCTCCAGGAATGTCCCGTGGCCCACACTTTCCGCTTCCTTCCTGGCTAAAGGAGGCAGCGCGAAACCCAACGCACGAATCCACGCAGTCAGAGACGCAGGAGGACGAATCCATCCCGCCTCAGCGGCAAAAGCAGATTTGCCGCGAAGCCGCTGCACCCCGGTTCAAATCCCTGTTCCCCTCCCTATTCCCTGCTCCTCTTGCGAATCTCGATGTTGAGGCGCTTGATCTTCTGATTGAGTGTGGAGAGCGGGACGCGGAACTGCTCGGCGGCTTCGGTCTGGTTGCCGTTGCAGCGCTCGAGTTTCTCCACGATAATGCGGCGCTCGATGTCTTCGAGAATGTCGAAGAGCGAGGCGTTGGGGCTGTGCTCGAGCAGGGCGTCGCGGAAGCTGCGGCCGGAGATGTGGCCGGGCAGCAACTCGGAGCCAATGACGGGGCCGCTGGAGAGCACGACGCCGCGCTCGATGGCATTCTCCAGCTCGCGCACGTTCCCCGGCCAGTCGTAATCGATCAGGGCGCGAAGCGCGTCGGCGGAGAGCTTGCGCGCAGGCATGCCGTTCTCGTTGGCATAGAACTCGAGGAAGTGGCTGGCGAGCAGGGGAATATCCTCGCGGCGGGCGCGTAGAGGCGGTAGATCCACGGTGATGACGTTCAAACGATAGAAGAGATCCTCGCGGAAGCGGCCCTCGCGGACTTCCTTGCGCAAATCGACGTTGGTGGCTGCCAGGATGCGCACGTCCACCTGAATTTCTTGAACGCCGCCCAGGTGCATGAAGCGGCGGTCCTGAAGAACGCGCAGAATCTTGGCCTGGGTATCCATGCCCATGGTGGCGATTTCGTCCATGAAGAGCGTGCCGCCGTTGGCGACTTCAAAGAGGCCTTTCTTGGAGGCGACGGCGGAGGTGAATGCGCCCTTTACATGGCCGAAGAGCGTAGATTCCAGCAGCTCGCTGGGCATGGCGCCAGTATTGATGGGGACGAAGGGCTTATCGCGGCGGGGTGAGTTGGCGTGGATGGCCTTGGCGATGAGCTCCTTGCCGGTGCCGCTTTCGCCCTGTATGAGCACCGTGGAGCGGCTGGGGGCGACCTGAGCCACGAGATCGAAGACCTTGAGCATGATCTCGCTCTTGCCCACGATATTCACAAAGTTGTAGCGCTGCTTGAGGGTGCGCTTGAGCTGGAGATTCTCCTCCTCGGCACGATGGCGGGCTACGGCGGAGCGGATATCGGCCAGCAGCTTTTCGTTGTCCCAAGGCTTCTGGACGAAGTTCTCCGCGCCCGCGCGAACGGCCTCGACGACGTTGGCCACGGTGCCGTAAGCGGTAATCATGATCACCGGCAGCTCTGGCTGGCGGTCTTTGATCTGCGGCAGCAGCTCCAGTCCGCTCTGGCCGGGCAGGGCCAGGTCGAGGAGCACCAGGTCGAAGTTCTCAGTATCCAGAATACGCAGGCCCTGCTCCCCGTCGACGGCCATTCTGACGGAATAGCCTTCAAGCGTGAGCAGCACCTCGAGCGACTCGCGAATGGCGGTCTCGTCGTCGATGACAAGAATGCTGGCGCCGCTGGAGAAGCCGGTTGCGGCGGAGCCGGAGGCGGTCAGGCTCAAGGGCATTTCAAGCTCAGGCATGGACGGAATTCCTCAACAGGGGAAACTCGAGATGAAAGGTTGTGCCGGCGCCGACGGCGCTCTCGACATGGATCTTGCCGGCGTGCTCCTGAATGATGCCGTAAGAGACAGACAGGCCGAGTCCGGTTCCGCGGCGGTCGCCGGGTCTGGGCGTGGTCTTGGTGGTGAAGAAGGGATCGTAGATGCGCTTGAGGTGCTCCGGAGCGATGCCGCTCCCGGAGTCGGAGACCAGCGCGGCGATGTAGTTTTCCCGATCGTTGGCGATCGTAGCCACGCGCAGCCTGCCTCCACCCTGCATGGCTTCCTTGGCGTTCAACAGCAGATTGAGAAAAACCTGCTGCAGCTTGCCGGGATTGCCGTGGATGAGAGGCAGATCGCCAGCCAGCTCGAGATCCACCTCGATCTGCGCGGTCTTGAACTGGTGCTCCAGCAGCGAGAGGGTATCGCGGATGACCTGGTTGAGGTCGGTGTTACGGAATTCCGTGCTCGATGTACGCGAAAAGTTGAGCAGGCCATTGGCGATCTCAGCCGCGCGGAAGCTCTGCTGAGTGATCTTGTCGAGCACGGGCGCCAGGCGCGCATCGCCCTTCAATTGCTTTGAGAGCATCTGCGCATAGGAGCAGATGACGGCCAGCGGCGTATTGATCTCATGAGCCACTCCGGCGGCCAGCAGGCCGATGGAACTCAGCTTGTCGGCCTGGGTGAGCTGGGTTTCCAGCGAGACGCGCTCGGTAATATCGTCCACCAGGATGATGCGGCCCACCGAGACGAAGTCGCGCGAGAGCAGGGGCGCTATCGCGATGTTGACGGTGCGCTGTTCGCCGGCCCGGGTTGTGAGGCGGAATTTGTACAGGTGATGCACGCCCTGCTCGTTGCGGAAGCCTTCCAGCGCATCGATGAACTCGGGCGGAAAGACTTCCTGGAGCGGTTGGCCGAGGGCCTCGGCGCGGCTGAGGGCGTACATGGCCTCCATCTGCGCGTTCCAGCTCTCGATGCGGTCGTCGAGATCGATGGCCAGGATGCCCACGTTGATTGACTCGACGATGTTCTCGTTGAACTCCTTCAGGCGCTCGAATTCGCCGATTTTCTCTTCGAGGCGAGCGTAGAGGCTGGCATTCTGGATGGCGATGCCGATGTAGCTGGCGAGAGACTCGAGCAGCTCCACGTCCTCGCTGGAGAGGAAGTCGCCGCCGATGGTTCGGCCCAGGCCGATCACGGCGATGGTGCGCGTTGCGGACGGCCCATCCGAATTGGCCTGGCTGGCTTGCGACTGCCCCCCCGCGACCCGGCAGGGCAGATAGTAGTTGAGGTCGAGCAGCGCGGCCGTGCGCTGCTGGTCCGGTGGCAGATAGAGGGCCTGCTGGGCGTTCTCGATAAAGATATGGGAGTGGTCTTGCGCCTGGTCGAAGTCGAGGAAACCCAATGCGAGCCGGTCCTGGGCTGAACTTGCGTCGACGGGCAGCCCGTGTGCGGCCGCCAGGCGCATGCAGCCAGAGTCCTGGGCCAAAAAAACTGCAACGCGGGCCACGAGCAGCGTACTTGGCAGCCGCTCAACGATGGATTCGAGCAGCGCCTGGAGGTCGGTCTCAGAGCTGAGACCGCGTCCGAAGTCGATCAACGCCTTGCGATAATCGTAGCGCTGGCGGTCGAAGGCGCGGTCAACCCAGCCCTGAATCCTGCGCTTGAGGGGTTCGAAAATGGCGGCCGTAACCAGTATGGCCGCCACCAGGCCCCACTCGCGCACCGCCTCGGGCATGGCGTTGTGCACCCAGACAGAGATCAGCGCGATGATGCCGAAGTAGCCGCCCAGCAACAGGGCGGTTGCCAGCGTGTAAGCCACGCCCCGCTTAAAGATGAGGTCGGTGTCCATCAGCCGGTAGCGAATGATGGCCCAACTGAAGGTAAGCGGAAGAAAAATCATCGACAGGCCGGCCAGGTTGGCAAAAAGACTTGGGATCGGCTGGTCGAAGAGAAAGAGAATGGCGTAAAGCGTAAAGGGGCCAACGGCCAGCAGCGCGCCGCGGGTGAGCCACTTCAACTGCTGGCGCTGCAGAGGGGTATTGGCCTGGCTGTAGCTGCGCAGGAAGAGCAGTGCGGCAAGCACGTAAAAGAGTGCCTCGTATGCTGTCCCGGTCTGGTCCAGGCGGTGCTTGAGCAATCCGGTCGCCTGGCGGGTCTCGATGGCCCAGAGCCAGAGGCCGAGCAATCCGGCCCCTGGCGCATAGACCAGCGGCACCAGCCAGCGGCGGCGGAGGTTCTTGAACCGCTCTTCAGGAAAACTGAGAGCAAAGTGCAGAAAGAGAGCCGGCTGCAGTGACTCAGCCAGCAAATTCAGCCAGAGAACGGTCCAGTCCAAGCGGCCCTGCCAACCCGGATCAACCAGCATGCCGGTGTACTTGAGCGCATACAGCGCGAATGAAACCAGGCAGAACAGGTAAAAGTGAGTAGCGCGGGGCGCGGTCCAGCGGCGGAAGAGGACGTAGATGCCGATGGCCAGGTAGATGAGGCCGATCACTCGCTGCGCCTGAAACAGGCTCCTATCGACAGGTTCGGGGATAACCACCACCGGAGTATCCAGCGGAATGCCTTGACGGGTGATGGCGTAGTTCGCCTTGCCGTAGATCCCGGTGCGGTAGAGAACGCGCTCCTTGTCGGCCACCCGCGCGATAGGAATGTAGTTGACAACCTGCGGCAACTCCTTGGCCTGGATGCCGGCGCCCTGGTCCGGATTCTCCGGTAGCGGCTTGACCCCGCCAAGAAGATCCTGCGATTGCATCTCGGCTCGCTGAGCAGGCGTGTCCGGCAGCACCTGGGCCCCGGTCAGCAGATCGTGCGCCTGGATGCCCGCTCGCTGGCCGGGGCTGTTGGGCAGAACCTTGACCGCCTCCAGCCCGCCCGCTGCCTCACGCCACCATACCCCGTCGTCCGGTTGCTGGAACTCGTTCTCCTGACGAAGATTCAGAACCGCCAGCAGACACAAGCCGAGCGTGGCCAGAGCCAGCAGAGTCAACTGCACGCGATTGAAGAGACTCGATTCCATGGGGGAGACACTCTACAGCATTGAAGCTCGTTGCACGTCGGTTGCCATGTGGCGGAGATGGGCCGGCTTCCCAGCCAATATCGACAATTAGCCAGGAATACGCAAAATAGTGACTCCCGGTTGCGCAAAACGTCAACCGCTTTCCGATGAGATTCCGCTGAAAATGCAGAAAACCGTAGACTGGCTACACAAAAACGAATCTACCTATGAAAAGCAATAGCCGTTTGAGGAGATGCAGGTTAATCCGCAGTGGCGCAAGAACTCAACGATCTGCATGAACCTTATTGCCCCGGCTGCATAGCGGGCAGTTCTTGGTCGGCTTCTAAAAGACTTTCTTCTCGGCAGCCCCCCCGGAGAGCACCACCAGCTTCTTGATTGCCTTGGTCATGTTGTAGGCAAAATCAGGAACAGCGTTGGCCTTGTCGTGGGCAAAGAGAAACCTAACCCGGTTTGCTGAAATGCTCCTGTCGATCTGGTTCTGGTTGTCGTAACAGATTCTGGCCGGCTTTCCGCTCGACGAAGTCATTGTGAGCCGCAAGATGTCTCCGCGCGGGTGGTAGGTGTCGCTTGGGTCCATAACCTCCCAGATCGCGCTGTTCGTGTCGAGTGAATTGAGAAAGATGTCGCAGCGGCCGTCGGGTTGAGTAACCGAGAGGGTCGCCGAGGCCGCATCGTAAGACACCTCGAGATTGTCATTGATTCCGTCGGCCGGGCTGAGGGAGAGAAGTTTTCCGCGAACGTACTCGAAGAGATCCTGCTCGGATGGTTCCGGCCTGGGTTCGGGCTTGGGTTCGGGCTTCTTCCCTTGATGCGCAGGCTTTGCCGGCGGTGCAGCCTGCGCTACTGGCGTGGGCTCATCTGGCTTTTTGGGCTGCACCATCTGCTGGGCCTGCGCGGACCATTCGCGCAGCTTGCTGTCAGCAGCGGAACACGCGCAGAGCGTTAACAGGAGCGAACTCGCCAGGGCGCACAGCAAACACGTGCCCAGCCAAACTCGACTTGCTTTCAATGGAAACTCCGCGGCTCCCGCCTCCTGGCGCTGGCTGCGAATCCGGAGCGCTGAAACGGCAGCCCGCTCGATCTTGCTCAGGATGGCTGCCACGAAATCATTCCGCATGGAGAGAGTATAGCTCTGATTTCGCTGGAGCGGCATCCACTGTTGCAAGCGGCCGGCTCCGGTCCGTGCGCAGGGTGGGCACGGCGGCGAGCAGGCTGCGCGTATAAGGATGCTCGGGCGCGGTCAACAGCCGCTCCGCGGCGCCCGTCTCCACAATCTGCCCGGCGCGCATCACGGCCATTCGGCTGGCCACTTGGCCCACCACGGCCAAGTCGTGCGAGATGAAGAGCATGGCCAGCCCGTACCGCCTTTGCAATTCCTTCAGCAATTCCAGCACTTGCGCCTGCACGGTCACGTCCAGCGCAGTCGTGGGTTCGTCGGCAATTAACAGCCGCGGCCGGTTAATGAGCGCCATGGCGATCAGAATCCGCTGCCGCTGCCCGCCAGAAAACTGGTGCGGATAGTCGCCGCAGCGCCGCGCCGCTTCCGGAATCGCGACTGCCTCCAACGCGGCAACGGCTTTCCTCCTCGCTTCGCGTCCCGTCCAGGAGGGAAAGTGGGCTTCAGCGCCTTCAGCCACTTGGCGGCCAATCGTCATGGCAGGATTCAGCGCCGTCATCGGCTCCTGGAAGATCATGGCGATCTCCCGTCCCCGCAACCCGCGCAGGACGCTCTCGCGCAACCGGAGCAGGTCGGTGGCAGCGAAGCTGGCTGGGTTGGCGGAAATACCATCGTGGCCGCTCTTTTCTCCGCCGCCGTCATGCCTGGCGCCCTCGTCCCGCTGCCACAGAATCTGCCCCGCCACCTTGGCCGCCGCCCCCAGCAGGCCCATGATCGCCAGAGCCGTAACACTCTTGCCCGACCCCGACTCGCCCACCAGCCCCAAGACCTCGCCCTCGGCAACCTCCAGGCTTATGCCGCGCACCGCCTCCTCCGCTCCAAACCGAATCTGCAAACTGCGAATATCGAGGAGTGCGCCCATGAAGCAATCCTATTGCATTGGCTCTGCCGGCGCGGCAAGCCCGGGACGGCGCCTTGGCAGCCTTCAGAGGACGGGGCGCTTCCGGTCCCGCGAATGCCGGCATTTTCGCTCAACTCCATCGCTCTTGCTGTCGATAACTCTAGTGCCGAGGTCTTCCGGCAGGGAGTTGCGCATGGCTCTATTGACCTGGAACAGCAAATACTCAGTAGGAGTGAAAACCCTTGACAGCCAGCACACGATCCTTTTTGGACTGCTGAACGATCTTCACGCCGCCATGATGAAGGGCCAGGCACAGAGCCTGACCGGCCCGCTGCTGCACAAGCTGGTGGAATACACGCACACCCACTTCTCGGCCGAAGAGCAGATGATGGCGGGGGCAAAATACCCGGGGCTCGCCACTCACCGCATCAAGCATCGCGACCTGATCAAACAGGTCGAGGAGTACGCCGCCCGCTTCGATAAGGGCGAGATCACGCTGAACCTTCATCTACTGAACTTCTTGCGCGACTGGCTGAGCAACCACATCCAGATCACGGACCATGAGTATGGCCCCTGGCTGAATGAACACGGAGTTCGATAGGGCGGCCGTCCCGGAGTAACGGCGCCTTCCGGCACGGCTGAAGAGGCTGCGGAAATCTTCTTTCGGGCTGCCAGAAGCATCAGGGCATGACCCGGTAACCTCTGGGGGTCGTGCCGTAAGCGCCGTAGAATCAACCAGGTCTTCAGCCCCTGCGGCGCGGTTCTCGGGTATTTCCGTCAAATGCAAGCCTTTTTCCGCAGCCTCTGAAGTCGTGCCCTGACTGACACATCCTGGACCTCTGGGGATGGACCTTAGGCTGCACGTCCAAAGGCGGGACGGATCAGCACCGACACCGCCCTGTTCACCGGCGCGGAGATGGGCTTGGGGAGCATCGCGGTCAGCATGTTTAGGCGGTCGCGGTCTTCCGCTTCAAGGACGCGCATCAAGTAGAAGAGCGCGAAGAGAACGGCGAGAGCGGCGCTTCCACCCAGCAGAATGCCCCAGAGCGGAGCCAGCCGCATGGCGATCTCATGCGCGGCGAGCGATGCCAGCGTACTGACGAAGGCGATCTTCGCCACCTGAATCCATGGAAGCCTGACCTTGAAGAGATAGATTGCGAACGCCCACATTATGCCGACGGCCGTCGCCTGCGCCGCGCCGTTGCCCAAGCATGCGCCCACCGCTCCATGGGCCGGAATGAAATACCAGGCGACGCTTATATCGACGATCCCCGCCACGACTGTCGCGGCAATCACATAGCTCTGCCGCTCCGAACACTGCAACAGGCTCTGCGCGGGCGCCATGAAGGCCTTGAAGATGCAGAGCAGCGGAGCCAGCGTCACCACCATGGCGGCATCCTCGAATTTGCGGCCGTAAAGAAGCAGTAGAGCCGGAACCGCAAGCCCTACCGCGATGAAGTGCAGCGGGATCGAGATCAATGCGATGTATCGGAAGGTGGAAGCTGTCATGGCGGGCAGCCTGGACTTGTCGCGCCCGTACTGAACGAAGATCGTGGTGCTGGCCGCCGCTCCAAAGATGGTCGCGGCCAGCAGCAACTGTTCGGCCATGGTAAAAGCGAGCGAATAAAACGACACCTGGCGGACGTCCGCACAGAGATGCTCAAGCAGAAGTATCTCCGACCGGCCCCACACGATCAACGCCACCGCCATGCTGGCAACGCTGGGCCACGCAAAGGCCATCATTCGCCTGCTCAATCCCGGCGGATGAGCATGGGTTGCCTCCCACCCGAGCACGCGCTTGAGCGTGGGAAAGAAGCGCACAAGAAGATCGACGGAACGCATGGCGAGCACCGACACGCCGACGCCGACCACGCCCCAATGGAGTAAGACCGTTGCTGCAATTGCAGCGAAGTAAACAAGGGCTGAAACGACGGAAGCGGGCAGATTTCTCGACATATCTTCCGTGGCGGTATTGGCCTGGGCCGGAATGGAGTTGACCATCGAAGGCCAGATGCTGAGCACGAGAAGGGCCGCGGCCAGTTTGTAATCGGGATTGGCGTGGCCCAGCTCCCAGTAAAGAAAGCCGCCGGTGGCCAGCGTCGCCAGGCCGGTCTGTAGCAGCAATGTGCGCAGAAAAATGTACCGCGCAGTGCCCCGGTCGCCCATGCCGATGAACTCGGCCATATACTTTCGCGTGGTTGCGGGAATACCGAATGCGCCCAGGCTGCTCACCAGCGAGGCGACATAGGAGATATAGACGATGTAGCTGTTCTTCTCCGGTCCAAGATAGCGGTTGATCGCAATCGAGGTGAACATCGCAACAACGGCGTTCACGATGTTTTCAAGGCCGTACCAGCCAGAATTCTTGGCTATTGTTCGTGTGTTCGTCATAGATTCCCGGCTGTGCTTCCGATAAGGGCTCGCGATTCAAGGCCGCAACGGCCATCGGGCCTTAGACGCAACCGGCAGCGCTCCACGCGCTGCCGGTTGCCATCCCAAGCATTGATCGCAGTCTAACCCAGCCCTTGTAGGGCTGCTGTTGCGTCCTTCGCCGCCTGCGAGCCGGGCGACAGCGACACTGCCTTCTTGAGGTGAGTAGCTGCGTTGGTCTTGTCCTTCAGTTTGCCGTAAACCATTCCCAGATGATACTGCAAGGTGGGGTTGTTGGGGTCGGCCTTGACCGCGTCCTCAAGCAGATCCCGGGCAAATCCATAGGTGCCCTTGTAGTAATATGCCCAGGCAAGCGTGTCGGCTGAGTTCGGTGAGGTCGGTGCGCCCTGCCGGGCTGTTTGCGCCAGCGTCAGGGCGACATCCACGTTTTCGCCGTTCAGCAGCATCCGGTAGGCGAGATTGTTGGCCGCGATAGGTTGTTTCGGCTGGATTTGCAAGGATTTCCTGTAGTCGGCCTCCGCCTTTCCAAAATCTCCCCGCGCTTCCTCGAAGATTCCGAGAATTGCAAACGCGCTGGCATCGTTGGGATGCGCACTGATCCACTGTTCTTCGGTGGCGATTGCGTTTGCCACCTGTCCGCGGTTCACCTCGATCTGGGTGTAGAGCATGACCGCCTCATTATCCGCGGGATTCAACTGCATGGCCTTCTGGGCAGCGGCGGCGGCCTGGTCCAAATTCTTGTTTTGAATTTGCAACTGCGCCAGGAGATCGTAGAAACCGCTATTCTTCGGACTTTTCTCTATTTGCGCGTTCAACCGCGCCAACGCTTTGTCCGGATGCTTCTGCTGCATGAGCTCGTAGGTGACCAGGAGGCGTAGGGCTTGAAAGGAATTCGGGTCAATCTGCAAAGCCTGCTCCAGCAATGCAACTCCCTCTGGAAAATGCTTCTGCTGGAATCGAATCCTGCCAAGCTCGACGTAGGCCTCCGCGTTTTGCGGGGCAACGCTCATTGCGGTTTTCAGGTCGGCCTCGGCCTTGTCTGCCGAGCCATGGCTCAGCTCCACGGTGGCTCGCCAGAGGTAGCCGCCGGGGAAGCGCGGCGCCGCGGTAATCGTCCTGTTGGCCACATCTTCCAGCAACTGTGCGTCGCCGCGCATTCCCGCGATCCACGCCAATTCCTCCTCCGCTTCCAACTTGGAGGGATTCAGGTCCGCTGCCTCGCGAAAGCTCTTTTCAGCCAGTGCGACGTCTCCCTTTTGCAGCGCCGCCTTGCCCAGCCAGTACTGGATAAAGGCGTCCTTCGGGTAATTCTTGGCGCCCTCCGTAAGGGCGTTTACTGCATCGTCCGCCTTGCCATCGTTGAGCAAAACGATTCCGTTCAGGGCCACAACCTCCGGATCCTTGGAGTTCTTCTTCATCAATGCGGAAACCACTGTTCGCGCGGTCGCGTAGTCCTTGACCTGAAGAAGAACGCGAATGTAGGCCTTCTGCATTGAAGTGTCCTTGGGATACTTCTCGGCCAGGCTTGCGAACTCCGCCTTGGCCTTGTCCATCTGTCCGGAGCCTTCGTAGTAGTCCCCCAGCAGTCGCGCTCCCTGCGGATTACTGGCAAGATCGTTCGACGCCTGGCGGAGCACTTGCTCGGCCTTCGCCTGATTGCCCTCTTTCAGAAAAATCCGCGCGATTCCTGTCCGCGCGGCAAGGCTCTTTGGATCGGTAGCAATGGCGTCCCAGCTCACCCGCTCCGCGTCTGCCCAGTGCTCCTCCTTGGCATAGAAGCCCGCAAGAAGCAGCTTGGCATTCACCGATTTCTGATCGAGCGCGACGGTCTTCTTCATCTCGTCTTCCACCGAAGCGGCCTTGGCCGGATCGCCCGATTCAATCAGCGCGAGATCCTCGTGGAACGCTGCCCGGTCCGGTTGCAGTTCCAGAGCGCGGTTGATTTCGGTCAGAGCCAAGTCCTTGTTCCCCCGCCTGAACGCTATCGCGGAGAGCATCGCGTGAGCGTCGGGGTTGAACGGTTGTGCCGTCTGCACGGCATCGGCCTGCTTTTGCGCGTCGTTGAGTTTGCCGCCGAGCATCAGCAGGTTGCCAAGAGCGAGTCGCGCCTTATAGTTATCGGGCTGCAATTCAACGGTGCGCGCCAGTTCAGCGTACGCGGGGGAGAATTGGCCCATGTGCAGGTAGGCCTGCGCCAGCGCATAGTGAGCGTCTGGAAAACTCTTGTCAACTTTGAGTGCGTTCAAATACTGGATGGCGGCTTCCCGGTATTTGCCCTCGGAGCTGTATCGGTTTCCGCTATCCAGATACTTGTGCTTGCGCACGTTTGGATCCCGGTGACATCCAGCCAACAGCGCGGCTGCCATCAGGAGCACGACTACGCCAAGAGATCCGCGCCCGTTGATCGATCTCCACCTGCCCTCGAAACTCCCTTGAACTGCCTTCAACTGACCTTTCACTGTCTCCCATCCTTGCCGGCCGCCCTGGGCGCGGCCACAGCCTTAAATCCCTTGCAAAACCGGCTCCCCCTCGCAACCGCCGCCCAGCCGTTCAGTTCGGAATAAAGCGGGGAAGCATAGGTGCGAGCTCGGCAACAAACGCCTCGGCCCGAGTCCTTGCCGCCGATTCGCCTTCTCTGGGGTCAATGGGCACAATCACCCGCACCAGCGCCCCATCGGTACGATCCATCCGCATGGCGTCAGCTACCATATATATCTTAGCCATATACTCGCTGGCGATGCTGCGCCCGTGCGCCTGATACCAGTAGATAACGAACTGCCGGCTCTCGCCGTTGGAAATTACGTACTCGCCCACCCGGTGCGCCTTGCCGCTGGCATCGTTCAGATCGACGTACTGAGACGAATCGAAGGCCCAGCCGGCGCCTGGCAAGCAGTGCTTTGGCGAATGGATGGTGACACCGGTCCTCTGGGTGGGGAAATAGCCGATGAAAAGGCCAACCGGATGCGCCCCTCCGCTCTGGGTGTAGACACGCGACAAAAAGTCTCCGGCCCCAAGCACATCGAGCGTCTCCTGGTCGATCGGCTGATCGCTTCCCGTCCCTCCCAGGATCGTGCGCGGAAGCTGTGAAAGGGGCTCCCTCGCGGGAATCAGATCGGTATCGCCGCGGGCATGCAGGATCAGCGCAGTTCCGGCCAGCAGCAACACAACCATCCAGAAACGAAGATTCCTCACGGCTGCCTCCTTCGGAGCGGGAACCAAGACATAACGCGATGAAAGATGAATAGGCAACCGAGCGACACCAGAAACATCACCCAGCCGGAAAACTCATGAAAGAAGCCCATCGCCTTATCCGGATCCCAGTACTGGACGCAAAGGCCGGTCCCGAGAATACGAACCGCATTGGCCGCAATCGCAATGGGAATGCTGGCCAGCGCGAGCAGAGCCCGGCGCGCGAAGGACTTCTCCAGGAAGTACCCATAGAAGATCGAGAGCGTGAACAGGCTGACCAGGGAACGGATGCCGCTACAGGCCTCGGCCACCTCCAGCTTCATGGCGGGGAGCTGGATGACGTTGCCCTCGCGCAGAACCGGTACGCCGAAGAGGGGAAGCAGAGCGCTGGCAAGCTTGGAGGCCAGGATTTGCAACGGAAGGGTGATCTGGTTGAACAGGATGGCAGGAATCGGGATTGCCAGGAGCAGGACCAGCAATACGAAGCGCAATTCCCTCAGCAGTTCCCAGCCGCCAAAACAGAGCACCAGCCCCGCGAACAGGATCACCAGCGAAACCCGGGAAAGAAAGAGTTCCGCCCCGTAAACTCCCAGGAGCAGAACGGCCAGCCCCAGGGCAACGACGGCAATCCCGCTCCAGGCTGGGGCGATTTTCGTCTCGAGCAGGGTTTCTCTCTTCGCCCACAACAGGTAGGCCGCAAAAACAGGCACCAGGAAACCGTGAGAAAAATCGGGAATCTGCCACCAGTCGGTCACCAGCTTCGCCAGCACGCGGTAGTAAATCAATGCCACGAGCGCGCCGATGAGGACTGAACCCCATGCAAGATGGGCGTTTTCCATGGACCGGAGGGTCACGGGAGGGGGAAACGCCGGCGTCTTCTTGTCTTCGACCATATTCTCCGTAAAGGAACCGGCGGCAATTGAATCCGCCATATACTGCTTAGCAATCGTGATGCCGAAAGTGGAAGGGCACAATCCACGAGGATTCCCCATGAATTGCCCGGCATCGGGAATCAGCCTTCCCAGCAAAGTGGAAACAACTTTCCACTTTGGTGGGAAATAAATTTCACAAATCCTTTGATTGGAAGGGAAAGACTTCCCCTTCGTTTTTGCTGCCAAACCCTCCTGGAAGCGTGCACCAAGAGCAGATAAATCAATTGAGAAGCTCATCCGGAGCCCCTTGAGGCCGTTTGGAACCCGCATTGCTATAGCAATGGTGTGACCCAAGGATACGTCATGGCAGGTAGTGCGACCATCCACAGCTTAAAGCGGCAGACCAAGCCGCTTGCACCCGTCGCCCCCATTAAGGCGCAGGTTCAGCGCGCGATTGCCCGCATTGCCGAGAGCGACTGCCCCATTCTGATCGTGGGCGAGCATGGCGTTGGCAAGCGCTCTGTTGCCGAGCAGATCCATGCGCAGTCGCATCGGTCCCGCAGCGTTTATACTGAGATTCGCAGCGCCGATGCCGACGCTCAGGTTTTGTTGTCGGCTTTTTCCAGTCGGGGAACGGTTTATCTGTCGGAGATCGGCGATCTTAGCCTTGCCCTGCAGGAGTTGATCGTTAACTCCTATTTCCGCTCCGATGAGACGCAAAGCAGCCGCCTTCTGTTCGGCACAAGCCGCGAACTCATGGAGGAAGTGAAGACCTGGCGCATGAGAGAGGATTTCTACTACCTCGTGTCGGCGGTCACTTTGCGGATTTCACCCCTGCGCTGCAGGAAGTCGGAGATTCTTTCCATCGCCGATGACCTGTTGACGCAGTACTCCAAGCAGTTCGATCGTCCCAAGCCGGTTCTACGAGAGGGGATCATTGGGTTCCTGATGCAGCACAGCTGGCCCGACAACCTGTCGGAACTTCAGACCGCGATCAAGACCTTTGTCGCCATCGGAGACCAGTCAATCTCCCTGGCCGCGCTCAAGGCAGCAGCCCCGGCGGTAAAGTCGAATGGGCATCGCATGCCTCTGTCGCTGAAGGAGGCCACGCGCGCCGCATCGAGCCAGATCGAGCGTCAGTTGATCAGCGAGGTTCTGGTGGCCACCGGTGGCAATCGCAAGCGCGCCGCGGACGAACTGCGCATCAGCTACAAGGCCTTGCTTTATAAGCTCAAGCAGTTTGGGGCGCAAAACCAGCCCGCGCCCAACAGAAATGGAGTCGCGTTATGAAAGCAGGAAGACTTCTTGTTTTGGCATTTTTCCTACCCGGCATCTTCTGCATTGGCCAGGACTCAGCCGCCAAGCCAGCCCAGCCGGCGCCGCCGGCAACGACTGCTCCAGCCGGCGCCCAGACCGCCCCGGCCACCCCGGCCGTTGTTCCGCCGGCCTTGGCCGCTGGACCTGCGGCCGACACCTATGTCATCGGCGCATCCGACGTGATATCGGTCAGCGTTTGGAAGGAACCGACCCTCTCGGGCAGCCTGCTGGTTCGTCCGGACGGAATGATCTCGCTGCCCCTGCTGGGCGACGTTCAGGCCTCCGGTCTGACGCCGCTGCAGTTGGCCGATCAGATTGCCGCCAAGCTCAAGAAATTCATTCAGGATCCGAACGTCTCGGTCGTGATAAGCGCAATCCACAGCAAGGTTGTCTACCTTCTCGGCGAAGTTGGCAGGAAGGGGCCGATCGAGATGACGCCCGGCATGACCCTGCTGGAGGCTATTGGCAGCGCAGGCGGGATTACCGAAGACGCCAACGCAAAGAAAATCTACATCTTGCGCAACGAAGCCGGAAAGCACGAGAAGATTCCGGTGCATTACAAGGAAGCGTTGAAGGGCGATAGCACCCTCGATATTCTCCTCAAACCTGACGATACAATTGTTGTCCCCTAAGGCGCATCGATGAAGACGAATCTCACATTTCTGGCGTTTTTCATCGCCGCGTCCGCCGCGGCGGGCGCGCAGGTTGTGCCCGAGGCGACGGGACCGGGACTGCCGGTGGCAGGCAAACTGGACTACGATGTGCGCTACTCCGAAGCGAGCGAGATTGGCGGCAGCCTGGGTGGCCAGCAGCGCGCCTTCCTCGATGGAGACGCAGGCTACGCAAATGACAGCAAGCGGCTCCCGTTCTCCATGCGGTATGGAGGCGGCTATGGCTGGACCTTTGCTGGACCGCCCGAGGCGGGAGGTGTATTTCAGCACCTTTCGCTGACGCAGGGCTTTGAGAAGCGCTCGTGGAACTTGATGGCCAGCGACAGCGTGATGTATTCCTTTGAAACCCCAACCACGGGATTTTCGGGAGTTGCCGGCAGCGGGGAACCGATCGGGGGAAGTGGCTCGACGACCCCGACTGACCAGACGGTCCTGGCGCTGAATACCCGCACTTTCGACAACTTCACAACCGTCATGGCGGGAGACCGGCTCGACCATGCAACCACCCTCAATATCGGCGGCTCCGCAGGGCAACTGCACTATATCGACAACGATGGCCAGGATACGGACATGCTGATGGCCGACGCAGGGATCACCCGCCGCCTGGACGCGCACAACTCCATGGGAGGCCAGTATTCGTACTCCCGCATCAGCTTCCCCGGTACCGGGTCCACCTCCTCGGCCAGTACCCAGCAGGACAGCTTCATGCAGATCGATACCGCTCGGCTCACTTACAGTCACAGGTGGAACCGCCGTCTGATGGGAAGCGTATCCGCGGGGCCGGAGTGGGTTTCAAGTGCAAACGCCGCGGTAATACCATCCTCAACCAATGTCGCGGCCTCCGCCTCGATCAGCGACTCGTTCAGAGTTGGAACTGCCAGCCTGAACTACAACCGTGGGGTACAGGGCGGTTCCGGATATTTGCTGGGTGCGGAAACCGATGTCGTCAGCGCGAACTTCTCGCGCAAATTGGGCAGGAAGGCGAATGTTGGCGCTACGGCCGCCTATATGCGCACCGCCGGGCTGAATGGCAACGGGGTCACCAATGCAAAGTATGGCGGCGTTCAGGCAAGCAGGCAGCTAGGCCGGGATTTCAACGTCTTTGCGAGCTATACGGCCGTGGCCCAGTCGTCGAGTTCCACGCTTTCCACTGGCGCTTTTATCGGAGTGACGAACGTCATCAGTTTCGGCATCGGGTATTCGCCTCGGGGAATACACCTCAAGCACTGAATATTCAAGGAGTCGTATGCTCGGGCATCGTGAACTGACATTCGAAGATTACGTTGGCATCTTCAAACGGCGATTCTGGCTGATTCTGACCTTCTCAGTCGCTTTACTCGCTGTTGGCGTAGGCCTCACCTACGTCATTTCGCCCCAGTACACGTCGCAGACACTTGTGATCATTGAGCAGCAAAAGGTTCCGGAGGACTATGTAAAACCGGTAGTCGAAGAGAATCTGGGGGAGCGGCTGGCATCGATGAAAGAGCAGATCCTGAGCCGCTCGCGCATCGAACCGATCATCGAGCGATTCAATCTGTACGGGGGCGGCCAGGGCAACATGGACGACCGCGTGGCAATGACGCAGAAGGCTATCGGCATCAAGCCAATCCCCTCCGTTGGCGGCGGAATGCCGGGCTTCTACATCACCTTCAGGGCGCAGGACGCTCACACAGCCCAGCAGGTGTGCGGCGAGATCACCTCGCTCTTCGTGAGCGAGAATCTGAGTGAGCGCGAGCAGCACGCCGAGGGCACAACCGAGTTTCTGAAACAGCAACTGGCCGATGCAAAGAGGAATCTGGACGACCAGGATGCCAAGCTCGCAGCATTTGAGCTGAAAAACATCGGCAAGCTTCCCGGCCAGACGCTTCATCTTGGGGATATGAGCGTTGCCATGGGCAGCCCCAACGAAAGCACGCTTCAAGCGCTCACAAGTCAGCTCGACGCCGTGACGCAGTCACTGGACCGCTTGCAGCAGAATGAGGTCTTTCTCCAGGCTCTGGTCACGCAAGAGACACACGACGTAGCGACGGCCGAGCCGGGCTCCGGCGTCTCTGCCGATGAGCGCCGGGCGCAGCTCAAGGCTCTGATTGCGCAGAGGCAGGAGTTGGAGATGCACTACACGCCGGACTTCCCGGACGTATTGGCGATTTCGCGCAAGATCTCCGATTTGCAGGCGGAGATCGCGCACACTCCCGCCGAGGCTGCGCCTCCGCCAGCGGCTCCCGATCCCAATCGTCCCGACCCGCCGCACCTTCAGCAACTCAAGTTTCAGCTTAAGAGCGCACAGCAGGCCATCGTCAGCGGAAAGCAGGAACAGACTCGGATTCAACAGCAGCTTCGCGCTTATGAAGCGAGAATTGAGGCCAGCCCGCTAATCGAGGAGGAGTACAAGCAGGTCACCCGCGACCATGAGACGGCTTTGGAGTTCTACAACACCCTGCTGAAGAAGATGAACGAATCGAGCATGGCAACCGCCCTTGAACATCGCCAGGAGGGTGAGCAGTTCCGCGTCATGGATGCTCCCAATCTTCCCGACGCGCCAAGCTTCCCCAACCGCACGGTCTTTGCCGGCGGCGGGCTCGCTTGCGGCTTGTTTCTGGGTCTTCTTATCACCGCGCTGCTCGAGTATCGCGATACGTCCCTGCGCAATGAGAGGGATATCTGGGCATTCACCAAACTTCCAACTCTGGCCATCTTGTCCCACATTGATGGCATTTCCCGCCCGGTCAAACAGGGCAGGCACTGGAACCCGTTTTCGCGTTCGCACAATCCCGTTGAAAGCACGGGGCAGTAATCATGTACAGATCCTTCTTCGGCCTTCGGTCCCTCCCTTTCGGAGCCAGTCCAGATCCGCGGTTTCTATACATGATGCCGCAGATTCGGGAGACCCTTGCCTGCCTGCAATACGGCATCGCGACTCGCAAGGGTTTTGTGGTGATGACGGGAGAAGTGGGCACGGGAAAGACAACTCTCCTCAAGACTGTACTGAGTTCGTTTTCCAGCGATCGCGTTTCGTCGGCCTTCGTCTTCAATCCTCGTCTCGAGGTGCTCGACTTTCTTGAGTTTGTGCTCACCGACTTCGGCATCCCGCCCGAGAGGCGGACCAAGTCCGCCATGCTCCTGCAGCTCAATCGCTGGCTCATCGAGCGCTTTCGCGAACGCGGCCTGTGCGTCATCGTCGTCGATGAAGCGCAGAATCTCTCCTCGGAGCTACTTGAGGAGATTCGTTTGCTGACCAATTTGGAGACTTCGTCGGAGAAACTGCTGCAGATTGTGCTTTCAGGCCAGCCCGAGCTCGAAGACAAGCTTCGCGACCCCTGCGTTCGCCAGCTTCGCCAGCGCGTTGCAGTGTGGTGCAGAACGCGGCCGCTGTTTCCGGAAGAGACAAAAGCATACATCGCCGAAAGATTGCGCATCGCCGGCGCAACCGAACCCGTGCTGGCGCCCGATGCGGTGCAGCTAGTCCATCGCTGCTCGAGGGGAATTCCGCGCCTCATCAACCTAATCTGCGAACATGCCATGATTACTGCTTACGTGGAACAGATGAAGCCCATCCCGTCGTGCATCGTGGAGTCAGTGTGCACGGAACTCGAACTGTTCCAGCAGCCCTTTCTGATCTCGCCGATGGCTCCAGCGGGTTTGCCTGAGAATGCCTCGCCAACCACCATTCCAAATACTGCCAAGACCATGGTGAATGTTACAGATTTTCTGAAGGAACGTGAGATATGAGCCGGATATACGAAGCACTGCAACGAGCTGACCGGGAGCGGCAAGCCGCGCCAGGATCGGGAGTCGATCAGTTTGTGGAACCGGCGGTCGGCGCCGATGCCGAGGAAGCGCCGCCAGCCAGTGCCGGCGCTAGCCTCGGAAACATCGCGCGATATCGATGGAAGCCATCCGTTCCTTCCTTTCCCACGCTCGCGGACCGTGGCCCCGGCGTGGAGCAGTTCCGCAGCCTCCGCTCGCGCATTTATCAGGCTCGCTATGAGACCCCGATGAAGACCATCCTGGTCTCAAGCGGCATGCCATCGGAAGGAAAGAGCTTTGTCACGGCGAATCTGGCCATGAGCCTGGCGCGCAATAGCGTCAATAGCATTCTGCTCGTCGACGGCGATCTGCGCCGTCCCACCCTCCACAACCTGCTGGGCGCCCCGAACGATCTGGGATTGGCGGATTATCTGGCGGGAACCGCGGAATTGAATACCGTCATGCAGCGAGACCTTCATCCTGAAACCGATGAGGTCGCCGGCCCACGCGGAATTTCCAACCTCACACTTATTCCCGCCGGCAGATGCGGAGACAACTCTTCAGAATTGGTGGCCAATCGCCGCATCGAAGAGCTGGTTGTGAACCTCGCACCGCATTTCGACTGGATACTGATCGACTCGCCGCCGGTGCTGGCGGTGACGGATGCCGTAGAACTTGCCCGCGCCGCGGATGCGGTAATGCTGGTCGCGCGTGGAGCAACCACGCCCTACGATGTGGCGCAGCGCACCCAGGCCACTTTCAGGAACTCGCGAATCCTTGGTTTTGTGCTCAACGACGTCAGGCGCGCTCCGCGCCGCGGATACTACTACTATTACTATGGCGGGTCGGAAGACAAAGGTAGGAACAAGCGGCGAAAGGATCGCGAAAGCCAGGGATGATCAGGATTCTCAATGTCTACTATCCGACCCGAACTCTGGTGCTGCTCCTATTCGAAGCGCTTGTCGTGAGCGGTTCGTTTCTGCTGGCCACGGCATGCCTCCTCAATTCGCCGGATACCTATATTGCCCTGATCTACGAAAACGGGATCGTGAAGATTGCAGCTGTCACCGCTCTTACTCTGCTTCTGTCGCACTACTTCGATCTGTATGAACCGCAGCGCATCTCTGGCCGCTGGGAGATATACTTCCGGCTGCTTCTGCTCTTGAGCGTTTTGTCGTTCTTTCTCGCGGCGCTCGTCTATTTCTTTCCAGATTTGGACATTGGCCCCAATGTTCTGGTCGTCGGTGTTTCTATCCTGGTGGTCGCACTCGTCATCTGGCGATGGTTCTATGAATGGATGCTTGGGCTTTCGGTCTTCCGCGAGCGCGTCTATGTACTCGGCGGCGGCAAGCGGGCGCGCACCGTCGCCGAGACATTGCGCGCCAGGCGCGATGCGGGCATGGAAGTCGTCGGCGGGGCCAGCGAAAGCTCGTCCCCAGGGGAATACGAGCGCTATGCGGCTGAGCTTCGCGCCTTCTGCAAGCCGAAGCCGCCCATTGACCGCGTCATCGTCGCCATGGAAGACCGTCGCAAAGCGATGCCGGTGCGCGAACTCCTCGACCTAAGGCTGCGCGGAGTTGTGATTGAAGAGGCCAGCACCGTGATGGAGAGGCTATTGGGCAAGCTCCCGCTCGACGGCCTCAATCCAAGCTCCCTGATCTTCACTTACGGTTTCAACGTGAAGGCGTCGCAGCAGATTCTCCGGCGTCTGGTTTCAGTCACCGTTTCTTTCCTCGGGCTGGCGGTCTGTCTGCCATTCATCCCGATCATTATTCTGGCTGTGCGGCTTTCTTCGCCGGGTCCCATCTTCTTCCGCCAGACCCGAGTGGGTTTGCGCGGGCGTCCCTTCTCCGTGATCAAATTCCGGACCATGCGCCAGGACGCCGAGGCGCAAGGAGCCGTTTGGGCCACCAAGAACGACCCTCGCGTTACTCGGCTGGGCAGGTTCATGCGAGCCACTCGCCTGGATGAGATTCCACAGCTCTGGAATGTCTTGCGCGGAGAGATGGGATTTGTCGGTCCCCGTCCGGAGCGCCCCGAGTTTGTGCAGTGGCTCAGCAGCGAAATCCCCTTTTATGAGCTGCGGCACTTGATCCGCCCAGGGATCACAGGTTGGGCGCAGGTTCGCTATCGGTACGGCGCCAGCCTTGAGGAGACCAAGCAGAAGCTCGAATACGATCTCTACTACGTCAAGCACCTGTCGCTCGGTCTGGATCTGCTCATCATGTTTGAAACGGTGAAGACCATCCTGCTGCGAAGAGGCGCCCAGTGAAGATCGTCTTCTGGCTCTCTCTGGCAGGGATTCTCTATACCTACATGGGATACCCCGCGGCGATGTGGCTGCTGGCGCGGTTTTGGCCGCGGCCTTGGAAGACAGCTCGAATCGCTCCCAGCGTAAGCGTCGTGCTCGCGGTGCATAACGGCATTGCGCTGTTGCCAGGCAAGCTTCAGCATCTTCTGCGCCTTGATTACCCCAACATCAAAGAGATCGTCGTGGTCTCGGACGGCTCAACCGACGGCACAGCGGAGTTGCTGGCCAGCCAGAGGCATCCGCTTCTCAAAACCATTGTCCTCGAAGAGCACGGCGGCAAGGCGGTGGCCGTCAACGCCGGCGTGGCGCAGGCCACGGGAGAGGTAATCCTCTTCGTGGACATCCGGCCTGAGATAGCTCCGGGCGCGATTCAGCAACTGGTGAGCAACTTCGCCGACGAGAAGGTCGGCTGCGTCTGCGGCAGGCTCACGCTGCTCCAGGAGGGTCACGATGCGGCCTCCGGAGCGGTGGGCGGGGTTTACTGGCGCTACGAGCAGTGGCTCAGGAATTGCGAGGCGATAATCGACTCTCCGGTTGGCGTCTATGGAGGCTTTTATGCCATCCGTCGCGAGCTCGCCGTGCGCCAGCCGGCCGGAACGATCCTCGACGACATGTTTCAGCCGCTGTCCATTATCCGCCAGGGTTACCGGTCGGTAGTCGATCCGCAGGCCTATGTCTACGACACATGGCCGAAGAAGGTCGAGGGCGAGTTTCATCGCAAGGTTCGAACCCTGGCGGGAAACTTCCAGCTCTTTCGCCTTGCGCCCTGGACGCTGACCCCGCGGAATCGAGTTCTTTTTCAACTTGTCTCGCACAAGGCGATGCGCCTTGCCGTGCCCTACCTGATGGTTCTGCTGCTGGTTTCCAGCATCGCGCTCGGCGCTGGTTCGCGAGCCTACGCGGCATTCGCGGCATTCCAGATACTATGCTGGGCGCTTTCCATCGCCGGCCTGCGTTCCAGGATCGGATGGCTGAATCGCATTGCGGCTCCGGCCAGCGCAATGCTTGTGCTGAATGCGGCGGCCGTCGCCGGACTCTACAAGTTCCTGGCGACGCGCGGCCCGCTCTGGAAGATATGGAATTCGAACCTGCCGGCGGGGGCTCCGGCTGCCGAATCGAAGAGCCTGACGCCGCTGGAACCACCCACTGCCGCCAGCAATTGACATCGCCAAGCGCCGCTGCAATGATTCAAATGATCAGGAGGAAGATAGGAACGCCATGAATCCCAAGAGAAATCTGCTCATCGTCGCCGTGCTGGGAACCGTAGCCGCAGTTGCCGGCTTCGTGTATTACCACCATATCGTGCAGGTGAAAGCCGCAAAGCTGGAGCGCGGCGGCCCGGGCCCGGCGCCATATTTTCCTCCTGGAGCTGTGTGGACTCAGGATGTGAGCCATGCACCCCTCGATCCGCAATCCGGCACCATGATTCAGTGGCTGGCGGAAAACGGCGGATGGGGAACCAACAACAGGTTCCAAATCGACTTCTCATTTCGCGTTCTGCAAGCAGACGCCAAGACTCCGTTTGTTCCATTTCACAAGGGTCCTGGGTTCTATGAAGGCAATGCCGACGACATTTCCACCTTTCCCCTGCCCGCAGCGGCCACTTTAGGTCCGTGCGACGGTGACTGTCAGCTCCTCGTAGTCGACCGAAGCCGCGGCAAGCTCTACGAAACTTTTCAAACCACAGCCGCGGCGGATTCCGTCACAGCGCAATTTGTTGCGGTTTGGAACCTCAACCGCGTTTATCCGCCCTCGGGGCGTGGAGATCAGTGCACCAGCGCCGACTCCGCCGGTTTTCCCATTGCGCCCCTGCTCTTCAATGCCGACGAACTTGCCGCGGGACACATCGATCACGCCATCCGCTTCATACTGCCCAATCCGCGCATTCGCGCCCACGTCTATGTTCACCCGGCCACGCACGCCGGCGCCCCGCGCGGACCCGTCGAGGCGCCTCCGATCGGTGCGCGATTCCGTCTGAAGGCGTCTTACGATGTATCTCAGTTGATGCCTGAAGCACAAGTCGTCGCGCGAGCCTTGCAGAAATATGGCATGTTCCTGTCTGACGGTGGCAACATTGCCCTCACAGCACAGAGCGACCAAGATACAAAAACAAAGTATTCCGATCTCGATTTCAATTCACATTCTTTGTTTGGATTCAAAGTGACGGACTTCGAAGTCGTCGATATGGGAACGCCAATCCATTTGACGGATAACTGCGTGCTGAACAAGTGACGCATAGGATGCCTCTCCTGGCTCAACCCAGGCGCATTGCCGGTATGAATCGGGTAGCGCCGTGTCGAGAATGATAGCCGTCTCTGCGGCCGGTTGGGCTTTTCTCGCCGGCAGAACTGCTATGGGAAACCCTGAATGAACACCGCGGCAGACAATCGGCTCTTGCTTTCCATAGTTGTTCCGGCCTACAACGAAGTGGCCACTTTATCTGCGATTGTGGCGCGTCTGCTGGCGGTTCCGGAAGCCGGCGAGATCGTGATCGTCGACGACTGCTCCACCGACGGAACGCGGGCGATTGCAGACCGGATGGCAGCGGAGAGCCCGAGGATCAAGGTCGCCCATCATCCGGTCAACAAGGGAAA
>JBEKDH010000028.1:0-29479 GCA_050014455.1 Occallatibacter sp.
ATCTTGGAGGAAAGGCTCTCGCGGGTGCGCGAGACAGCCTGCTTCATGCGGTCGAAAAAGCCGATTTTTGAACTCTCGGGCGCAGCGGGCTGCGGCGCTGTTTCGGGCTTCGCAGGGGGAGGGATTGCCGCGTCTTTTTTGCCGCCGAAAAACTTCATCGTGGAGGGTTCCAGATTCGAGTTTAGAGCATTGGGGCGGGGGCGCAGCACACACGCTCCCTGCGTCCCGATTCCGCTGCGGTGCAGGGAAAGAGCAGCTTCCCTGATCCCTGACTGTTGAAACGGACGAGTGTGCCGATAAAGGTCACAGAATCCAGTGCGCAGCAGCGCGCGAGAAGCGGGGACCATGGCGACTACACAAGCTAACCCAAACATGTCCGCCCATCAGTTGGTACCGTTGCAGCTTTCGGGCAACACCACCGAGCAACAGAACAGGCAGCTCCAGGAGTTGCTTGGCGAAGCGGTGCTCGATGCGTACCGGATGGCGATCGAGCAACTTGACCGGCACAGCGCGCAGGCCGTGCTGGAGATGGACCGCAAGCTCAAGCGCGAGGTCTCCGACTCTGTGGTGGCGATCATTCACCGTCACACGGTGAGCGACAAGTTCAAGGATGAGGAAGTGGGCTCGAATCGTGTGTATCCGCCCACCTATCGCGTGCGGCCTGTCGAGGCTCAGGTGACAGAGTTCAAGAAGCTCTTCCCCAGCCTGGGCAGTTGTCTTGAGAAGCTGGCGCGCAGGCCATTGCCGGAAGGCGCGGAGGCCTGGTTTGCGATTCCGCGCTGGCAGGCGCTGGCGCCCACGTATAACGAAGCCGTGGAGATCGTTCTCGGGATTCTTGCCACAAAACGCAAGTTTTCAAACCGTATCATTGGCCGGATTGGTGACAAGTATCTACGCCAGAGCGAGCGCTCCAAGCTGGCAGAGAAGATTTTGGCCGAACAGCAGGAAGGGAACGACATCCTGGTGGTCGGGGCGCAGGCCGGAATGCTGCATCGCGGCTGCTCCGCCCGGCGCACGCGTGTGGCCATGGCCGGCAATGAGTACGGCCTGGGCGTGTTTTCCATCGTCTGTATGCTGCTGACTCATTCCGAGCGGCTTTCCACCGGCGACACTTTGATGATCGACTGCGGCGGAGACGAGTACTCAGTGCGCGGCGACTATACCTTCGACCGCGTTCCCCTTTTCGACTACGACATTGGCGGCATCGAGTTCAGCATCTTCTATGAGGACCGCGCCCGCAATCTGTGGGGAACGCCCACGGCCTTCCTTTACAAGATGGTCTGATTCAGTTTCGCGGTCTGCGATGGACCGATTGCCGCCTGCCGCGTCTAACTGGCAGGCGGTATTCTTTTCTTCAATGATGGAAGTGCGCGTACTCTCCTTTGGCGTGTTGAAAGATTGGCTTGGCAGTTCCGCGGCCACGGTGGAGCTGCCGGAAGGCGCCACGGTTGCGGACCTGCTTCAGCGGCTGGGCGACGGCCAGGACGCTCACCCCTCTGCGCAATTGCTGCGCAGCATCGCGGTCAGCGTGAATGCCGAGTTTGCCGCAGCGGCTCAGGTGCTGCGGGAGGGCGATGAGGTGGGATTGCTGCCGCCTGTCTCTGGCGGCACTGCGGAATTCGCAGCGCTGACCCGCCAGCCGATCGATGCCGCAAAACTGATTGCAGCGGCCAAGCAGGGTGAGGATGGCGCGGTGGTGGTCTTCGACGGCATTGTCCGCAACAACACGCGCGGGCGGCAGACGCTCTATCTCGACTACGAAGCCTATGAGGAGATGGCTCTGAAGCAGATGGATGCCCTGGCCGTGGAGGCCCGCACGCGTTTCGGGGTGCGGCAGGTGGCGATGGTTCATCGCCTCGGGCGGCTCAATGTGGGTGAGACCAGCGTGCTGATCGTGGTGGCTTCGGCGCACCGGGCGCAGGCTTTCGATGCTTGCCGCTGGGTGATTGACACGCTCAAGCAGACAGTGCCGATCTGGAAGAAAGAGACCTTTGTGGACGGAGCAGTGTGGGCGGCAGGGGAGCCGTTTCCCGCCGGGATGGCAGTGACGCCGCAGGAGGTTTCGCATGAGGAATAGCAGCGGCGGCCAATATTTTCGTTGGGCCGGCGCTTGGGCGCTGCTTTTGCTCGCGTTCATTCACCTGCCCGCACAGGAAACCACCTTGCATGTGGATGTACATCTGGTCAGTATTTTTGTGAACGTTACGGACAAGAATGGGTCGATTGTAGGCGGGCTTGCGCGCGAGGACTTTGCGGTGACCGAAGACGGGAGACCGCAGCAGATCGCGGTCTTCGAGCGCCAGTCGGAGCTGCCGCTGAACCTGACCCTGGCCATCGACACCAGTGGCTCCGTCCGCAAGGACATGGCTCAGGAGGCGGACGCGGCGCGGCGCTTTGCCCACGCCATCCTGCGCCCCCAGGACCAGATGAGCCTGCTCCAGTTTGCCACCGATGTGCGTGAGCTGACGCCCTTCACCAACAAGGTGGCCCAGATCGATCGCGGGCTTTCCCAGTTGCGCGGCGACTGGGCGACGGCGCTCTACGACGCAATCGATCTGGGATCGCAGCGCTTGGGCGGCAAAGAGGGACGCAAGGTTCTCATCCTCATCTCCGACGGCGACGATACCGCCAAGAGCACCACCTACGCCCAGGCTCTGGAGGCTGCTCTGCGCAACGAGGTCATGATCTACTCCATCATCGATGTGCCCATCGAGGCCAGCGCCGGCCGCGACCTGGGCGGCGAGCACGCGCTCATCACCCTGGCCGAGCAGACCGGCGGCAAGAGCTTCTACGAGAGCGACGGCGGCCTCGACAAGGCCTTTGCCCGGGTCAGCGACGACCTCCGCACCCAGTATCTGCTCGGCTACTATCCGCACAACCAGGAGCCTGGAAAGCCCTTCCACCGGGTGCAGGTCACCATCCCCAGGGCCGCTCCCGATGCCTTCAATATCCGCCACAAGACCGGCTACTACATGAACTCCCCGGCCAAAGGCGACTGATTGCGGTGCGCCGCAAGACTCCTGGCAAAGTCTTTTCTGCTTTGAAATCGGCGTCGGCGCCGTTCCTGAAATGACATGAAACTCCTCAGCAAAGTCCCATTATTGAATTGAAATCAAGGATCTCCCCGCCTTTCGCCAATTCTCCTCAGGCTTCCAAGATATTGTGAAAACCAGCTTCGCTGCGCCCGGCCGTTTGCATCTCTTGCCGGGCCTGCTCCAGTGCCGTGTCGATGAGATTTCGTAATCCGAGCAGAAGTCCTGGGTGCCCCAGGTCCCTCGCATTTGGGAACCCTGGAAAGAACGAATTCGTCAAGACGCGGTACCAAGTGCATCCTGACCGCAAGGAGGTTGTGTGAACGGCAAACTGCTGATCGTTGAAGATGAACCCATCGTCGCTCTGGACCTGCAACAGGAGGTCGAGGAACTGGGCTTCGAGGTGACTGGCTTAGCTGAGAGCGCCGACGAGGCGCTGTTGGCAGTCGAGGAGACGCGGCCGGACCTGGCTCTTATGGATGTGCGCATTGTGGGAAGCATGGATGGCATCCAGACAGCCCGGCTGTTGCGCGATACCTACGAGATCCCGGTAATATTCCTGACCTCGTACAGCGACGACGAAACCATCTCCAGGGCGGCGCGGGAGATGCCCTATGGCTATCTGGCCAAACCCTTTCAAAGCCGCGAGCTCAAGGCCACGCTGCAGGTTGCGCTCCATAGAGCCAAGGTGGAAGCGGGGCTGCGCGCCGCGCATCGCAAGATCGCCGCAACCTTTAAGGGCATGCACGATGCGCTGCTGATGGTTTCGCTCACCGGCGACATTCAGTTCATGAACGCGGCCAGCGAGCGCCCGCCCTCCCAGGCAGCCGAGGGCGCGAACGAGGAAGCCGACACCTTTGATCTGGTCTCCGTGCCCATGGTGCAGCTGGACGGCAACGGCCATATCCTGCGCGTCAATCAGGCCCTGATGCGGGAGTCGGGCGTTGCGGCCGAGAGCCTGATAGGCCGCACCCTCAAAGGGCTGAGCATGGACCCCGATCCGCGCATCTCCAAGCAGTTGTTGCGCCGGCTGCTCGATGGCGATCTCACCGTTCCCACCGCCGCGCCGCGAGACCGTGCCCAGGGCGTGTTCACCTCATCCGGCGGGGCGCCGGAGATTCCCGGCTCCCATCGCACCGGGCAGTAGCGGCAACTGCATTTCTTTTCAATGCGGAGGAGATTACTTTCGAGGCCGAGATGTCCGAATCGGAGTCCGAGCGCGCAGTCGATACCGGCCTTGCCGGGTGGCTGACCGAGTCCCTGATGAATCCGCTTGGGAATTCGCCCATGCTGCGCACTCTCTTCGAGGGACATCCGGAGATGGTGTTGGTTGCCGGCGCCGACGGCCGAATTGCCGGAGCCAATTGTCGAGCGCTCGTAGAGTTCGGCTACTTTCGCCGGGACCTCGAAGACCAGCCCATCGAGATGCTGCTCTCGAAGGCCGCTCGCGAGCGCTATGCCCGCCATCTGCGCAAGTACCTGCTGCATTCCCCGCCACGCGCAAAGGGCTCGTTTCTGAATATCAAGGCCCGCGACTCGCGCGGCAACGAGTTCCAGGTGGATGTGACGCTGAAGTCCTTCGAAAACAAAAGCGGAACGTACGTAATGGCCGTTTGCCGCCGATTCGATCCATTCTTGGCGCGCAGCCGGACGCAGATCCACTCCCTGCTGGAGCGCTCGCGCGACTACGCCGTCAACCAGCTCGATGCCCAGGGCCGCATTCTTACCTGGAACGAGGGTTCCCGGCGGATCTACAACATGACAGCGGCAGAGGCGCTGGGACAGAACTATTCCATTCTCTTCACCCCTGCCGAGATTGCAGCCAGAGAACCGGAGCGGCAGTTGAAGGAAGCGTGTCGATCCTCCGAGTCCGTCCACTCCGCGGGATGGCGGAAGGGCGCGGCCGGCGAAGAGATTTGGGCGGAGGTCGAACTGGTAGCCGCCAGAAATATCTCCGGCCTGTTCAATGGCTTCATCAGGGTGATGCACGACTTGACCGGCCAAAGGCGCGCGGAAGAGAACCTGCGCGAGGCTAACCGGGTTCAG
This sequence comes from Occallatibacter sp., assembly GCA_050014455.1. GTDB lineage: Bacteria > Acidobacteriota > Terriglobia > Terriglobales > Acidobacteriaceae > Telmatobacter. The sequence continues at coordinate 5,079 of JBEKDH010000028.1, forward strand.
AGTGAGTTTACCGCCGAACTGGAAAGACGGGTAGCCGAGAGAACCCTGCAACTGGAAGCTACGGTGGAGGAGCTGCGCCGCAAGAACGAGGAGATTGCAACCTTTGCCGGTGTCGTCTCCCACGACCTGAAGGAAAAGGAAGTTCTGCTGCGTGAGGTCTACCACCGCGTGAAAAACAACATGCAAGTGGTTCAAAGCCTGCTCAAGCTGCGCGGCCGAGCCCTCTCCGATGGCGATGCCCGGGAGGCGATCGAGACCTCCGTGCAGCGGGTCCATGTGATGGCCATGGTCCATGAGCGCCTTTACCGCATGCCTGACCTCGCCAGTCTCTCGCTGGTCGCCTATCTCCGCGACGTGGCCCGGGGCGCCATTGCGTCACACTCGGTGCGGGCGGATCAGGTTGAATTCGAGATGGATGCGGTCGAGATTCCTCTTACCCTGGATCTCGCGGTCCCTTTCGGCCTTTTGACCAACGAGCTTATAGCCAATTGCCTCAAGCATGGCCTGCCCCATGGCCGGTCGGGCAAAATACGCGTCTCGGTCGCCCGCATTCCGGGCGCAGTGCGCTTCATTGTCGAGGACAACGGAGTTGGCCTTGCCAAGAACTTCGACGCCGCCAGAACCACCTCGATGGGACTCAAGCTGGCCGCCGGCCTGGCCCATCAACTCGGCGGAAGCCTTGAATTCACCTCCAGCAACGGCTGCCGCATCCAGGCGGATTTCACCCGCCTGGGCAGGCGCGTTGACAGCGGGAGTTGTGCGGATGGGGCGCTTGGGTTGGGCACAGGTCAAGAACACCAGTCCTCGCCCGCACCTATCAGGAATCGCGCTGCATCTCCGCGCTGCCTTCAAGTTTACGAAGGATCTCTCCCTGCCGCTGCGTCTACAATGGCATCATGACCTCTCCCTTATCCTCACGCCGCCGCTCCAAGACGCCTCCGCCCGGTGAAACCGGCCAGGAGGCGCTCTATCTGCGTTCCTTGAGCGAACGCCAAGTCGTTGTCCAGATCAAGCTGCGCGATGGGGAGACGGTGCGCGGCTGGATCGAGTATTTCGACGATGCCATGTTGCGCCTGACGCGCGAGGGACAACCGAACCTCTTCATCTACAAGCATCAGATTCGTACCATCTCCGAAGCTGGCCGGACGCGCGCTTCGCGGTCCGCGAGCGGGCCAGCCGGGAACGGGACAGTCTCAAACGGAGCGGCCTCTTGAGCGGCGTGGCCAGAGAGAAGCTCGACTGGGTTCCCAAGGCCTCGGCCATTGCCCGGGAGGCGGGGGCGCGGCTGCGCGAGTTTCTGGCTGCAGGCGTTGCCACCGAGTACAAGGGCGACGCGGATCTGGTGACGGTGGCCGACCGGACGGTGGAAAAGCTGATCCGGGGCCGGCTCGGCGAAGCTTTTCCGGAGCACGGAATCTATGGCGAAGAAGGTACGCGGGAGCGGCTGGGCGGGGAGTTCCGCTGGTATGTTGACCCGCTGGACGGAACCACCAACTTTGCCCACGGCTTCCCGCAGTTTTGCGTCTCGCTGGGCCTTGAGCAGCGAAGAGCCGAGCTTGAAGCCGGCGAGGACGGAACGCTGGCGGCCGCGGTCATCTACGATCCCATGCGCGATGAGCTCTTTGCCGCCGAGCGGGGACGGGGCGCGCAGTTGAACGGCAAGCCGATGCATGTTTCGCGCGTGCCGGAGTTGGCCGAGGCGCTGGTGGGTACCGGCTTTCCCAGCCACAAGCGGCACTTGAGTCCGAATGTCCACTTCTACCATGAGTTCACGCTGCGCTCCCACGGGGTGCGGCGGGCTGGCTCGGCCGCGCTGGACCTGGCCTGGGTTGCTGCTGGACGCATGGATGCCTTCTGGGAGTTCAACCTGAATCCTTGGGATACAGCGGCCGGGATTCTGCTGGTGGAAGAGGCAGGCGGGCGGGTGACGGATTTCTCCGGCGGCAAGTTCAAGCTCGACAGCCGGGAGATTCTGGCGTCGAATGGCCTGATCCATGATGAGTTGCTTGGGCTCTTCAGCGACATGTTTGCCGGACGCGCCTTGGCGCCCATCCTCACGCCGCGGGAGTTTGCCCAGCGGAGAGCGGCTCGGGCGGCCGCTGAATAGCTCTGTTGCCGAGTTCGATTCTTTTTCCGCCAGACCGGGCATCTTGGGCTTAGGATGTTAGCATCCCTTGGGGATGCCTTCCCGTGAATCCTGGTTTCAAGCGGCTGCTTCTGCTCGCCTTTGTGGCATTGGCCATCCTGCTGCTCTTTCTGCGCATGGCGGTCTTTACGCAGCATCGCGTCCGGCTGCCAAGGGCGGAGTATCGTCCCAGTTCCCTTGAGTTTGCGGCCCACCCTTCGGCTCCTCTGCGCGGCTGGGGCGACAGCTTTGGCGACGGAACGCCGGATTTCCTGCGCTTGAGCGATCCTGCCGACCGCGAGGTATTCCGCCGCTGGTTTACGCTGATCGCCGACTACCAGGCGGTTCGCCCGCGGGCTGACGTTCCCGCCGAGATCTCCGACTGCGCGGGGCTGCTGCGCTATGCCTATCGCGAGGCCCTCAAGCGCCACGACGACTCGTGGTTTCTGGCCACGGGCATTGAGATTCAGGCGCCGCCGGGCGAGATTCGCGCCTGGCATTATCCTGAGACGCCGCTGAAGACGGGGCTGTTTCGCGTCGCGCCGGGGCCCTTCGATGCGGCGGATGTGGACAATGGAAGCTTTGCTCAGTTCGCCGATGCAAAGACGCTGGTCGAGCGCAATGCCTTCTTTTTCAGCCGCAACCTCCGCCAGGCGCAGCCCGGCGACATGCTCTTTTTCCGCCAGTTCGGCCAATCCTCGCCCTGGCACTCCATGATCGTCACGCGCATCGGCCCGGAGCCGGGGGTGGTTTACCACACCGGACCGGATCGCGGCCGAGACGGCGAACCACCCCACGGACGAAGACCTGTCCGTGGGGACCCCGGCGAGATTCGCCGCGTGACCCTCGCCGAACTGCTTGACCACCCCGACCCGCGCTGGCGGCCCATCTCCGCCAATCCAAACTTTCTCGGTGTCTACCGCTGGAATATTTTGCGAGGCAACCCATGAAGCTCCGCCTTCTCTCCGTTCTGCTTGCTCCGACAGTGGCTATGGCGCTTGCCCTTACGGCCGCGGCCAAGGATGCGCCGCGTTCGTTTTCGCTCTCCACCTCGCGTACCTTCGCGCCTGGCGAGAGTGTGAAGATCCAGCTCTACACTCACAACGTCTCCAAGCTGGAGTTTCGCGTCTACAAGGTGCGCGACGCGGAGAAGTTCTTTGCCGGACTCAAGGATCCGCATAGCTTCGGCGAGCAGAGTTATTCGCCCGCCGAACGGATCGACGAGCGCACCTGGATCGAGCGGCTGCACGACTTTAAGGCTGATCTGTGGTGGCGGGTGCGGCATTTTTTCCGCGGGCAGTTCTCCGATGAGGCGCGCGACAGCTTCCGCGAGAAGCAGGGGAAGCTGGGTCAGCGCAGCCAGGTGGTGGGCGCGACGGAGTTTGCGCAGGTGCCGCTGCTGAATGAGAGCCAGTTAGTTGCGCGCTGGAAGCTGGTAACTCCTCCCGCCATCGTCTCGGAGACGCAGCAGTTGCCCATCGACGGCCTGGCATCGGGCGTGTATCTGGTCGAGGCCACCGATGGGACTTACAAGGCCTACACCGTGGCCATCGTCACCCAGATTGCACTGGTGGAGCGGACCCTCAACAGCCGCGCTGAGTTATATGCCGGCGACCGCGCCACCGGGGCCCCAGTGGCCAAGGCCGAAGTGGCTCTGTGGGCCGACGGAAAGCAGCAGTCGAAGGGTATGACCAGCGCCGACGGGCTGGCTTCGCTCGCCACCAACCTCAACAGCGGCAAGACAATCGACAATGTGTGGATACTGGCGCGGCATGGGCAGGACGTTGCGATTATAACTCCAGGGAGTTATGGCTTCGGCCCGGACAGGACGGCCGGCCTGGAGGCCTATATCTATACCGACCGGCCCGTTTACCGGCCCGGACACACGGTTCACATCAAGGCCGTGCTCCGGCAGGAACAGAACGACGATCAGATTCTTCCCTCCGTGAAGACCGTGAAACTCTCCGTGATGGACGCGGATAACAAGGCGGTGCTCAGCCAGGAACTGCCGGTTGGCGCTCATGGCACGGTAGCCACCGAACTGACGCTGGCTTCCGACGCCGGCCTTGGCTATTACAGCGTGAGAGTTACCAGCAACGGGACCGATGGGAATTCGGGCAGCTTCTATGTGGAGGAGTACAAGAAGCCGGAGTACCAGGTGAAGGTGACGCCCGCCGCGCAGCGCGTGCTGCAAGGTAACAGCATTCAGGCGGTGATCGATGCGCGCTACTTCTTTGGCGAACCGGTGGTGAATGCCAAGGTGAAGTATGTGGTTCATACCTCGCAGCACTATTGGTGGGACGAGGAAGACGCGGACGACAGCGAATATGCGGAAGGAGGGCAAGGAGAGGACGAAACAGACTATGCCTGGGACCAGACCGAGCAGCAGGAACAAGAGGGCGTGCTGGACGCCGATGGCAAGCTGGCTATCTCTCTGCCGGTGGCCGTGGAAGGCAAGCCGCGCGACATGGATTACCGCATCGAGGCGCGAGTCACCGACGCGGCCGATCGCGAGGTAGCCGGCCACGCGACGGTGCTGGCGACTTATGGTTCGTTCCACATCGACGCGCAGCCGACCAGTTATATCTACAAGTCAGGCGACCCGGTGCGCATAAAGGTGCAGGCGCAGGACTACGACTCCAAGCCGATTCAAACAGCGGTTCACGCGGCCGTTGCGGTGAGCCAATGGAATCGCGACACCGGCAAATGGACTCGCTCAGCGGCGGCGAGCCGCGACGCCACGACTGGCGCCGATGGCAGCGCCCTGATCGATCTGCCCCTGAGCGGCAACGGCGACTACGAAGTGACCGTAACCGCCCAGACCCCGGAGAACCGGACAGTGGAGGCCCACACCTGGGTGTGGATTTGGAATGGAGTCGGCGAATGGTCCAACGAGAATACTCAGGCCCGCATCGTCGCCGATAAGAAGAGTTATCAAGTGGGCGATGTGGCGCATCTGCTGCTGCTGACTGGCGTGCCCGAGGCGTGGGCCGTGGTTACAACTGAAGGCGACACCATCCAGTCGCGCCAGGTGCTGCACGCCACTGGCGAAAGCCTTGCCTTCGATGTGCCCATTACCCGGCTGGCTCAACCCAACCTGGTAATCAATGCGTTCTTTGTCCACGATAACCAGGTTTATACCGCGCACAAGAGCCTGAAAGTCCCGCTGGTGGAGCGCACCCTGACCATAACTGCCACGCCCTCCAAGCCCAAGTATCTTCCCGGCGAAAAGGGCAGCTTCGACGTGCTCGCGATCGACAGCCAGGGCAAGCCGGTGCAGGCGGACCTCAGCTTCGGCGAGGTCGATGAGGCGCTTTACTCGGTGCGTCCCGACGAGAGCGGCGATATTGTTCACTTCTTCTACTCCCAGCGCGAGGCGCCACTGGAGACACAGACTTCCTTCGATTTCTTCTTTTCAGGCCAGGCGGGCACCAAGTCGCCGCTGCTGGCGCAGTTGGCCGTGGCCCAGTTCCATCCGCGCATGGCGCAGGTCAAGCCCGGCTCCGACCTGGTTATTCCCAAAGTGCGCAAGGCTTTTCCGGATACGGCCTATTGGAATCCCAATATCCGCACCGGCCCCGATGGCCACGCCAAGGTCGAGTTCAGCTTCCCAGATTCGCTCACTACCTGGCGCACCACCATCCGCGCCATGACCGACGACGGCAAGGCCGGCGGCGTGGTGACGCGCGTGCTCACGCGCAAGAATCTGATCGTGCGCCTGACCGCTCCGCGCTTCTTCCGGGTGGGCGACGAAGTTACTCTTCGAGTTATCGCTCATAACTACCTTGAGACTGAGAAGGAGGTAACCTTCGCGCTGGACGTGGCCGGGCTCGACGTGGCCGGCGGACAGACGCAGAAGGTGAATATTCCGGCGCGCGGCGAAAACGTGGTGGAGTGGCGCGTGCGCGCCCGGGCCGCCGGGCAAGCCGTGCTGACCGCCAAAGCCCTCACCGACGAGGAATCCGACGCTCTGGAGATGACCCTGCCGGTGCTGCCCTTCGGCGTGAAGCAGCGGGCGGCCGCCTCGGGCGTCGTCTTCTCCGGGGCGGGGCAGAACCAGTGGTCTTTTAGCTATCCGGCCGGTTCCGACGCGGCATCGCGGGGGCTCACCGTCACCATTGCGCCGTCGGTGGCGGGAACGGTCTTCGATGCGCTCGATTACCTCACCGGCTATCCCTGGGGCTGCACGGAGCAGACCATGTCCAGCTTCCTGCCCGACCTGATTGTTGCGCAGGCCGTGGACAAACTGCATTTGAAGTCGCCCATTGACCGCGCCACGCTGAACGACATGGTGCGTGCTGGACTTGACCGGCTCTACGGCTTCCAGCACGACGATGGAGGCTGGGGCTGGTGGCCGGACGACGAGAGCCGCGTCTTCATGACCGCCTATGTGGTGAGCGGCCTGGGCCAGGCCAGGGATGCCGGTTACAAGATCGACGAGGATCGCATCGACAAGGGCCGCGCATGGCTCCAGTCCACCCTGGCCGCGCATCCTGAGATGATCCCCGACTTGCGCGCCTACGTGGTCTACGCCTTGGCCACAACCGGCGGCGCGCCGAAAGAGGCTATGGATACCGCTTGGGACAGCCGCGCGAGGCTGAGCGACGAAGGCCTGGCGCTTGCCGGGCTGGCTCTGGACGCCATCGGAGATCCCCGCGCTCGCGAAGCCGCGGTGCTCCTCGAAGGGAAGGCCAAAACCACCGATGCCGACGCCTGGTGGGAAGGAACCTACGACGGCCTGCTCGATTACTGGGACGATACGTCGGACGAGACCACGGCCTTTTCGCTCAAGCTGCTGACGCGCGAGGACCGCTTCAGCGGCCTTCTGCCCAAGGCGGCCGAGTGGCTCGGTAAGCATCGCAGCGGCGGCTATTGGGAATCGACCAAGCAGACGGCGATGGTGATTCAAGGACTCACCGACTATCTGGTCCTCAGCGGGGAGCTTGCAAACTCCTCCGATGTGGAGGTGCTGGTGAACGGCGCCAGCGTGGGCACACGGCACTTTGGCCCGAGTGACGGCTTTGCGGCGCCCTGGCGCATCAAGGTTCCCGCCGCGCAACTCGGCAGCGGCGGCCAGGTGACCGTTCGCAAGAGCGGCAACGGCATCACCTACTGGTCGGCGGAGAGCGCATGGTACGCGGCAGATCGCAAGCTCTACCAGCAAGGCCAACTGGCGCTCAATATCACCCGCGACTACTACCTGCTGCAAAAGAGGCAGCTCAAGCCCACCGATCCCATCACTTACGACCTGGTTCCGCTGAAAGGTCCAGTGCACGTGGGCGATATTGTGGCTGTGAGGCTGGCGTTGAATGGAACAAGCTGGAGGTATCTGCTGGCCGAGGATCCCATTCCGGCGGGCACGGAGTTCATCGACCGCACCGACCTCTACTCCATCAACAGCCGGCCCGTGTGGTGGGCTGACTGGTACACGCGCCGCGAGTTCCACGACGACCGCGCCGCCTTCTTCAACACTGGCTTCGACGGGCGGCGTGAGTATGTTTACCTGCTCAAGGTGGTCAACCCTGGCAAATTTGTCATAAGTCCCGCGCAGGCAGGTCCCATGTATCAATCGAATGTGGAAACTACCACCGAGCCCGCAACCCTGGAGGTGCAGCCGTGAATCCATTTAACGAGTTATTTCGCCGTTTGCGCCTTGGCTGGCGCTGGGTTGCGGCCCAGTTTGTTCTTACCGCGCTGTTGCTCTTGGTGGGCCTGGCGTGGACGCGCCTGCCCGACAAGCACTGGTGGCAGGTGGCGCTCAGCTTGCTTGTGCCCATATTGCTGGCAATCTCGGCGCTGGAGTTGCAGGCCGGGACAGTGAGGAGCTTTGCGGACGACGACGGGAAGCGCGTCAAGCTGGTGTGGGGCGCGGTAACTCTGTTGGTTTGGATTGCCCTGGGCGCAGTGTGCTGGGCGGTGCTGGACTGGTGCGACGACCAGATTCCGCAGTGGGCGGGTTACCTGAACTCGCGGGCATCCTCCCATGCGCGGGGAAAGCTCTTCACTTACGAGCACATCTATCTCTGGATAACTTATCTGGAGTGGGTCTTCCGCTGGGTGATTGTTCCGGCGAAGGTCATTCCATATGCTGTCGCCTCGGCCCAATGGGGCTGGCGGCTTCCCTGGATGAGAGTGATTCGCATGTTATGGAACTGGCGCTGGTGGCTGGCTGTGCTGCTGGCGGCATTGGTCGCTGTCGAGTTGCCGAGCCGGTTCTTTGCCGCCGAGCCAAGCGGTTCGGTTCATGCTCAGGTATGGCACGTGGCGCTGAAGCTGCTCGCCACTTACTTGCTGGCAGTGGGCAGTTGGGTTCTGCTGCTGGGCTGGGTCGCAGTGCTGTTTGGCCGCCAGAAGCCCCCCGCGGAAGAGGTGCTGGTGGTTGTTCCGGCGCTGGTTGGGCCGCCAGAGCCCGAAAAAGAGGCCTCGGTGAAGCTTGACCTACCGGAGGGCAACTAGCGCGCTTTGCGGAACGCCGGAGCGCAGCCAGTCGACGACCTGCTCCCGGCCAAAGCGGTCCAGTAGTTGCTGAGCGTACCAGTCGGCGGCTCGGTGGGCCGCTTCCGACTCCGCTTCGCTTGTGGCGTGGGCCAGTCTTTGCTCGGTTTGCTCCAGAGTCAATTTGATTCCCACCCTTTCGCCAGAAGAACGGCGAAAGGATGGGGCACCCGACTCTCGTGGCGCGTCGCCGGACCAGGCCTCGACGAGTCCCTCGCGCAGCCAGAGCGGCGTGCTAACAGCGGCCCGCTCTTCCACCAGCGCATGCAGGAATTCGTGGAGCAGCGTGCCGGCCAGCAGCTTGCGCGCGGCTAAGATGCGCAACGGCTGTACGGCAATGCGGTCGCCCTCGGTGAAGGCGGCCACCCAGCCGGGAGCCAGCGTTGCATCGCGAAAGGCTGGCGTGGAGCGGTAGGCGCGGACGGTCAGCGCAGTCTCGGGAGTAAGCCCGCTGCGGCTCTCCGCCTCGGCCAGAACGCGCGCCAGGGCGGGAAGGAACGCGCCGTCTGCCGCTTCGCTCGTCTCCAGCGCCAAGCCCTGGCCGCCCAGGCTCTGCCAGGCCGCGCCGATCGTCTCCTCGCCCAGCGTTGCGCCAGGGAAATACTGGGCAAGAATCTCGCGGTAGCCGCGTCCCTCCCGCGCCATCTCTGCCGCGCCAGCCTGGCACAGGCCTACGCCATGGCCGGAGCCGCGCCCATGAAAGAGAAAGCCGTCGCCCTGGGCCGCAATCTCAAACCAATTGCTGCGAATCTGATTCCATCCCAGGGCGCGGCCGACGGCCAGCCTAAAGCTCTCCGCCGGAACCTCCGCCGCGCCCACCAGCAGCACGGTGGCGCGCCCTGACTCGCCCCGCTTGGCGATGGTCAGGCTCTTCCAACCAGGCGCGGCCAGCCCCGCTTCGGCCAGCGCCTGGGTCAACTCCGCGCGCGAAAGTGTCGCCGACCACTCGCTCGATCCGGCTCGCGGGCAGTATGTATCGGTGCGCGAAACCAGGTGGCCCAACGCCCCGTCCCGTGCGGCGCGCCCCGGCCAAACCTCCTCGGCTGCCGCTGTGCGTCCGCCGCAATTCTGATGGAAATACGCCGCGGCGCGGCTGCCGCGGAACCACAAAACCTCTCCGGCTGTGGCAAGAGTTGCCGCGTGAGCCTCGGGCGTCGAGCGCCAGTGCACCCACTGGCAATGAGTCGAGTCGCACACGTTGAAGCCGGCGTGGCCGTGCGATGGTTGCAGCGCGAAGCTGCGCGCCACCACGGCCAGCGCCTTGCGGGATTCCGGTCCATCCGCCGCGCCGCTCTCGGCGGCCACAACCAGTTCCACATAGCGCTCCACCGGCAGCGTGACGACCAGGCTGAGCGCGCCCGCGTGCGCCGTGATGCGCAGCGGCCAGGCCAGCGTCAGCGACTCGCCATGAGCTGTGATCCCGTAGCTGCCGGTGAGCAGCAGCTCGGTCGAGGAATGGTCAGCGCCGCCCTGCTCAGTCGAGGTCAGCGCGGCGTTTTTGACCCGTACCGCCATCGCCGCCAGCGGCCGGACGGGGCAGGTGGCGCAGAGGCGAATCGCCGCTCCATATAGCGGCGTAACGGTCGCATCGCGATCACGCCACCGCGTCCACAACCCCACGCGGATGGTGGCGCGTGGCGCAGTCTGTCCCGCCCCGGCCGCAGCGCCCGCGGCCAGAAAAAGAGCGCCTGCCGCCAGACAGATTGCCCACGCGGCCCGCTTCATGGCTTCCTCAGTGGCGAGAGCGCCAGCAGGCTGGCTGCAACCTGAGCCGCATCCGAGCCGCGCCCCGCGGGCAGGTAGACGGCCACCACCACCTGTGGCGACTCGGCTGGCGCAAGGCCCACAAACCAGCCATGTGAAGCTCCGCCACCCTCTGCGCTGGCAGTCCCGGTTTTGCCGGCAATGGGCACGCCGCCGAGCGCCGCCGCGCCCGCCATTCCAAAGCTGGCTGAGTCTGCCAGCCCCGCGCGCACGGTCCGCGCTGCCTTGGTATCTGGATGCGCCGCCAGCTCGATCGCCAGCGACCGGTAGGCCTCCGCCAGCTCCGGCAGGGTCACGCGAATCCCTTCCACGCCCAGCGCGGCAAGCTGAACCTCTTCCCGGCTGCGCGGCTGGCGAAAGGCCGCTACGCTCTCTTGCGGCGTCAGCCCGGTTGCGCCCAGCAATCCCCGTGCGCTCAGCGCCTTGTGCAGATCCTCCGATTCGAGGATCCCTGCCAGTTCGGCAAAATACGAATTGCACGACCAGGTAAGCGCCTGCTGCGCGTTCATGGGGGCAGCCGGTGGGTGGGAGCAGTTGAGCTGATGGCTGCCCATGTGCAGCTGGCGGCTGCACGCCACCCTGCGTTCCGCGTCCCAGCGCCTGGCTTCGAGCGCAAAGTAGAGAATCAGCGGCTTCAGCGTCGAGCCAGGAGTTGCCAGCGTGCGGCCCGCCTCAGCCAGATGAGCAGAAGCCAGCAAATGCCCTGAACCGATCTCCAGCACCAGCACGCGCGCATCGGGCGTTATGGCGGCAGCATGAGCGATGGCGTGCTGCCAGTCCGCCGTTTGCGTCCGACCCTGTGCGTCGTGCCTCGATTGCGCCCAGCCGGCGGTCCCGGCGCTCGTTAGCATGGCTAGCAGAATCCCAAACCGCCCTAGCCGGGCCAACCGCTGAGCCATCCGCCGAATCAACTGCCGCATACCAGAAGTATGAAGCATTCAACCGCGACCGGAGCGCGGCCATTCGTAGTAAAGTGAGCGCATGAAATCCCCAGGGGCTTATGCCCGCATCGCACGCAAGCTGGCGCGCGCCGCTCTCTGCTTTGGGCTCTGCGCGGCTGCCGCCGCTCTGTCTGACCTGCTACCGGCCCAGCAGCCGGCGCCAGCGCAAAAGGCCGATTCGATCCTGATCCTCAAGAAGGACCATCTGATGGAACTGCTGGCCGGGGGCAAAGTAATCCGCACCTACAAGGTGGCGCTGGGCCAGGGCGGAATGGCGCCCAAAGAGCGCGAGGGCGACGCCCGCACGCCGGAGGGCCACTACATCATCGATGCGCGCTACGCGGAGAGCCATTATCACAAGGCTCTGCACGTCTCCTATCCGAACGCAGAAGATCGCAAGCGGGCGGCAAAGCTGGGCGTCTCGCCCGGCGGAGCCATCATGATCCATGGCCTGCCCAACGGCAAGCGCTGGGTGGGCGTCGCGCATCGTCTCTACGACTGGACGCTGGGCTGCATCGCCGTTACCGACCAGGAGATTGACGAGATATGGGACCTGGTCCCTGTGGGTACACCCGTCGAGATCCGGTCCTAGAAGACGCGCAAGTGTTTCAGCTCCTGCCGCAGAGCATCTGCGCCCACGAATCGGATTGCCTTCATTCCGGCGGCCGCCGCGCCAGCTACATTTTCCGCTCGATCGTCGATAAACAGAATCCGCTCCGCCGGACCGCCCAGAATATCCAGCGCGCGAAGATAGATCGCCGGTTCCGGCTTGCGCAGCCCCAGGTAACAGGAGCTCAGAGCTACCTGGAAGTAGTTGCGCAGGCCGAAGCATTCAAATCTATATTCGTTGGACTCTCGCGGCTCGTTGTTCAGCGCGCCCAGCAGGAACTTGCCTGAGGCCGCAAGCTCTTCGAGGATTCCCAGCGCCCCGTCCCGAAGGAGCTTCGACTGGTTCAGCATGAAGCCGAAGAAATCGTCGTGAGAAAACCTGCGCGGCTCACAGAAAATGGTTGCATCCAGGTAGGCTTCCACAGAGATCGCGCCCCGCTCCCAGGCGTCGTAAGGCGCTTGATGCCGGGCTTCGAAGGCGGCAAGATCGAGGTGAAAATGCTCGATCGCCGCCTCTCGCTCGCGACGATCCCAGCCATTGGTGAGCAGAACTCCGCCTACATCGAAGAGAATCGCGTCGAAGGGGAACATCTGCGCCTTTCAGTGTGCGCTTTCGCGGTGAATGCCAGATGAGAGCCCTAACGGCCTGGCGGAAACTAGATCTGGCTCCAGCGGCGGCCAACTGCAATCCAATCCTGCGTCATGCCGGGCTCGTTCCGCCGTCCCCGCACTGGTATTTGGCCTCGATGGCCAGCACCTTCTCGTACCGCCGTAAAAACCGCTCTTCGGTGGCGATGAACTTTGCGCCCACAAAGGCATTCACTACCTCGAAGGCCAGCGCCGGGCCGATAATGCGCGCGCCCAGCACCACCACGTTCATATCGTCGTGCTCCACGCCCTGGTGCGCCGAGTAGGTGTCATGGCACATGCCCGCGCGAATGCCCGGAATCTTGTTGGCTGCCACACACACCCCCACGCCCGATCCACAGATGAGAATCCCGCGCGGCGCATCGCCCCGCTTCAGCGCCGCCCCAACAAGCTCCGCAAAGTCCGGGTAATCGTCAGGAAGGTCGCCGCTATAAGCTCCCAGGTCCACAACCTCGTGGCCGGCCTGGGCAAGATAAGCGCGGACCTCCTCCTTCAGAGAAAATCCCGCATGGTCGGAAGCGATAACTAGTTTCAAGGTGCATTCCCTTCGAAAGGTTTTCGATGATCATTTGGACGTAGTCAGTTCCTGAAGCTGAAGCCAAGCTGAAGCACCGCTTTCAAGACGGAGCACTAAGAAACTGAAAACTGACTACTGATCACTGACAACTGTCTTTACTTCACCAGCTTCTTCGCCCGCGCCGCTACATCTTCCGCGCTGAAGCCAAACTCGGCCATCGCCTTCGGCCCCGGTGCCGAAGCGCCGAACCGGTCCAGCCCAATCACATCGCCGTCCAGGCCCACATATTTCCACCAGCCCAGCGTCGCTCCAGCCTCGACTGCCAGCCGGGGTACGCCCGCGGGCAGCACGCTCGCCTTGTACTCCGCCGTCTGCTCCCCGAAGAGCGCCCAACTGGGAAAGCTGACCACCCGCGCCCGAATGCCTTCGGCTGCCAGCAGCTTCGCGGCCTCCAGCACCGGCCAAACCTCGGAGCCGGAGCCAATCAGCACCACCTGCGGGTCGATTGCCTCTTCCAGAACATAGGCGCCCTTGCTCACTCCGGCGTACAGGTCGCGGGCCGCCGGATCGAGCACCGGCAGGTTCTGCCGGGTGAGCGCAAAAAAGCTCGGCCCTTTGCGTTCCAGAGCCAGCCTCCAGGCCGCGGCGGTCTCGTTGGCGTCAGCCGGACGGAAATCCGTAAGCCCCGGAATTGCCCGGTGCGCCATCAGGTGCTCGATCGGCTGATGCGTCGGCCCATCCTCGCCCAGCGCGATGGAGTCGTGGGTAAACACGAAGAGCGAGTGAACCTGCATCAGCGCCGCCAGCCGGATGGCCGGCTTGGCGTAGTCAGAGAACACAAAGAAGGTTGACCCGAAGGGAATCAGCCCTCCGTGAGCGGCGATCCCGTTCACCGCGGCGCACATCCCAAACTCGCGCACGCCAAAGAAAACATTGCGCCCGGCTGGGTCCACGTGGAAGCTCTCGCCCGGCTTGAAGATCGTCCGCGTCGATGAGGTCAGGTCCGCGGCTCCGCCAAACAGCTCCGGCACAACCCCGGCAATGGCGTTCATGATCTCTCCGCCAGCGTTGCGGGTAGCCACCGGCTTGCCCGGCGCAAAGCTGGGAATCGCCTTCTCCCAGCCGGTCTTGAGCACGCCGTTTTGCGTGCGCTCAAACTCCGCCGCCAGCTCCGGATTGGCCGCCGCATAGTCCGCGAAGAGCGCCTTCCACGCCGCCTCCAGTTCCGCGCCGCGCGCCCCGGCCTTGCGCCAGTTGGCCAGCGCGGCCTCGGGCACCACGAAGCTTTGATCCTCCGGGAAGCCGAAGAACCTCTTGGTCGCCGCCACGGCCTCAGCCCCCAGCGGTTCGCCGTGTGACTTGTTGCTGCCCGCCTTCGGGCTGCCGTAGCCAATCACTGTCCGCACCGCAATGATCGAAGGCTTGGCGGTCTCTGCCTTGGCCGCTTCGACAGCCGCGTCAATGGCTGCCAGGCAATTGCCGTTGGCTACCCTCTGCACATGCCAGTGATAAGCCTCAAAGCGCTCCAGCACATCGTCGTTGTAGCTCAGGCTGGTAGGCCCATCCAGCGAAATCAGGTTGTCGTCATAAATAAAGATCAGCTTGCCCAGGCCCAGCGTGCCGGCTAGCGCGGCCGCCTCGTGGCTGACCCCTTCCATCAGGTCGCCGTCGCCCAGCAGCGCAAAGGTGTGGTGATCTACCACCTCGAAGCCGGGCCGGTTGTAAACCGCCGCCAGATGACGTTCCGCCATCGCCATGCCCACGGCCATGCCAATGCCCTGTCCCAGGGGCCCGGTGGTCACTTCCACGCCGTCCGTATCGTTTCGCTCGGGGTGCCCGGGGGTCCGCGACTCCCACTGCCTGAAGCTCTTCAGATCGTCCAGCGTCAGGTCGTACCCGGTGAGAAAAAGCGTGGAGTAAAGCAGTGCCGAGGCGTGCCCGTTGGACAGCACAAACCGGTCCCGGTCCGCCCACTTGGAGTGCGCCGGATTATGCTTCATCAGCTTATGAAAGAGCAGGTAAGCGATGGGCGCGCAGCCCAGCGGAGCGCCGGGATGGCCGCTCTTGGCCTTCTCCACGGCGTCGACGGCGAGCAGGCGCAGCGTGTCGATGGACAGTTGGTCGAGAGAGAGTTCCGCGAGGCTGGAAGTCATAATGGTATGTACGAATCCCTTTCGTTGAAGTGCCGGATGCTCCAGCCTTTCTCAGGAGAGAAACCGCTTTCTGGCGTTATCTGGCGTCAATCTTCACTTCACCATTGTAACCAAGCTGGGGGTGCTCCAGCTCTCGATTCTGAGACCTGGAAATCCGAAGAAGGCGACACGGCCTTTGCCTGAAAGCCCCGAGTGTCTGGGCACCCCATCCCTTCCGTTCGCCGCAGCGCACCGCGGCGAACGGAAGGGATGGGAAGACACAACCCTCAACCGGCCACTCTCGACGAGCCGCGTCAAACCGCGACGAGGTCGAAATCCCAGCAGAGTCTGGTTTCTCTTGCCATTTACACACCAAGGCGCATCCTGCCCGCCCCTTGTCGCATCCATTCAAGCACAGGGTCTGTCAGACTGATGCAAAGAAAGGCGTTTTGTCCATTACGGGCGGCGCCGTCGAATCCCAGAACCCACGCGCAGAAACCTGCCCGAACCATTTCTCAAACGGAGGAGATTCCCCTATGGCTTACGAACTTGCGCCGCTTCCCTACGACTATGCGGCTCTTGAACCGTTCATCGATACCGAGACGATGAAGATCCACCACGGCAAGCACCACCAGGCCTACGTGAACAATCTGAACGCGGCCCTGGCCAATCACCCCGAACTGGCCGCCAAGTCCGTGGACGATCTGGTGCGCGGCCTGGCCCAGGTTCCCGAGGCGATTCGCACCGCGGTTCGCAACAACGGCGGCGGCCACTCCAACCACACGGCCTTCTGGCGCCTGATGGGCCCTGTGGGCTCTGATGGAGTCGGCGGCGCGCCCACAGGCCCCATTGCCGACCAGATCGCCGTTGACTTCGGCGACTTTGAGACCTTCAAGAAAACCTTCAATGAGACCACGGCCAAGCAGTTTGGCTCCGGCTGGGGCTGGCTGGTTCTTACCGCTGGGAAGCTGACGGTTCTTTCCACCGCCAACCAGGACTCGCCGCTCACGCTCGGCCTCTACCCCATCCTCGGCAACGACGTCTGGGAGCACGCCTACTACCTTAAGTACCAGAATCGCCGCCCCGATTACCTTGCCGCCTGGTGGAACGTCGTCAACTGGCACGAAGTCAACCGCCGCTTCGCTCTCGCCAAGGGCTGAGGAGCAGGGGACCGGCGGCAGGGAGCGGTACGCAGCGTCAGACGCTCTGTGCGCTGCCAGACGCATGAGCCAAGACATTCCCGGCTGTAGCGCTCCCAGTTCTCTCCGCCGCAGCGGAGAGAACTGGGGCACTCAGTCGAGTCGCGCTATCGCTTTGCGCCATACTCCACGCGCACGGTCAGGATTTCGTAGGGATGAATCGGCACTTTGACCGTATCGTCCACGATGTTGAGCGCCGCGCCCTCCGGCTTTTCCATCAGGTTGGTGACCGTGGCCCAGGTTGCTCCACCCGGCAAATGAATCTCGACCTCGCTTGTTTCTCCGGCCCACTCATACACGCGAAAGATCAACCCATCGGCATCCTCGGCCTTCTTGAGGGCGGTCAGCACCACGTTCTCGGGTTTCACCGTCACATAACTGTGTTCCGCCGGCAGGCTGCCAGAGTGGGCTTGCACCTGGGCTGCCTGCAACATGTAGTTACATTCGTAGCCACGGCGCACCGTCAGCGCCTGCTTCCAGTCGCCGGCATGCGGGTAGAGCGCATACGTGAAGTGGTGGTGTCCGCGATCGGCATCTGGATCGGGCCAGGTGGGCGAACGCAGGAGCGAGATGCGCAGCACATTGTCCTTGCCGTCATATCCATACTTGGAGTTGTTCAGCAGGCTGAAGCCGTGATGCCCATCGCCAAGGTCGGCCCAGCGCAGCGCGGGCACTTCGAACTGCGCGCGCTCCCAACTGTTGTTGCGGGTGGTGGGGCGCTGGATGGCGCCGAAAGGAATTTCGTAGGTCGCCTTGCTGCTCGCCGCGGCAAGCGGAAATGCGGCCTTCAGCAGAGTGTGCGTCTCATGCCAGTCGATGTCGTTGACCACATCCACCTGGTCCGCGCCCGCGTCGAGAACGATCTCCTGCACAAACTTCGAACTTTGCCAACTGCGCGTCACGCGAATCGCGGCGCGCAACGGCCCCTTTGCAACCAGCTCCACCGAGTCGGCTTTGTCGATCGGCGTGACGTGGTCCAACGTGCCCGGATCGATATTCCACGCGTCGTACTCCTTGGGCAGATCCTTGAAGGTCTGCAACTGGTTGCCGCAGGCCCCCGGAGCCAGCGCTTCGAAGCGAGCCTTCTTGTCGTAAATGCTGACGATGCACCCCGTCTGCCGATCGACCGTAACCTTCAGCGCGGAGTTTTCCAGCTTCATGCCTTCCGCCTTCAGATCGCTCGCAAAAGGCCTCGTGCCGGGCACAACATGCAGCGCCTTGTAGCCCAGCGAAGGCACGTCGCGCGCTTCGATCAGCAACCGGTAACTGCCGGTCGCCGCATCGCTCTCCAGGAGCTGCGAAGGCACCACCCGATCGGCCTTATCCAGAACGGTAAGGCCATTTTTGGCCGGCGCCGGTAATTGCACATCCACCGTTACCGGCCCGGAGCGCTCCCAGGCCAGAAGATTGAAGATCAGCACCGGCACTCCGTTTGCAGCCCGCGTATCGATCCGCGCTGAAAGCGTCTTGAGCGCCTGCTGCGAGATTTCGTTTGTCGCCCAGCGCACCTGGTCGTAATCCTGCTGTGCTTCCTTGTAGATGACGGCGATGCCCGAGCCCGCCGCCAGGTCATGGAAGCCGTTGAACGCGATCTTCTTCCATGCCTCGGTAAGCCGGTCGGCCGGATACGGATCGCCATCCAGCCACGCCAGCGACGCGAGTTTCTCGGCATTCAGCGCCTGCTCTTCGCTGTCGCGCATGTTGCGCTTGTGGTTGGCCTGGGTGGTCATTACGCCGCGGTGATACTCAAAGTACAACTCGCTCTTCCAGGTGGGAATCGCGACCTTCCCATCCCCTGGAGATACGGGAGATACGTAGCCTTTCGCGATCGAGTCGTAATCCCACACTGGCGAGTCGGCAACCAGCTTGCTCTCGACGCCGGAAAAGTAACTCTGCGCGGTCCCGAACTGCATCTTCGGAACGATCTTGTCCGGCTGCATCCAATGCAAGCCTTCATCGAGCATGGCGCGCGTCGGCCCGCCGCCGTGATCGCTCACTCCAAACAGGTCCATCATCTCCGTCAGGCCCGACGCCCGGCTGCGCGCCTCGGCTAAGTCGATCGCCAGGCGCAAAGGGTTGAGGTTGCCGTTCCCGTAGTCGTGGGGAAAGTAAGTCAGAACCTTGCTGCCGTCCGGCGACTCCCACCAGAACAGCTTGAAGGGAAACTGATTGGTGTCGTTCCATCGGGTCTTTTGAGTTACAAAGTAATCGATGCCCGATTTCTTGTAGATCTGCGGCAACTGCCAGGTGTATCCGAAGGAATCGGGATTCCAGCCGATCCTCACATCGACTCCATACTCTCTCTGAAACCAGCGCTTGCCGACCAGGATGGAGCGCACCTGCGCCTCGCCATCGGGCATATTCAGATCCGGTTCCACCCACATGCCGCCCACAATCTCCCAGCGACCTTCCTTGATGCGCCGCTTGATCTCCGAGTTCATCTGCGGATACTTCTCCGCGATCCAGGCGTTGTATTGCGCCGCGGACTGGGTGAAAGTGTAATCCGGATATTCGTTCATCAACTGCAGCGCGGTGGCAAAGGTTCGCTTGACCACATCCACTGACTCGGTCCACGGCCACAACCACGCCGCGTCGATATGCGCGTTGCCCGTCAGGTGCAGGGTCGCTTGCTGCAGCAGCGGTTTGAGAGCCTCCATCGCCGACTGCGACTGCTTCAAGGACGCGTCGAAGTTAGCCTGATTCTTCGCGTCCAGCGCCGCCAGATCGATCATGCCGATGGCCGTCGCCAGGGTCGCCCTATCCGCGGCGAGATTCTTTGAGAGACTCGGAATCAGCGCCGCTGCGGTAAGAAACTCGATCCGCAAATCCTCCGGATTGGGGCGGTTCTGGGCGAAATCGATCTTCAGATCCGCGCCGGTGAACCGCTTCATATCCACGGTGTGCAGCAACTTGACGGCCACCAGCGCCTTATCGCCGGGCTTGGCCTTGTCGAAGAGAATGATCGGCTCCAGATCGTCGCCCAGTGCCACTCGCCGGCCATTGAAATTAACGATCTCCGGCATGGGGCCATTGGCGGTCGCCCCCAGGTGGAACCACACCGTGGCGTCCGTCAAGTCGTATCCATGCAGGCTTTGCGGCACCTCGATCCAGCGCCGGAACCACACAGCATCTTGCGGCGCAATCGCGCCCGCCTTCACCACCTGCCACGACGAATCGTCCAAATCGGCCGCCTCCCCATGTGCCAGGTCGCCCGCGTGAAAACGCCATTCTTCAGCCGGCAGCCGATCCAATTCGGCCAGCCGCGCCACCACAGCCTGGGAGTTGGCGTCCAGCGTCTTGACGACTCCCCCCACTTCCGCGGCTGTTTGTGCAACTGCGTGCTCCCCGCCCGATGCGCCCATCGCGAGTACGCAAAGAACAGCCGCAGCGCCGACACGCAGCGCGCGCCTTCCCATTCCCATGCCTGTTTCACTCTTCATGGAGAATCTCCTCTATCGCTCCGCGGACGGCATCATACTCAGAGCCGTGCGCCAGTGCCGGGCGGCCCAGTTTTGCTTCACCATAACTGGGACTCCTTCCATTGCACATGAATTCTACATCCGGGGCGGGGCACTCAACCGTTCCACTCTTTCGCGATGGGTCCGCGAAGAAGAACCAGACGTCCACCTCCTGGCATGGAAAGAGTGGAGCGCCTGTCGCACGCGTGGCTCTGCGGTGGTATGGAGAATGCTGCTCGATTTGGGTTAGTATGGGGGACTCTGGAACCTGGAGGAGGTCTGCCGCCTTGCCGATGAGCGCCAAATTTGTCGCCGTCCTTGCCGCAGTCCTCTGCCTTGCGGCGTTGCCCACGGCCCCAGGAGAAGCTCAGGCCGTCACGATACAGGTTCACCTGGAGGCTGCCGGCGACGTCTCAGTTCAGCCCTGGCCTCTGGAGACGGGATTCGAGTGGGGTCCAGTCGTTTCGGAGGTTATCCATTGCCCAGGCAGGAGGCAGACAGAACCCGACAGATTCGACGAATTCCACTGCGCGAGCGCATTGAAGCGCGACGGGCTCTCGCTTGAAGCCGTCGTCGACCTGGCTCCCCTCGCGCAGAAACTCGCCGCTACGGACGAGGTTCAGCTCTTTCTGAATTATCCGCGCCTGGGAATTGAATCCACATCGCTGTCAATGGAGGAGCTGGGAGCGGGAATGCGCGTGAGTCGAACGGGCCGCTTCGAAGCTGGCGCTTTGCCCCCGCCCATCCATGTCAGGTTTGGCTACCGCCGCGATCAATTGGCGGGCGTCTATCTTCCCCTGCTTGCTCTGGCGCTGGCGCTCACGCTGTTTGCGGCAATCCTCTCTCGGGCGGCGCTGGCGGGCCTCAGCCGATACGTGCTGCTGCTGGGCGTCATCCTGTGGATGGGCGCGGCCTCGCATCTTCAGGCGGGCATGCCTCTCCGGATTCTGCTCTTCGGAAATCCGCTGGCCAACCTCGCGGCGCTATTCGTGGAACTGTGGCCGCCGCTCTTCTGTGTTGCCGCCGGAGTCGCGCTGGGCAGCCGGAAGCAGGCCGGCCGCAGGCCCGGCGGCTCGTTTGGCGAGGTCTTCTGGGGCTTTGCGGTCATTCCCTTGGCGGTGACCTGTGCCGTAGGGGCGCTGCCGTCGATGACGGCAGGAAACTGGCTGCTTGTGATCGCGTGGGTGGCCGCCGCGCCGGCCTTTGTCCTTCTCCGGCGGGCCTGGATTCGGGCCGCCGCGCGCGCCAGCGTCCGGCAGTTGAGCAGCGGCGAACTAAAGGAGCGCATCGATGCGCTGTGCGCCAAGACGCGACGCCCTCCGGTCAAGGTCATCGTCTCCTTTTCGACGCGCTCGCAGGTCTCGGCCGCCTTTGCGCTGCCGGGGAAGAGCATCTTTCTCACCGCTCCGCTGGTGCAGTCGCTAAGCAAGCGCGAAGTGGATGCGGTTGTGGCCCACGAGCTGGCGCATTTCAGCCATTCAAACCGCGGGCCGTGGATGGCCCTGGGCCTGGCGATGGTGCTCTTCGAGACGCCGTTGAGAGATTTGCTGTTCTATTACACCGGCGGATTGTTCGGGGCCGTGCTTCTGCCGTTGACGGTCTTCTTTGTCGCCTTATATAGAGCACGAAGGCGCGAGTTTGCCGCCGACGCCAGTGCGGCAGCCCTCACCGGCGATCCTCAAGCAATGATCAGTTCCCTGGCCAGAGTCTCTCGCAATAACAACACTCCGCTCGACATGAATGCCGCCGCGGAGTGGATCTCCTCGCATCCCTCGACCCGGAAGCGAATCCAGGCGCTGGCCGCCGCCTGGAGGCTGGGAGCATCCGAGGTGGAAACCTTGTGCGCCGGCGGCGATCCCGGCGAATCTTACCAGCTTCCCGCCGAGGAGGCCGGCGGCGTACTCTTCACCCCTGCCTGGCAAAAGATCACGGCGGGAGTCTACGGCTGGACCGCTTTGTTCGCGGCCAGCGGCGCGGGCTTGCTGGTTGCGTGGCTTTGCTTTCGATATGCGGGGGCGGGCGTGGCTCAACTGGCGGGTGGAATCCTGCTCGGATGCCTTCTGACCAAGGCCCTGCCCACAACCGCGATAGCAGTTTCCTACGCCCGGCTGCGGCGCAAGCTGGAGGCCAAGCTCGGCGTCAGCGGAGAACTGGTGGGCCTGGCAATCGACGACGTGCCGCGCCTCTACGCTGGCCGCCGCTTCTTCGATGCCGGCCTTCTCTGGTTCGAGGGCGGGCGGCTTTGCTACAAGAGCGAGCGCACCACCATCAAGCTCAACCCCGCGGACGTGGTGGAGGTGAGCATGGTGGCCGCCTCGCCGGCTGCATGGCTCAGAGACAATCCGATGGTGCGCTTTCGCAGCCCGGAATCCGGCGAGATGCAGGCCTTCATCCTGCATCCATTGCGCTGGCTGGCCACGCAGCGGCGCTTACTGCGCTCCATTCAGCGATGGCGCGCCGCGTCGACTGCGACAGAGGGCACTCAGATCGGCAATTTCAATCGGGTTGCCGGGCAGCCTGCGCGCAGCCCGAGCATCGCCGGGGTCGCGCGCGCGTTCCTTCTCTCCGGCGGAGTGACTCTCGTGGCGTCAATCGCGGCCGTCTTGAACCTCGGGGCCGAATGGTGGTGCGTGGCTTACGCGCTTGCCGTTGCGGCCTGCGCGCACATCTTCATGTTCCTGCCCACCATGCTCTACCGGCCGCCTTCGGCTCCTTCTGAACCGCAGGCCTAATTCTGGGGTGGCGGAACGACCGAAGCATCCCGCTCCCATCCCTCGTTTTCCAGCTTGATGTGCTCGATGGCAATGGCGTTGTCGCCGGCATCGAGATCGGGAAGCGCCTGATACCGCGAGGGCCAGCAGCGGTAAACCTTGTAGGAGCGGACCAGCTGACCGGCTTCGTTGAATAGATCGACGACGATGTCTTTCCAGAACCCGTTCAGCGACACTTTGGAACCCAGCCCGGCGCCGAGCTTCCAGACCAGGTTGGCCCAATCCGCAAAGGCTGTATCGTCGGTAAGTCCGCGTTCCAGGGTAATGGCCTCATACTGGGTTCGGCCTGGCGACTTGCGGCTGGTGCTGGGGTCGCCGCCCTCCCGGTGTTCGACTACTTCCGTAGTTCGCAGCAGGCCGGTTACGCGGGAGATCGCAGGGATGTAAGCGCCATCCCACTTCACGCGGAATTCGAAGTTCTTGTATGGATCGAAACGGGTTGGGTTGGCGGGGAATTCTGCCATGGGTGGAAGCATACTACCCGAGATGGCTCTCCGTGGAGCGAATCGTGGATACAAACGAGCCTCATCCTCTTGCGGATCGGCGGCCGTTCATACGGTGCAGAACGGCCACATACCGGACAGGCTGGGTGGGGGCATCGCATGAGATGATTGTGCGCTTGCGCGGCTTAAGGAAGCTCTGAACAGCTTCCAATTCCTCTAAAGACTTCCCTCAGGGGCTATTGATTCCTGTACAAGAAATGTCGTGCGCCGTCCCTACGGGACTCCGGAGTTCCCATGTGGAATCCGCTTCCCCCACGCTGAAACGCGGGGCTAACGAACACTGCGCCTCCGGCGCGGCTGCTAGGACATTGCCTTTGCAGCGATCAATCAAGCCCGACATTCATTCCAATGCGTTTGCGGCACAACCAAAGTCGTTCCCTTTCAAAACATCGACTTAATCCGAGGTTCCTTGATTCCCTGCAAGGGGCGCGAGCGCGGATTCGTGAACGGCCGCCGGCAGCGCGTCCCACTCAATTGGTAACGACCTTCCTCGTTGCGACGTGGTAGATTGGTTGGAAAGTTCCGGCGGCAAAGGAAGTGCTCTCAATGATACGTATCCTGCGCCTTGTGGTGCCGTTCTCTCTGGTTGGTGTTTTGTCTCTTTTCCCTGTTTCAGCGATGGCTGCTCAAGGCGCTCCGGCTTCCGAATCGCCGTTTGCGGGGGGACCGTTCGTCTTGTCCGCGGCGGAGTTGAAGAGCGCTTCGGCGGCTGTGCCGGTAACGAAGGAGTATCCAGTAGAGATTCTTTACGAAGAAGGGAACTACCGTATTGCCGCCGATGAAACGCTCTACTACCAGTACCGGCTCATCTATCGCGTGGATGCCGAAAGCGCCGTGAAGGGGTGGGCGGAGGTGTCATCGGCCTGGGATCCCTGGTACGAGAATCCGTCGCAGATTCATGCGCGCGTCCTTCAGCCGGATGGAACCTTTATTGAACTCGATCAGAAGACCATTACGGACGCGCCGGTCAAGGCAGAGGACAACGAGACGTTTTCATCCCAGCATGTGCGCCGGGCGCCGCTCCCCGGGATGGCAGTCGGCTCCATCGTCGAAGAGACGGTGATTGTGGACGGGAAGAGTCCTTACTTCCCGGGCGGAAGTCTTTACCGGTTTGTCTTCCGCGAGAACGTACCCGTCGGAAGGATTCGACTCATGGTCGAGCTGCCGTCGTCCATGCCTTACAAGGACTTGATTCACGAGCTTCCTCAGCTCTCGATCAGCAGGAGCGAGGCGGGTGGA